>JAAZFX010000181.1 GCA_012511555.1 Alcaligenaceae bacterium | reverse complement strand
TACAACGACTAGTAATCAGCTAACCATCTCGAGTTGGAGTGCTCATGCCTTACTCGTATACAGAACGTAAACGTATTCGTAAGAGCTTCGCCAAGCGCGAAGACATTCAAAAAGTACCAAACCTTCTAGGAACACAGCTCAATTCATATGATTTGTTTTTGCAGCAAAATGTCCACCATAGCCAACGCAAAGATGAAGGTTTGCATGCCGCTTTTACAGGCATTTTCCCAATTGAAAGCAATAACGGTTACGCTCGTCTAGAGTTTGAAAGTTATCGCTTGGAAGCCCCCGTTTTTGATGTTAAAGAATGTCAATTACGAGGCTTAACCTATGGTTCTCAATTATACGCCACGATCAACCTAGTGATTATGGATCGTGATGCCAGTAAGCCTACGGTTAAAGAAGTTAGAAAACAAGAAGTCTTTATGGGTGAAGTACCCCTAATGACAGATACTGGTTCTTTTGTAATTAATGGTACTGAGCGCGTTATCGTGTCTCAGTTACACCGTTCTCCTGGTGTGTTCTTTGAACATGATCGTGGTAAAAACCAAAGCTCCGGTAAATTATTATTCTCTGCCCGCGTTATCCCATATCGTGGCTCATGGCTAGACTTCGAATTCGATGCTAAGGATAATCTATATTTCCGTATCGACCGTCGTCGTAAAATGCCGGTGACTACTTTATTAAAAGCCATTGGCATGACTGCTGAGCAGATCCTTGCTGAGTTCTTTGATTTCGATAGTTTTGAAGTTAAAGAAGCTGGAGCGCTTTTAGAGTTTATTCCTGAGCGTTGGAGAGGTGAAACAGCACCTTTTGATTTAGTTGATAAAGCAGGTAATGTCTTAGTAGAAAAAGACAAACGTATCAACGTTAGACATTTGCGTCAGTTCGCTGAAGCGAACATGGATCAGATCCTTGTAAATGACGAGTTTCTAGTTGGTCGTTATTTAGCTAAAAATATCATTGATTCTGAAACCGGTGAGGTTTTGGCAGAGGCTAACGCTGAGATCACTGATGCAATGTTAACCGCTTTGCGCGCTGCTGGTATCAAAACAATAGAGACCCTATATATCAACGAATTAGAAAAGGGTCCATACATCTCTACTACCTTGAGTACAGATGACACTATTGATGATAATGCTGCGCGTATCGCTATTTACCGTATGATGCGTCCTGGTGAGCCGCCAACCGAAGAAGCTGTTGAAGCTTTATTCCAACGTCTTTTCTACAGTGAAGATAGTTATGACTTATCGCGTGTAGGTCGTATGAAGGTTAATAGCCGCCTACATGGAACTGATAGTTCTGACGGCTCTTTAACTTTAACCAATGACGACATTTTAAAAACAATTAAGTTGTTGGTAGACTTACGTAACGGTAAGGGCGAGATTGATGATATTGACCATTTAGGTAATCGTCGTGTTCGTTGTGTTGGTGAGTTGGCTGAAAATCAATTCCGTGCCGGTTTAATCAGAGTTGAGCGTGCTGTTAAAGACCGCTTGGGTTCTGCTGAATCTGATAACTTGATGCCTAATGACCTTATTAACTCCAAGCCAATTTCTGCTGCAGTTAAAGAGTTCTTCGGTTCTAACCAGTTATCGCAGTTTATGGACCAAACTAACCCACTTTCAGAAGTGACGCACAAACGTCGTGTTTCTGCTTTAGGTCAGGGTGGTTTAACTCGTGAGCGTGCGGGCTTCGAGGTTCGTGACGTACACCCAACGCACTACGGTCGTGTGTGTCCTATTGAAACGCCTGAGGGTCCAAACATTGGTTTAATTAACTCAATGGCTCTTTACGCACGCCTTAACAATTATGGTTTCTTAGAAACACCATATCGCAAGGTTGAAAATTGCCAGGTTACTGAAGAAATTGAGTATTTATCAGCAATTAAAGAAGCAAATTACGTTATTGCCCAAGCGAACGCTGAGTTAGATGAAGACCATAAGTTTATTGATGATTTGATTGCGTGTCGTGAAAATGGTGAAACCATCATGACGGCACCGGAAAACGTTCAGTATATGGACGTTGCGCCATCACAGATTGTGTCAGTAGCTGCTTCATTAATTCCATTCCTGGAGCATGATGATGCTAACCGTGCCCTCATGGGTGCGAACATGCAACGTCAGGCAGTGCCTTGCTTGAAACCCGAAAAACCTTTAGTAGGTACTGGTCTTGAGCGAATTGTTGCTACCGACTCTGGTACTGCAGTACAAGCTAAGCGTGGTGGTGTCGTTGACCACGTTGATGCCCAGCGTATTGTGATTCGAGTAAATGACGAAGAAGCTGCGGCCGGTGAGGTAGGTGTAGATATTTACAACCTGACTAAATACACTCGTTCTAACCAAAACACGAATATTAACCAACGCACTATCGTTAAACGTGGTGATACTGTTGCAGCCGGTGATGTGTTAGCAGACGGTGCTTCAACTGACTTGGGCGAACTAGCCTTAGGTCAAAATATGTTGATCGCTTTCATGCCATGGCATGGTTATAACTTTGAGGACTCGATTCTAATTTCTGAGAAAGTAGTTTCTGAGGACCGTTATACCTCAATCCATATTGAAGAGTTAACCGTTGTTGCGCGTCAGACTAAACTCGGTGATGAGTCAATTACTCGCGATATCTCCAACGTTCCTGAGCTTCAGTTAAATCGTTTAGATGATTCAGGCATTATTCACATTGGTGCAGAGGTCCGCACTGATGATATTTTAGTGGGTAAGGTTACGCCTAAATCTGAAACTCCTTTAACACCTGAAGAGCGTTTATTACGTCAGATTTTTGGTGAAAAAGCTGCTGATGTTAAGGATACTTCTTTACGCGTGCCATCTGGTATGAACGGTACTGTTATTGACGTTCAAGTATTAACAGCTAAAGGTGAGAAGCCTGACGCGCGTGCTCAGTCAATTATTGATGCTGAGTTAGAACGTTATCGTATTGACTTGGATGACCGTTTCCGTATTGCTCAAAATGATATTTTTGAACGTCTACAAAAGATCTTGGTTGGTCAAGTAGTTAACGGTGGTCCTAAGGGCTTGAAAAAAGGTAATGAGTTAACTGAGGAGTACTTAGAGAACTTGGATCCAAATTTCTGGTTCGATATTCGCTTAGCTGATGAAGAAACTCAAACCACGCTTGAGCATGCTAAAGAGTCAATTGACTTTGAGCACGTTGAAATTGAGCGCATGTATGATGAAAAGCGCAAGAAGTTAACTCAAGGTGATGAGTTACCTCCAGGCGTTATCAAAATGGTTAAGGTCTACCTGGCTGTTAAACGTCGCCTGCAACCTGGTGACAAGATGGCAGGTCGTCACGGTAATAAGGGTGTGGTTTCTCATATTGTACCGATTGAAGATATGCCTTATATGGCTGACGGTAATCCAGTGGACATCGTTTTAAACCCGCTGGGCGTACCTTCTCGTATGAACATCGGTCAGGTCTTAGAGGTTCACCTGGGTTGGGCTGCCAAAGGTATTGGTCACCGTATTAATGAGATGCTTGAAAGCGAGCGTAGTACTCAGGTGAACGATATCCGTGAGTATTTGGATAAAGTCTACAATGATGTTGGTAAGCAAGAAAAATTAGATAGCTTGTCAGATGATGAAGTTATCGAGATGGCTAAAAATCTTCGCTCAGGTTTACCATTAGCGACTCCGGTATTTGATGGTGCAGTAGAAGAAGAAATTCAACACATGTTGAAACTGGCTTATCCGGATGAGTTAAAAGATCGCATTGGTCTGACTGATTCTCGTACACAGGTTAACTTGATTGATGGCCGTACCGGTGAGTTATTTGACCGTCCGGTCACAGTGGGTTATATGCACTATTTGAAACTACACCACTTAGTTGACGATAAGATGCACGCACGTTCTATTGGTCCGTATTCTCTTGTGACTCAGCAACCATTGGGCGGTAGAGCTCAATTTGGTGGTCAGCGTTTCGGTGAGATGGAGGTGTGGGCATTAGAGGCCTATGGTGCAGCTTACACGTTACAAGAAATGTTAACCGTTAAATCGGATGATATTGCCGGTCGTACGAAGGTTCACGAGAACATCGTCAAGGGCGAGCATTCTATTGATGCCGGTATGCCTGAGTCCTTTAACGTCTTGGTTAAAGAAATTCGATCACTAGCTCTAAATATGGAGTTGGAGGGTAAAAAGTAATGAATGGTTTATTAAGTCTATACAAACAAATTGCTCCGGATGAGCAGTTTGATGCAATCAAAATTGGTATTGCTTCACCGGAAAAGATCCGTTCGTGGTCTTACGGTGAGGTTCGTAAGGCTGAAACCATCAACTATCGTACGATTAAGCCTGAACGTGATGGTCTTTTCTGCGCCAAGATTTTTGGTCCTACAAAAGACTATGAGTGCTTGTGTGGTAAGTATAAGCGTTTGAAGCACCGCGGCATTATTTGCGAAAAATGTGGTGTTGAGGTTACGGCAGCTAAAGTACGTCGTGAGCGTATGGGCCATATTGAACTGGCCAGTCCAGTTGCTCATATTTGGTTCCTGAAAAGCTTACCATCTCGCTTAGGTATGGTACTCGATATGACTTTGCGTGATATCGAGCGCGTACTCTATTTCGAAGCAATGTGCGTGATTGAACCTGGTATGACGCCATTGCAGCGCGGCCAGATCATGACTGAAGAAGAGTACAACAATAAAGTTGACGAATACGGTGATGAGTTCGTTGCCCTTATGGGTGCGGAAGCGATCCGTGAGTTACTACGTACTCTGGATATTGACAAAGAAGCTGAAGTACTTCGTGAAGAGTTAAAAATCACAACCTCAGAAGCGAAATTAAAGAAAGTTTCTAAGCGTCTTAAAGTGGTTGAGGGTTTCCAAAAGTCAGGTATTAAACCTGAGTGGATGATTCTTGAGGTGCTACCTGTATTACCGCCTGATTTGCGTCCATTAGTACCACTAGACGGTGGTCGTTTTGCAACGTCTGATTTAAACGATTTATACCGTCGCGTGATCAACCGTAATAACCGTTTGAAGCGTTTAATCGAATCTTACGCGCCAGATATTATCGTGCGTAACGAAAAACGTATGCTTCAAGAGTCTGTTGACTCGTTGATGGATAACGGTCGTCGCGGCAAAGCCATGACAGGTCAGAATAAGCGCCAGTTAAAATCGCTTGCCGATATGATTAAGGGTAAAGGCGGTCGTTTCCGTCAGAACTTATTAGGTAAGCGTGTTGACTATTCCGGTCGTTCGGTGATCGTAGTGGGTCCTCAGCTTAAACTACATCAGTGTGGATTACCTAAATTAATGGCTTTGGAGCTCTTTAAGCCGTTTATTTTCCATCGTTTAGTAGCAATGGATTTAGTGGCTACTACTAAAGCGGCTAAACGCTTAGTAGAAGCACAAGAACCTGTCGTTTGGGATATCTTGGAAGAAGTTATTCGCGAGCACCCGGTTATGCTTAACCGTGCGCCGACCTTGCACCGTCTAGGGATTCAGGCTTTTGAGCCAGTCCTAATTGAAGGTAAAGCGATACAGTTACACCCATTAGTGTGTGCGGCTTTTAACGCGGACTTTGACGGTGACCAAATGGCGGTTCACGTGCCTCTATCCATTGAGGCGCAGGTAGAGGCTCGCACCTTGATGCTTGCTTCTAACAATATTTTATTCCCGGCAAGTGGTGAACCTTCGATTGTTCCTTCACAGGATATCGTTTTAGGTCTTTATTACACGACTCGTTCGCGTATTAACGGTAAGGGCGAAGGTAGTATTTTTGCTGACTTAAATGAATTACATCGTGCTTATAACAGCGGTGCAGTCGAGTTACAAAGTCGCATTACAGTACGTCTTCCTGAGTGGATTAAAGATGAAAACGGTGAGTTTGTTAAACAAGTTAAACGTGTTGAAACAACCGTAGGTCGCGCTTTACTTTCTGAAATTTTACCTAAAGGCTTGCCTTTCAGTGTATTAGATAAGCCACTTAAGAAGAAAGAAATTTCTAACTTGGTTAATAACTCATATCGTCGTTGTGGTCTGCGTGAAACGGTTATTTTCGCTGATAAGTTGATGCAATCGGGTTTCAGATTAGCAACTAAAGCGGGTATCTCTATTGCTGTAGATGATATGTTAGTACCTGCTGCTAAAACTGACATCTTGGCTCAAGCTTCAGACGAAGTTAAAGCCATTGATAAGCAGCACTCTTCCGGTTTAGTAACCACTCAAGAGCGTTATAACAACGTGGTTGATATTTGGGGTAAAGCGACTGAGCGCGTTACTAAGGTGATGATGGAGAAGTTAGCAACTGAAAAAGTTGTTGACCGCCATGGCGAAGAGGTGGATCAGGAGTCTTTCAACTCTATCTATATGATGGCCGACTCCGGTGCACGTGGTTCTGCGACACAGATTCGTCAGTTAGCCGGTATGCGTGGTCTAATGGCTAAGCCGGATGGCTCAATTATTGAGACACCAATTACGGCAAACTTCCGTGAAGGTCTAAATGTACTGCAGTACTTTATTTCAACTCACGGTGCACGTAAGGGTCTAGCGGATACGGCGTTGAAGACAGCGAACTCGGGTTACTTGACTCGTCGTTTAGTTGACGTGACTCAGGACTTAGTGATTATCGAAAATGATTGCGGTACCACTAATGGTTACTTAGTTAAAGCGAAGGTTGAGGGTGGTGAAATCATTGAACCACTTGGCGATCGTGTTTTAGGTCGTGTGGCAGCGGTCGATATTATTAATCCTGATACGCAAGAAACAGTTCTTCCGGCCGGCACGATGCTGGACGAGGATGCTGTTGAGTTAATCAATAAGTTTGGTGTTGATGAGATTAAGATCCGCACACCGTTAACGTGTGAAACACGTCACGGTTTATGTGCCCATTGTTATGGCCGTGACTTGGGTCGTGGTTACTTAGTAAACCGTGGTGAAGCAGTCGGTGTTATTGCTGCTCAATCTATTGGTGAGCCGGGTACACAGCTAACGATGCGTACTTTCCACATTGGTGGTGCGGCATCTCGTACGGCAAGTGTATCTAGCGTTGAGACTAAGTCTAACGGTAAGGTAGCTTTCCTGACCTCTATGCGTTATGTGACTAACGCCAAGGGTGAGCGTATTGCAATCTCTAATAACGGTGAGTTATTAATCCTTGATCCGATAACTGAGCGTGAGCGTGAGCGTCATCGTATTCCTTATGGTGCGACTGTATTGGTTGGTGATAGTGATGAGGTGAAAGCAGGTGCTAAATTAGCAACTTGGGATCCACTAACTCGTCCTATCGTTTCTGAGTATGCCGGTCAGGTTAAATTCGATAATATCGAAGAGGGTGTGAACGTTGCTCAGCAAACGGATGAGGTAACCGGTTTATCAACACTGGTTGTGATTACACCGAAACGTGCTACTCGTGCTAATATTCGTCCGCAAATTAAAATGCTTGACGATAAAGGCGAGGAAATTACGATCCTTGGTCCTAACAACACTAGCCACACAGTCACAATCAGCTTCCCAGTAGGTGCGCTAATTCGCGTTCGTGATGGTCAAGAGATTGGTGTGGGTGAGATTGTTGCTCGTATTCCTATTGATTCTCAGAAGACTCGAGATATTACTGGGGGTCTACCGCGCGTTGTCGAGTTATTTGAGGCTCGCTCTCCTAAGGATGCAGGTATCTTGGCTGATGTATCAGGTGTGGTTTCTTTTGGTAAAGAAACCAAAGGTAAACAACGTTTAGTGATTACCGATACTGATGGTCAACCGCATGAGTTCCTGATTCCAAAAGAGAAGCATATTCAGGTACAAAACGGCCGTGTAGTACACCAAGGTGAGCTGATTGTTGATGGTCCTGCGGATCCGCATGATATTCTACGCCTGAAAGGTATTGAGAGATTAGCTCAGTACGTTATTGATGAGGTACAAGAGGTTTATCGCTTACAAGGTGTGAAGATTAACGATAAGCACATCGAAGTGATTGTGCGTCAGATGTTACGTCGTGTAGTGATTGAAGATGCTGGCGATACTAGCTTCATCCCTGGTGAACAGGTTGAACGTTCTGCTTTACTCGATGAAAATGATCGTGTTGTAGCAGAAAACGGTCAGCCGGCGACTTATCAAAATATCCTCTTGGGTATTACTAAGGCGTCTCTGTCGACCGATTCCTTCATCTCTGCAGCCTCCTTCCAGGAAACTACTCGCGTATTGACTGAAGCAGCTGTGATGGGTAAACGTGACGAATTACGTGGTCTAAAAGAAAACGTAATCGTTGGTCGCTTAATTCCTGCCGGTACAGGTTTAGCGTACCACTTAGCTCGCCGTAAGAAGGTTGAAGGTCGTAGCGCTATTGAGAGTGCTGCAGCTGAACAAGAGAACCCATTCCTTGAATCAGAGCCAGTCTCTCTTGAGAGCGTTTTAGGAGGTTCTGATGTTGAAACAGCACCTGCTGAAGGTGGTAACGAGGAATCTGGTGCAGTAGAAGAGTAGTTTTCACTACACTTTAATGCTTAGATGCAAATGAATAGGGGCTCGATTAATGTTGAGCCCCTGTTTTTTTTAAGTTAAAGGTTAAGAACTGATTAATGTGATGCAGTGGTTATCGCTTTTTTCCTTTGCTCTAACTGCTCTTTAAGTAAATTGAGTTGTTGGATAATTCTCTCTAAAGAAGCTTCCGCTTGCTCAATTAAGAAATTGCCGTAACTATCTAATTGTTCCTGTAGATTTTCTTCAATGGTTAAGTAAAATTTTTCATAATTTTCTGAGTTCAATTTAATATCTGAACCTAAATTATCTGTTTTACTCAAAAGCTTATTCAGATCAAATTCATAAATAGCGAAATTTGTATTAAGAGCCACTTTTAAAGTGTCTTTAACCATCTCTCTGAAATCTCTATTGAAGTGCATTGTAGGATTTTCACTGACGGAAGTAATGAATTTATCCATTAATGCTGGCAGTTTAGAAAGAGAGTTTTGCCAAACAGCAGTTTTGACTGTTTCGACAGATTTTGTCAGTTCTTCAGTTTCTGCTTGGTGTAGTGCTTTTAGCTTTTCGATCTCTTCGATAAGGCTATTAATATCCCTAAGTACTACTTCTTCTAGATAATGGATGAAGACAGCCAACGGTTTACGCTCTTTATAGGCTACCACTGGCTCGGACAAATCTAAAAGTGCTTGATAGAGATTGTACAAACCACCGGCTGCCAGTGCCTCATTAGTTAATCCGTGCTGACGTGCATAGTAAACCGAGATTGAAATTGGCTGCTGTACAAGATTAGCATCCATACCGAGTGTAATTAATTTATCTTGGGCACGTTGCAGGACATCCTCTTCTTGTAGTGCTCGATTTTCAGGGCATTTATTGCAAAGTACTTTTTTGATGTCATTATCAACAAATATTTCATCTAAAAAGTCACTACGGGTAATCACAGGCAGTAGAGGTTTACGTCGACGAATCTCTTGAGCCAGTTCTTGTAGCTCTTGGACTTGTCCTGGCGAGGTCGAGCTGCTTAACCATAAAATACCATCAGCACTTTCTAAAAATTGCTGAGTCAATGCTGCATTTTCAGAGGTGATTGAGTGTAGTCCAGGGGTGTCTATAAGAACCAAGCGATTATTTAAAATTACCCCCTGAATATGGGCAGTTGTTTCAGTACTACCTTCTTGAAAAGCTTGATCGTGGTAGTGAATTTGGCCATTTTCCAAGATAAAAGGTTGTACCTGTTTTTGGTGAAATTTAAAGCGATCCGCAATCAAGTTGCAAAAGGAACTTTTACCGGCGTTAAATTTACCGAATACTAGGAACATGAGCTTGTCTGCAAAGGCTTCTGCTAGATCTAGAGCGGGATTAAGGTCTTTTTTAGACTGCTGCCATGCTGGTAGATATTGTTCTTTTTGTGAACTAAATTGATTTATTACTTGGGTGAGTGGATGCTGTTTTTTCAAACCTTCGGTGCAGAATTCATGAGTTTGTAAAAAAGTCTCCAATTCAGAATGCCAAGATTCAAGTTCCTGTTGTTGGGCACTTAAATCCTGGCCACCGAAGACAAAGCTCTCCAGCCCCTTGATAAATGTCTCTTCCTGTTTGTAACTCATATGCCTATTCCTGCCACTGAGCTAGCACCTGTTGTGCAGTTTCAATTGTGGTAATTTGTGTTAATTCTGTTGTAATCTCTGCCAATGCTTGTAAGCGATTTTCTGATTTATCAAAGTAGACTTTAAAATCACGTAATAATGCTTCGCGTCCACTAGCCTGTCCGAACATACGACGTAGTTGTGGGCGAAATTTCACTGATACTCCCATCACCGCGACCATCACCGTATTTAAGCTAGATGCACCAGTTTGTGCGTCTTGACTGAGGTATAGCATGCCATATTTAGTTAGTACACTACGAATTAACAGGCAGGCACGGGAGTAAGCAATTTGAATGCGTGAACGATCGGATTTGCCAGCGGACATTCTGAATAAATCATTGCTGGAACCAGGGTCAAGAGAGTGATCAATCTCCGGCTCTTTCATGATTTCTTGTAAGTCCTCAGCGCCTTGTTCCAGTGCTGCTGTTAAATCGTTGATAAAGTTTTGTTCCACCTCATCGGCGACGCGCTTTAACTCAACGTGTTTGTCTGTATGAAACTGATGTTTAGCAATAAGCTCATTAGTTAGTTGGGTGAAATAGTTATTCTCTTCAAAAGTCCTATATTCATTCACCTTTTTTACGGCTTGTTGTAAATGCAGTTGTAGAGCAGGTATACCACTTTTTTCTATAAAGATAGGAATATCTTGCTCAACTCCTCTGCGATGCCTTACAGAAGAAACCGGAAAGATTGGACTATCACCTAATTGAGCATTAAGGCTGTTAGTAATTCGTTCCATGGTCTCATCATCAGAGACTTGATCAATTTGTGTAAGTACAAACAGTGATTGACGTTTTGTTTGTTGCTCATCTTGATTGAGCGTTTTTAATAGCTTGGATTCTGAGGCATCAAGTTCACCTTCTTTAGCTGCATGAACCAAAAAACGAATATCAGACTCAACCCACAGCGCTTCTTCGGCATGACTATCATCAATTTCTTGTACATCAGCATCTAAACCAGGTGCATCAATCCATGCAATACCTTCGTGTTCGGCAAGGTGTAGGGCTTTGGTTTCACGCTTATCAGCGACAGCAAATAAATCATCGCCAATTAACTCATTTAATAAGCGACTTTTACCATGATTGTATTTACCCATGACGGTGACGACAGGTAGGGCGTCTTTATTAGCCAGTTTTTCTAAACGTTTGAGAGTAATCTCGTGTTGAGGCAAAACTTTTAATATTGCTTCTTTATTTTTTAATAATTCAGTCTGACTCATGACTGCTTCTCCACTTTTTTATAACTTGAAATCCAGTAGGCTAGCATGCCAAGTACAATGCCCCAAAAGGCTGAACCCATACCACCAATACTCATATTGGAAGCAGTCACCATAAAGCAGATAACAGCAGGCTCTATATATTTTGATTCTGCGCAGAGTAATCTAATATTGGCAACGATGGCACCAATTAAGGCTAGACCGGCTAAGGCTGCAATAACGGCTGAGGGAATTGCGCTAAATAGTAAAACAATGGTGCCGGCAAAGGTGCCGCCAATTAGGTAAAATACACCATTAGCAATACCGGATACATATCTTTTTTTAGGGTCGGGATGACTTTCTTTTCCGGTACATAGGGCAGCAGTAATGGCTGCTAAAACAATTGAAATACCACCAAAAAACGCCATCACAATAGAGATTAAACTCGTACCGCCAACGACAGCTCTTGATGAGCGCTCATAGCCATCCATACGTAAAATAACTAGTCCTGGCAGGAACTGCCCAGTTAAACTCACCACAACTAAAGGGATGGTAAAGCTGAAAAAAACGGGTAGATTAAATTCCGGCCAAGTAAATATTGGTGTAGCCAAGGCAATTTTTACATTAGAAAAATCAGCTAAGTCCAAGAAAATGACACAAACAAAACCTGCCAGAGCGACCAAAATAACAGTAAATTTCGGTATAAAGCGGCGACAAATCAAATAGACCGCGACCATGGCCATAATCACACCAGGCATCTCACTGGAAGAGACAAAGGCCTGCATGCCAAACTGGAATAAAATTCCTGCAATCATTGCGGCAGCAATACCCTGAGGTACAAGCTTGACAATACGCTCAAAGGAACCAGTAAAAGCAACAATGACACTAATAACTGCTGCGGTTAAATAGGCACCCACCACTTCGGGCATAGTGATATTTGGAAATAAATTGAGTAACAATGCTGTGCCTGGCGCTGACCAAGCGGTAATAATCGGTGCTTTTAATATCACACTAAGAACGATACCACTGATGCCTGCACCAATGGATATGGCCCAAATCCAGGAACTCAACATCTCATTTGACATATTGCCAACATGAGCAGCTTGAATAAAGATCACTAATGGGCCGCTATAGGAAATCAGTACGGCTAGAAATCCTGTCATCCAGGCTGATAATGACCAATCACGCATAGTTTGTACCACTTAATAATATGACGTTAATGAGTTGTTGAGCTTCAATAGGCCTTCTAATTGACGCTTAGATCGCAGATGGATGCTTAGCTAAAGGAGTTACCTTGATTTCCATGTATGGGAAAAGCGGTAGATTGCTCAGCATAGTGTGTAATTCATCATTGCTCTCAGCTTCAAAAATACTGTAGTTAGCATACTCACCCACTACACGCCATAGATGAGGCCATTTGCCTGAGCGTTGAAGATCTTGAGAGTAAGCTTTTTCTTTTGCGATAATTTCTTGAGCAACATCCTGGGGCAGGTCTTTAGGAATATTTACGATCATATGAACTAGGAATAACATGATTTGTCCTTTAATAGATTAGGTTTAAAATAAAAACTTACTGAGCTTCGATGAAGTCAGCGATTGTTTTGGTGAAGGCATCAGCATCCTCTACGTTAGAGATGTGTGAGGCTTCCAGCACAGCGACTGATGAACCCTTGATTAAGCCGTTCATGTTCTGCGCATCCTCAACGGTGCAAACGGGATCATATTTACCAGCAACTAAGAGGGTAGGCACAATGATGCAATTAAGTGACTTACGTAAGTCAGAAGCGCCGAGGGCATCACAACACGCAGCATAACCTTCAGCATCCAAGGTGGCAAACTGATCTTGCAGGCCTTTGACTACCTCAGGGTTTTGTTTAATAAAGTCTTCAGTGAACCAACGACTTGGGGCAGAAGCCGCCAGTTCGTTAATGGCTTCTTGGCCTTTGCTGCGTAAATTATCTGCACGTTCTTGCCAAGCTTCAGCGGTACCGATCTTAGCGGCGCTATTACATACTACAATCGCGTTAAAGCGTTCAGGGGCATCGATACCCAGTTGAAGCCCTGTATGACCACCCATCGACACACCGCAGAATGCAGCGGTTTCAATGTTTAAAGCATCTAAAATAGCGATCACATCAGCAGCTAATTGTTCAAAGCTGTATGGACCTTTGGTTACCGGACTACCACCATGGCCACGGGTGTCATAACGGACTAGACGAAACTTTTTAGACAGCGCCTCGACTTGGGGTTCCCACATTTCCAGGGTGGTACCCAGGGAGTTACTTAAAATCAGTGCCGGTGCATCTTCTGCGCCATCAATAGCGACTCTAAATGAACCCGCGGCAGTTTCTAATTGATAAATGTTAGAGCTCATTATCTTATTACTCCTTAAACACGTTCAATGATCAAGGCAATACCTTGACCTACGCCAATACACATAGTGCAAAGAGCATAGCGACCATTAGTTTTTTGTAGTTGGTTAATGGCAGTTGCCACTAAACGTGCGCCGCTAGCACCTAATGGGTGACCCAGAGCAATGGCGCCACCATTTGGGTTAACACGAGGGTCGTCATCTTTGATACCTAGTTCACGCATACATGCGAGACCTTGGGCAGCAAAAGCTTCGTTTAATTCAATGACATCCATTTGATCAAGTGTTAAGCCTGCAACCTCAAGCACTTTACGTGTTGCCGGTACTGGACCGATACCCATGATACGCGGAGCAACGCCTGCAGTAGCCATGGCGACAACACGAGCTTTAGGCGTGAGACCAAAGCGCTCAACCATGTTTTGGTTGGCTAAAAGAGCAACAGCAGCGCCATCATTTACGCCACTGGCATTACCTGCGGTAATGGTACCGTCAGGACGAACAATGGCTTTTAGTTTGGCTAGCGCTTCAAGAGAAGTTGCACGCGGGTGCTCATCCGTATCAAAAACAATCGGATCAGCACGACGTTGTGGTACCTCAATAGAAACGATTTCATCTTTGAAAAAACCTGCGCTCTGAGCAGCGGCGTATTTCTCCTGACTTGCCAGAGCAAAGATATCTTGATCTTCACGAGAGATATTAAAGTCATCAGCCACGTTTTCAGCTGTCGCCGGCATCGCATCAACGCCATACATTTCGCGCATTACCGGATTTATAAAACGCCAACCGATGGTGGTATCTTCGATGCTGTTACTACGAGAAAAAGCAGAAGTTGCTTTGGGTACTACAAAGGGCGAGCGGCTCATGCTCTCGACACCACCGGCAAGCATCAGTTGAGTGTCACCGGATTTAATTGCGCGCGCAGCAGTACCAATTGCATCTAAACCTGAACCACAGAGACGGTTAATTGTGCTGCCAGGCACTTCGATGGATAAGCCGGCTAAAAGAGTAGCCATACGAGCGACGTTACGATTGTCTTCGCCCGCTTGGTTAGCACATCCTAAGATAGTGTCGTCGATAAGCGCTGCATCAAGAGATGGGTTGCGCTCAACGATGGCTTTGATAACTTTGGCTGCTAGATCGTCCGGGCGTACAGAGGATAGACTGCCACCATAACGACCAAATGGACTGCGAATCGCATCACAAATAAAAACAGATTGACTCATTATTTTTCCTACAATAAATTACGTTAAGATTTAGTTAGCTGCTTGTTTTAAAGGTATACCTACTAAGCGCTCTAATTCCTCATGACTTAGACCTTCCACTCTATCAATAACTTCTAAACCATCGGGCGTGCAATTGAAGGTGGCTAAATCGGTGTAAACACGTTTAACGCATCCAATACCGGTTAGCGGATAGGTAGCCTCAGCGACTAATTTGCTCTCGCCGTCGCGAGTTAATAAATTCATCATGACCCAAGTTGACTTGGCACCAATGGCAAGATCCATCGCACCGCCTACGGCAGGGATAGCACCCGGTTCGCCGGTGCTCCAGTTAGCTAAATCGCCTTTAGCGGATACTTGGAAGGCACCCAAAACACAGATGTCCAGGTGACCGCCGCGCATAATGGCAAAACTATCAGCATGATGGAAATAAGAACCGCCGTCCAATAAGGTGACAGGTTGTTTACCGGCATTGATGAGGTCATAATCTTCTTGACCTTCTGCGGGGGCGGGCCCCATGCCTAAAATGCCATTTTCACTATGGAGAATAATTTCAATCCCTTCGGGCAAATAGTTGGCAACCTTGGTTGGCATTCCAATGCCCAGATTAACGTAAGCGCCATCGTGAATGTCCTGGGCCACACGAGCAGCCATTTGATCGCGGCTAAGAGGTTTGTATGTAGTTGTCATGTCAGCTCCTTGTCAAATTATTTAAAGCCACCGGCTTTGGTTGCTACTCTAGGAACTTGCACGATTTTTTTAACGTGGATCCCTGGGGTAATAATGCACTCTGGATCTAGCTGACCGAGCTCTTTAAGCTCATACACAGTAGCAATGGTTTGTTGAGCAGCCATTGCCATGACGGGACCAAAGTTACGAGCAGCTTTACGATAGGTTAAATTACCCCAACGGTCACCAGATTCGGCTTTGATTAAAGCGACATCACCATGGATTGGCTCTTCATAGACATACCAACGACCATTGATTAAACGGGTTTCTTTACCTTCCGCTAATTCTGTACCGTAGCCGGTAGGGCAGAAGAAACCGCCAATACCAGCACCGGCCGCGCGCATACGCTCAGCAAGATTACCTTGAGGGACTATTTCCAGCTCAATTTTCCCGCTGCGGTATAAGTCATCAAAGATATAAGAATCGGCTTGACGCGGGAAGCTGCAAATGATTTTGCGGACACGCCCTGTTTTTAAAAGGGCGGCCAAACCATGGTCGCCGTTACCGGCGTTGTTATTGACCACAGTTAAATCCTTAGCGCCTTGTTCAATCAAACCGTCAATTAGAGCATCCGGAATACCCGAAGTACCGAAGCCGCCGATTAAGATGGTAGAACCATCTTTAACGTCTTTTAAAGCTTCAGCTACGCTGTCAACGATTTTATTAATCACTTTAAAACTCCTAAGAAGCCACAACAGCTGCCGCCCGTTTTACAGAGCGAGCTTGACGTTGTGAGGCAAAAATAAACAATAGAATGGCGAGGGTTGCAATAACGCCGGGAATGGCAAAAGCAAAGAAGTTCAGCTTTAATGGTAAAGCCATTGCCATTAGTGTACCACCCAAAAATGGGCCCGCAATTGCACCGGTACGACCGACACCTGAAGCCCAACCCAGACCGGTAGAGCGCACGGATAGTGGGTAGAACTGTGCGGTATTGGCATAGAGTAAAATTTGTGTACCAATGGTCGTAGCACCGGCAATGACGATCAAAGTGTATAGCACAATCATTGGGCTATTAAAGCCTAATAAACTGATAGATACCGCAGAGGCAACAAAGAACCAAGCCATTACGCGCGGTAAACCGAAACGGTCACCTAACCAACCACCTAAAATAGCGCCGAACATACCACCGAAGTTAAGTGCTAATAAGAAGGATAAACTGGAACCTAAGCTATAACCGGCATTGGCCATAAGTTTTGGTAACCAAGAACCTAAGGCATAAACCATTAATAAGCAGCAGAAGAAAGCTAACCAGATCATTAATGTACCAAGTAAACGGTCTTCTTTAAATAGATCCAAAACAGGTACAGAATTAGCTTTGGTGATGTTTTGGGTTAATTCAGTTTGTGCGTTGATTGGTGTATTTGGGCTTAACTTAGCCAGCATCTGACGAGCTTGGTCATTTTTGTTTTCGCGTACTAAGAAACCGATAGACTCGGGCAATTTCCACATTAAAATCGGTACCAGTAATAATGGAATAATTGCTGCAAAGAACATAAACTCCCAACCGAAACGAGGCAACGCAAAAATACCAATACCGGCTGCCAATACACCGCCAAGAGAATAGCCGCTAAACATCAAAGCCACTAAGGTACCGCGTGAACGGCGTGGAGCGTATTCATTCATTAAAGCTACGGCATTAGGCATTAGACCACCACAACCCAAGCCGGCGATAAAGCGAAGAATACCAAACTGGGTAGTACTCTCAGCAAAGCCGGTTAAGAAAGTAGCTAAGCTAAATAGCACAAAACAAATCATGACCCCTTTTTTGCGACCAATACGGTCGGCCATTGGACCAAAGATAAAGGCACCAAACATCATGCCGAATAGTGCATAACTACCTAATGCACCTGCTTGAACTGGCGTTAAACTCCATTCGTCCATAAGGACAGGAAGAACTACGCCATAAATGAATAAATCGTAACCATCAAAAATCAGCAGTAATGCACATAACATCATTACGCCGAAATGAAAACGGTTAAATTTGGCACGATCGACAACGTCGTTTATATCTACTTTTTCCATATTTAGCTCCTCGCTAAGGTGAATATTACCTGTGGTGACTGTCGGCTATTTATTATTGATTAGCCTTGGTCTCCTCCACCAACAGGTAGAACTGTTCCAGTTATGTAAGATGCTTCATCAGAAGCCAAGAATAAGATGGCATTAGCTTGCTCATCCAGGGTGCCGTACCGTTTCATAAGTGTAGTTTCAACGGTTTGATCGACAATTTGTTGGTACCACGTTTGCTCTTCAGCACTTGGTGTTTCTGTATTACGTGGGACTTTACGCTGTGGGGCTTCGGTACCGCCTGGAGCAACTGCATTAACACGTACGCCGCGCTCAGCGGTTTCAAATGCCAAGCAGGCTGTCAGTGCATTAACACCACCCTTGGCTGCACCATAAGGTACACGATTAACACTACGCGTAGCGATTGATGAAACGTTAACGATAGCGCCTTGTCCTTGCTCCAACATGGTTGGTAACACCGCGCGGCAGCACCATAGTGTAGGGAATAAGGAGCGTTGAACTTCTTTTTCAATTTGTTCAGGTTCGTAACGCTCAAATGGTTTGGTCCAAATCGTACCGCCCACATTATTGATCAATACATCAATGCGGCCGAAATGTTCTAAAGCAGCATTGGCCGCTGTTTGAGCACCGTCAAACTGCTCTAAGTCAGCTGTCAGCGTGATTACGTGATCTTGCTTTAACTCATGTACTAATTCAGAACGATCGACCAGAACAAGTTTGGCGCCTTCTTCAAGTAACAGTTCAGCAACACGACGCCCAATTCCTTGGGCGGCACCGGTGACTAGTACGACTTTCTTTTCAAAACGTAGTCGAGACATTTTTATCCTCTTTGTGGCTGAATTACCCTTGTAGCCAAAGAAGCTGCAAGGGTAAAGCATAACGAATGATTAATGAGAAACTCTTAATTTAAACGCTAGGAATAAAGCGTTCGTAGTAGAAGTTTGCAGGCGTCATATTGTTTGATTTCATGTAATCGTTGACTGCATCTACCATCGGCGGAGGACCGCATAAATACACATCTACATCACCGTCATTGAGCATGTTTGGCTCTAAATGATGGGTTGCATAACCCTTACGTGGGTGAGTTGAGTTTTCGTCAGCCACTATGGTCATAAATGAAAAATTAGGCAGACGTTCAGCGTAGGCTTCTAAAGCTTCAACCAGTACCAAATCTTGGTCACGCGTAACCGCATAAAGCAAGGTGATAGGCTGAGTACATTCTTGTTTGACTAGCACTTCCAGCATTGACAAGAATGGTGCTAAACCGGTACCGCCTGCTAAAAATAGTAATGGGCGAGTTACCGGACGCAGATAGAAAGTACCTAGAGGACCGATTAAATCAACTTCAATCCCTGCCTCGGCGCTCGTATCTAACCAAGTGCTCATCAAGCCATTAGGAACTTGCTTGATTAAAAAGGCCATGTTCTCGCCCGGGGCAGAACTGAAAGAATAAGAACGATGGTCTTTGCTGCCAGGAACGACGATGTTGACATATTGACCGGGTAAGAAACCAGGAGTCGATTCATTGGCATCAATGAATAACTCGAAGGCAGCGTCATCATAACGACGTAGTTCTTTTACGGTTGCTTTGAAGGTATTGGTGCCAGTCTTACACATAGTAGAAGCGACAGGTATTGAAATAACGCAGTCAGATTTTGGTATCATCTGGCAAGTTAGTACTAACCCTTCTTCTGCTTCATCTTCAGTTAGTGCCTCATCGATGTACTCTTCGATAAGTTCATAATCACCACTCTCGGCTTGGCATTTGCAAGTACCACAAACGCCATCGGAGCAGTCCATAGGAAGATTGATTCGTTGGCGATAGGCAGCATCTAATACTTTTTCATCCTCACCGCATTCGATAAATCGAGTGACACCATCTTCAAAATTTAAAGCGATACTGTAGCTCATTATTTTCACTCTTGAATTAAATGTGATATATATCAATCACTTGTCGGATGTAGTCATTTTTTAATACGATTTTTTTATTGCTGATTTTCAACTCATCACCATCTTTTTTGATAGTGACATAAACCGTACCGAAAAAATGATCGGTTTTTAGGTAGCGAAAGCTTAAAGTATGCAGGTTGTAACGTACATCAACCTCGTTATCCCGGCTTTCTAAAACTTCGATGTTAGTAACCATATGGTTAGTACGAGTTTCCGGCAGAGACGCACTGGAGCGTTCTGTTTGAATACGGAAAACACGATCTTCAAGACCTTTGCGGTTAGGATAGTAAATTAAAGATACTTCTGTATGCGGGTCTTTACTTAAATCGTCGTCATCAGTCCAACAAGGCATCCAGTACTCAACATTATCGTCGTAGCAGGTGAGCCAAGTTTCCCATTCTCTGTCGTCTAATAAGCGTGCTTCACGGTATAAGAAGCTTTGAATCGAATTGTAATCCATGGTGTATTCTCCTTAAGCTACGTTATCTGCTGCTTTGGCTTGCTCTAATTGCTCTTTTTCTTTAGTTAGAGCATCTTTCATTGAACTTAACCAAAAATCATGCTGACAAACAAATAAACCCTCATCTTCACTGCGTTCGCCACTTAGCAAAGGATTAATACCGAGTTTTTTAGCATTTTCATCTGGTCCTTCAATCCATAAAGGAGCGCCACGGCTTAAGTCATTCCAAGGGGCAGTGCTAGCAGCTGCATAACCTTCTTGACAAGCACGGAACTCTTCTAAGTCATCGGCAGTACCCATACCGGATACGTTGAAGAAGTCTTCATATTGACGTAAACGGAGTGCACGGTGCTCAGCACTTTCACCCTTGGGAGCCCAACAGTAAATAGTGACTTCTGTTTGATCAACGCTGATAGGGCGAGTTACACGAATTTGAGTTGAGAACTGATCCATTAAGTAAACGTTTGGATAGAGACCTAAGTTACGTGTTTGACCAATGATTAGATCAGTTTTAGTTTCGCCCAAGCGTTCAACTAATTCGTCGCGACTGTCAAAAATAGGACGAACTTCAGGGTTGACTGTATTGGTCCAAAGTAGAATATGACCATTTTCGAAACCATAAACACCATTAACACTCTTGCTCCAACCAGAGGCGTCAACTGCTTTAGTACCTTCTTCGTGACGGCGACCCATGGTTGCCAGATAGTTCCAGTGAACGCTACTGACGTGGTAACCATCGGCACCGTTTTCCATTTGTAGCTTCCAGTTGCCATCATAGATGTAGCTAGAGTTACCAGTTAGAACCTCAATGCCTTCAGGTGATTGATCGACAATTTGGTCAATGATGACTTTGGTTTCACCCAGGTACTCTTCTAATGGTAGAACATCAGGGTTTAAGCTACCGAATAAGAAACCTTTATAACTCTCAAAACGAGCTACCTTTTTTAGATCATGAGAACCATCGGTATTAAACTGCACTGGATACTCAGTAGTTTTCTCATCTTTAACTTTTAGTAATTTACCTTTGTTATTAAAGGTCCAACCGTGGAACGGGCAAGTAAAGCTACCGCGATTACCACGCTTACGGCGGCATAAGGTGGCGCCACGGTGAGCACATGCATTAATCAGGGCTGTCAATTCGTTGTCTTTACTGCGTGTAATCACAATAGGCTGACGGCCGATATGCGTAGTAAAATAGTCATTTACTCCAGCAACTTGGCTCTCATGAGCGAGATATACCCAGTTGCCTTCAAAAATATGCTTCATTTCCAATTCAAAGAGATCCGGGTCCGTAAATACATCACGGCGACAACGGTAAATACCGGCATCTTTATCGATTTCCATAGCAGAGTTTAGTACCTGCTCAACTTCATAAACTTTTTCCATAACTCTTCCTTTTTTTAGGCGAAGTTAGAGCCTGCCTGAGCCTAAAAGGCTCAGAACAAGGGCTAACAAAAATATTATTGTTATCTTTTAAAGATGGTTTAACGGGGTGGTTAATTACCCTACTAAACGTGGACGCTCTACGGCTTGATTATCTTCGCCATCGACTAAGATAGTTAGATGAATATCAAATTCAATTTCTGCGAATGGCGCTTCCATACCTTCTGCTTTCATACGGGCTTCATCAGTCACCTCAGTAACAGGAGGTACTAAATCATCATGTACAGCGTAAGCGAAGTCGTCATTAACGTATGGGTCACCATCAATGTTGATTTGAGTGGTTAATTTACGGTGACCATCTGCACTGATAAAGAAGTGAAGGTGTGCAGGACGGTTACCGTGACGACCTAACTGATTCAGTAATTGCTGGGTAGGGCCATCTGGAGGGCAACCATAACCGGCAGGAAGAATACTACGGAATTTGTAGCGACCTTGATCATCAGTGATGATAGTGCGGCGCATATTGAAAGGCTTTTGCTCACCGGTTGGGTCGAAGTGAGAGTAGAAACCTTTAGTATTGGCATGCCATACTTCAACTTGTGCGTTTGGTAAAGGATTACCATCGGCACCATAAACAACACCGTGCATGAGTAGCAAGTGACCAGCTTTGTCGCTACCATCATCTAAACGAGCATATCCTTGCTCAACCGGAGCACCAGCTACGTATAGAGGACCTTCAATCATACGCTGAGTACCGCCTGTTAGACCTAGTTGCTCATCGATAGCGTCCATACGCATATCTAAATAGCGGTCAAGACCCAAGCCCGGTGATAAAAGAGCAGCTTCCTGGCTTTGGCCAAGTTGGTTTAAGTAGGCAATACCGGCCCAATATTCGTCAGGGGTGATATCTAAATCTTCGATTGCTTTAAATAAATCGCTAAGAATACGATGAACGATTTCTTTAGCACGAGGGTTGCCCTCTTCTTGGTTGAAGCCACAGGCTTCTTTTAGAAAAGCTTGAACTTCTGCTGTATCAAATAATTTTACACTCATGGTGTCTCCTTACACATTTATATAAATAAAAATAGGCATAAATACTTATATTTAGAATGGACTTATGCACTGGTTGCTAAACTTACACTCTTCTTGCGCTGAGCACGATTAAAAAACTGGATGCGCTCTTCATCTAAAGCGATTCCTAAGCCAGGCCCTTGAGGGATTTGTAGTTCAAAATTCTCGTAACTCAATGGAGTTTCTAAAATTTCTTCTGTAATTAATAGGGGACCAAATAATTCAGTGCCCCACTCAAGGGCGTGGAATGTTGCAAAGGCGTGAGCAGATGCGACTGTGCCAATGGCGCCTTCGAGCATCGTGCCGCCGTATAATTCGATATTTGCTGCTTCAGCAATTGCTGCTACTTTTTGTGCTGCGCGCATACCGCCAGATTGCTCGATTTTGATGGCAAATACATCTGCAGCTTTATTTTTAGCTAATTCAAAAGCAGATTGAGGACCTACGAGCGACTCATCAGCCATGATAGCAATTGATGAGCGCTCAGTTAAGCGTTGTAAAGCTTGAGGACAAGCGACAGGTTGTTCAACTAATTCACAACCTGCGTCAGCTAGAGCGGCAATACCGTGACGAGCTTCTAATTCAGACCAGGCCATATTGACATCAACACGAATACGACCACGATCACCTAAAGCTTTTTTAATCGAAGCGACATGAGCAACGTCTTCAGCAACAGAGCGAGTACCGATTTTTAACTTAAAAATACGATGACGTCGTGCGGCTAACATCTGCTCAGCTTCATCAATGTCTTTAGCGGTGTCGCCAGAAGCTAAGGTCCAGGCTACCGGTAGGCTACTGCGTAAGCTGCCACCAAGTAAGTCGGCAACGGATAGTTTTAAACGCTTGCCTAGCGCATCATAAAGCGCAGTTTCTATGGCAGACTTAGCGAAACGATTATCGCGGATTGCCTGGTTTAAGCGTTGCATTAAAAAAGGCACTTTATCGGCATCTTGGCCAACTAACAAAGGTGTAAAATAAGTGTCAATATTAAGCTTCATGCTTTCGGGTGATTCGGCACCATAAGCTAAACCCCCAATAGTAGTACCTTCACCAATACCTACAGAACCGTCTGAACAGGTGATACGAACGATCATCAGGCTTTGACCTTTCATCGTAGTCATGGATAGTTGGTGTGGGCGGATGGTAGGTAAATCTACCAGTAGCGTCTCAATGTTATCGATTGTTACCATAACTTTAAAACCTTTGTAATGAATTGTTTTCTTGATGGTTTCATTAAACCGTCCAGTCAAATTATCGTCCAATTCTTTAATTGCCTAAGCCCATACAAAAAAGGTATAATGTTAAAAAAACGCATTAAAATCAATGTGTTGTAAGTTTTTAAATTCAAAATCTATGGATTACCCTATATGGATCTTAAGCAAGTACGTTATTTTGTAGCAGTAGCAGAAGAACGCAGTTTTACTGCGGCTGCACAACGCTTGCATATTACTCAACCACCATTGAGTCGTCAGATTCAATTGTTGGAAGAGTTTTTAGGCGTTCAGTTGTTAAAGCGTGATAGTCGTCCAATCGAGTTAACTGAGGCAGGGCGCCTATTTTATGAGCAAAGCATTCAGTTGCTAAATCGTATTGAGCAGATGCAGATTGCGACGACGCGGCTTGGCCAAAGTTATCAACAACAGTTGTCTATAGGCTTTGTAGTTTCAACTATTTATAGTGGTTTACCGAGCTTAGTACAAAACTTCAGAGACGCTTATCCAAATACACGATTGCAGTTTTTGGAAATGACATCCGCTGAGCAATTTGAAGCCTTAAAGTCTGGACGCATTGATATTGGTTTTGGTCGTGTGCGGATGTATGATCCTGCCATTTCAAGAGTGGTTTTGCGTGAAGAAAGATTGGCCTTAGCTGTTCCATACTCTAGCCCTTTAGCGACTTGTAAAGATCCTTTGCCACTTAGTGTTTTAAGTAATAAAAGTATCATTGTTTACCCATCCAATTCGACGCCTAGTTTTGCTGACTATGTGTTAAATGCTTTACATGACAAACGCATTTATCCCTCTGAAATTCATGATGTACAAAGTTTACAAACAGCGCTCGGCTTGGTTGCTGCCGGAGTAGGGTACTGTGTGATGCCGACAGGGGCGAGAATTCGTAGCGATATTCACTATCGTTTGATAGAGGAAGAAGAAAAGGTCAGTATTCCGATCATTTTTAGTTATAGAAAAAAGGATACTTCTTGGTATATAGAGGGCTTTTTTAAAATGATTGAAAAGCTGTATAGAGATAATCCGGAATTGTTGGATCAGGATTATGGGTTTAAACCTTAGAAATACTTTTTGCTTTTATAGCTTGCTTTAGTTTAATTAATTAAATTTCGCTTAATTTTCTTGATCTTCTTTTAGTTAATGACATAAACAAATTAAATGATAATGCTTATCATTTAATTTGTTTATGTCAGATGATTAACTGAGGCAATTAATGAAATTAAAAGTTTCCATGCTAATTGTGTTGAGCGCATTTAGCATGCCTTCTTATTCCCAAACACAAATTTCTACAACTACTGAGCAAGCACCAGTTACGCAACTACCAACTCTTTCTTTAACCGCTATCAGTGCTGATGAGGAATTGCCATCTGTTACTACACTTAGCCGTGATGATATCGAAAAGGCGGGTATACAGTCTTGGCAAGATGTTGGCCGTATAGAACCAAGTCTAAATTTTGATGAGCAAAAGTACAGCTTAATTTAATGGATATTTTAATAGAGGTAGAAATAGCAATGGATCATCAAGCATTTAAAGCAGCGAGTGAAAAGCTGTTACAAGAGCAACCTAAATTAAGAACTTTATCAGTGGCACAGACTTTAGGCGTTAAAGAGCGTGATTTGGTTGAGGCTGAGTGTTGTGGTATCAAAAGTCGTTATTTAGGAGAGGATTACAAGGCCGTTTTTAAACGTTTGGAGTCGCTAGACGAGGTGATGGCCCTAACGCGCAATCCATGGTGCGTGCATGAGCGTCATGGCCGTTACGAAGCAATCGGTATTGGAGCGGCCCCTCACGGGATTGTATTAGGTCCCGATATTGACTTGCGAATGTTTTTTAAAAACTGGGGCACGGTATGGCTAGTTGAGCAAGAGACAAGACAGAGTCTGCAGTTCTTTGATCGCCAGGGGATTGCTATACACAAAGTCTATATCACTGAGAAAAGTAATCAAGCTGAACTACAAACTATCATCGAGAAGTTTGAAGAAGATAAAACCAAGGTACCAACCTTGATTGACACCGAGCCGCAGCCTGTGTACAGCCAAGTGCCAGCAGGTTTCAGGGAGGAATGGTTGGCACTCAAAGACACACATGACTTTTTTCCACTTTTGGCCAAGCATAATGTCAAACGTATAGATGCATTGGCGGCGGCAGGGGAGGATTTAGCACAGCAAATAGCTTCTGAGGATATTGAAACTATGTTGGAAAAAGCAGCTGAGCAAGAATTGACCATTATGTGTTTTGTAGGCAATAAGAACATGGTGCAAATTCATGGTGGATTAGTACATAAATTATTACGCACAGGTCCCTGGTTTAACGTGCTTGACCCAAAATTTAATCTACACCTCAATACAGAGGCTATTGATACGACGTGGGTGGTTAATAAGCCAACGGTGGATGGCTATGTGACTTCAATTGAGGCATATACAAAAGACGGTGATGTTGTGGTGCAATTTTTTGGTTTACGTAAACCAGGTATTCCTGAGCTTTCAGGATGGCGTAGCTTGTTAGAGTCGTTCTGCAAAACGCCGCTAGCTGCCTAATAAGGAGAGTTTTGTGCGAAAGTTTTTAGTAGGCGCTTGTCTATGCCTTGTTAGCTCTTTCGCCTGTGCAGCGGGAGGAATAGTGAGTTTAGGTGGTTCGGTTACTGAGATTGTTTATGCCTTAGGTAAAGAGGATCAGCTTATTGCTACGGATATGTCCAGTATTTACCCGCCTGAAGCAAAAGAATTGCCTCAGGTAGGTTATTACCGAGCAATCAGTATTGAGGGCTTAGTGTCGACGGCCCCGGAGTTGATTTTAGCTTCCGAAAACTCAGGACCCAAGGAGGTCTTGGATCGTATTGCCGAACTTGGCATTAAGGTGCAACGTGTTTCAGATCGGAGTACGGTGGAGTCACTATATGAACGTATTACTCAGATAGCTGAGGTGTTAGATGCTAAGCAGGAGGGTGAAGTTTTGTTAGCAGAGGTTAAAGCAGCGGTCGAGGAAGCGATGACTTTATCAACAAAGCCATATCGTGCGACTATGGTGGTTAATCGTACAGGTACATTTCAAGCAGCCGGCGGAGGAACGTCAGCTAATGAACTAATGCGATTAGCCGGTTTTGAAAATATTTTTGCTGATCAGCAGAGTTATAAGCCGGTTTCCAAAGAGAGTTTTCTGGTGCTACAACCAGAAGTGATTATCACGACCACGGGATCAGTAGAAACAAGTGGTGGTCTGGAGCAGTTCTCTCAGGACCCTGTGATTGTTAATACTCCGGCGGCTGTTGCCGGACGCATTGTGGTACTCGATGATTTATTAGCACTTGGCATGGGGCCTAGACTACATCAGGCTATCCGACAGCTTAGAGCAATACCTTAAGACGTTGGGGTTTATTTGTGTCTATGTCCCAGACCGTTGATATCAGCCTTGAGATCAAAAACAGTCGTCATCAGAAAGTAGTGGTGCTGTTGATGTTGACTTTATTAACCGTACTAAGTTTATTATTGGCAATGACTCAAGGCTCCGTCAAAATTCCTTTATCGGATCTGCCGCGCTTATTGTTTAGTAGTGACTTAAGTGGTCAAGATTTGATTCACCAGCGCTTGTTGATACAGATTCGTTTTCCGAGAGTACTTTTAGCTTGTTTAGCAGGTGGTGTATTGGCTGTTGCCGGTGCTGCGTTACAGGCTTTGTTTCGTAACCCCTTGGCTGAGCCGGGGTTGATTGGGGTGTCTGCAGGCGCTTCGCTTGGTGCAGTACTTTCTATCGTATTATTAGGCGGTGGTTTTTGGGGCATTGCACCAATGGCTTTTGCCGGTAGTTTGGGGGCGACGATATTAGCCTACTTAATTGGTAAGCGTTATGGTGGTGTGGCCGGTTTGCTGCTTGCCGGTATTGCGATTAATGCCATTGCTTTTAGCGTGATTGGTTTACTTACCTATATGGTTTCAGATACACAATTGCGTGATTTTACTTTCTGGAGTATGGGCAGTGTGGCTACCGGCACTTGGCGCTTGCTGGCGGGGATTGTGCCATGGTCTATCCTGTGTCTGACTTTTTTATTGCCCCAGTGGCGAGCGATGAACGTGCTGCTTTTAGGGCATCAGGAGGTTCAACATTTAGGCTTTGATATGAAGCGCTTGCGTTGGCGTATGATTATTGGGGTGTCTTTATTAATCGCGCCTTTAGTTGCGGTGACAGGTGGTATTGGCTTTATAGGTTTAATTGTGCCACATATGGTCAGAATGTTATTAGGCAGTAATTATCGCTATGTTCTGCCAGCTTCTTTATTTGGTGGTGCCACACTACTGATTTGGGCTGATTATTTTGCTCGTACGGTGATTGCGCCTGCCGAGTTACCGGTTGGTTTGCTGACCAGTATGATTGGCGGTCCTTTTTTCCTGTGGCTATTATTAAAAAACCGTAGTCGATAGTGGGAATTGATTGAATGAAACAACAGCAGTTATCGACTGAGCGCTTAACTATTTATCGCGGTCACAAGACTATCCTTGAGGAGCTTGGAGTTGTCATACAGGGTGGTGAGGTCGTTGCTTTATTAGGTGCTAATGGCGCAGGAAAATCCACCTTGCTGAGTATTTTATCCGGTGATTCTGAGAGTTTAGGCATTGATGAGAAATCGACTATTCTCCTTAATGATGAGGATTTATATGCCCTTAGCAAAGAGCAATTAGCTAAAAAAAGGGCGGTATTGCCGCAGTCATCATCACTTAGCTTTGAGCTCTCAGTACTTGATATTTTGGAGATGGGACTATATCCCTTTTCCATGCTAAGTAGTCGACAACAAAATGACTTGATCGCCAAGGCAATACATTTAGCTGATGTCGCTCAATTTCGTAGTAAGTCGTATCTACAATTATCCGGAGGGGAAAAGCAGCGAGTTCAATTTGCTAGAGTCATGGTGCAGTTATTAGCTATGCGCTCTTTAAGTGATGAGACACTTTATTTCTTATTGGACGAGCCGACGGCTAGTTTAGATCCTAAGTATCAGCAATTTCTTTTACAAAAACTGCACCAATTATGTGAAGAAGATATTGGTGTTTTAGTGATTTTGCACGATGTCAATTTAGCTGCTTTTTACTGTGATCGCTTATTGCTTTTAGCAGATCAAAAAATTCTCTGTTGTGCGGAACCGAAAGACGCGCTGACCGAGGATAATTTACAGCAACTTTATGGCGTTAACGGGCGTGCTATTGAGCATCCTTTTTACCCCGAAAAATGTTTAGTTGTTTGGTGTTAAGCTAGTGTAAGTAGTTAATTTCAGGTTAATCGAGGATAAGGAGTAGGAATTATGTTTGAATTAAATGATCAAATTGCTATTGTTACCGGTGGTGCTAAAGGCATTGGTAAAGGCATTGTCAGAACCTTGAGAGAAGCAGGCGCCAAGGTCATTATTGCTGATATTGATGAAGCAGCGGGTCAGCAAACCGCCAATGAATTAGCTTGCAGCTTTAAAAAAATGGATGTTACTTCTCAGGCACAGTGTCAGGCGGTGATTGATGAGGTGGTCAGTGAAAACGGACGTTTGGATATTCTATGTTCAAATACCGGCGTTTTTCCACAGGCTAATTTAGCTGAGATGACCGAAGCGCAGTGGGATGAGATGCAAAATATTAACTTAAAGGGCACTTTCTTTGTGACCCAAGCCGCTCTCGTGCATATGAAAAAGCAGGGCTATGGTCGTGTAGTTATTACGTCTTCTATTACCGGTCCAATCACCGGTTATCCGGGTTGGAGCCATTATGCTGCCAGTAAAGCAGGTCAGTTAGGTTTTATGCGCAGTGCGTCTTTAGAGTATGCAAAAGACGGTATTACTATCAATGCAGTGATGCCCGGCAATATTCTTAGTGAGGGGCTTGAGGCGCAGGGAGAGGCTTATTTGGAGCAAATGGCGCGCTCTATTCCAGCAAGAAAGCTCGGTAGACCGGAAGATATCGGTTATGCCGTCTGCTTCTTGGCCTCTAAAGAAGCAAGTTATGTCACTGGTCAGACCATTATTATTGATGGCGGTCAGATTTTACCGGAGTCGCCAGAGGCAGTGCTTTAGTCTTTTTTAAGAATTTAGTGGCGATTAAATATGGCTCATTTTATTTATTAAAGTGGGCCGTTTTTTATCGTTGCTACTGACACATAGAAAACATATTTCTGCTGTATATTTTAATTATTCTTTCAACACTAAGTTGAATTACAGATATCATCTTATCTTTATCAGACTTCGTCACCTTTAGTAATTTTCAATGAAAGCCCCAATTAAACAAGAAGCAGTGCCAGAAAGTTGGTTCGCAGTGATTACTTTGGCAGTTGCCGCTTTTATCTTTAATACCACGGAGTTTGTGCCGGTCGGTTTATTACCGGACATTGCCGAGGGGTTCAGCATGGATATTTCCCGAACGGGCCTGCTGATGACGATTTATGCTTGGGCGGTCACGATATTTTCTCTGCCTTTGACGATGCTTACAGCAAGTCTTGAAAGACGGCGTTTACTGATTTTATTGTTTGTGATTTTCATTGCTAGTCATGCTTTGGCTACAGTGGCATGGAGTTTTTCATCCTTATTGGTGGCGCGTTTAGGCATTGCCATGGCACACTCGGTATTTTGGGCAATTACCATACCTTTGGCGGTACGATTAGCTCCCAAAGGCAATAAGGCCAAAGCGTTGAGCTTTATCGTTACGGGTTCATCCTTAGCGACAGTGATGGGTGTCCCACTAGGTACTGTGATTGGTCATCACTTCGGTTGGCGCATGACATTTGCTCTAATCGGTGTGATTGCAGCCGTAATTTTAGTGTTGTTATGGCGAGTCTTACCAACGTTACAGAGTCAAAGTAGCGGTAATTTCAAAGTAGTGCCGGATCTGCTTAAGCGGCCGAGTTTGCAATATATTTATCTTAGTTTAGCGCTCGTGATGACTGCTCATTTCACTGCATCGACCTATATCAGCCCCTATTTACAAAACATTGGTGCTATGAGTAATAACATGGTGGTGTTGATATTATTTGTCATTGGTTTAGCCGGCATTTTAGGAGGAATCCTTTTTGCCCGCTATGCCGGACGCCATATGTCGCCAATGTTGCTACTGTCTTTAGTGGGGCTGATGTTGTGTCTAGGCTTATTAAATTTTTCTGTAACGCACTGGTGGTCACTTATTCCTCTAGCTATTGTTTGGGGGATGGTCATTACTTTGATTTCTATGCTTTTACAGAGCAAAGTATTGGAAAAGGCGCCTGATGCACCGGATATTGGCATCGCCATTTTTTCCGGGGTCTTCAATATCGGTATTGGTGGGGGCGCTTTATTAGGTGGTCAAATGATTCAACAAGTCGGCTTAGCAAATATTGCCTATGTGGGGGCTGCTTTGGCGATGCT
>JAAZFX010000180.1 GCA_012511555.1 Alcaligenaceae bacterium | reverse complement strand
TGGATGGATCTGCATCATACTCCTCCATGTCTTTGCGCATAATGTCTGCCGTATATTGAGCGATTTCCAAACCGTTTTGAAAGCGATTCATCATGCGCATACGTGCAACTGCTTCAGCACCAATCGCGTGCCAGCTAGTGCCGGCTTGCTTGATTTCTTCTTGAGCTTTTTGTACTTCTGATTGATAAGTTTGAGACATAGTACTCTCCGTTTATTTATAAAGAAAAAATTGTTGCATGGCAATTTAAAGTGTCTAGTCAAGCAATATATTTTTGGTCTTGTACAAGACTTAAAGTCTTGATATTGCTGCTTTATGACAGGTCTTATATAAAACATAAGACTTATTGATGCATAGCAATAAATTAGCTTATTTTTTTTCTGTTGTAAATAGTGCTAACCCTATAGATTGCGCAAACAAGGGTAATCCATTAGTTGCTGAGTTGTTAATGCTTGTACTGGGAGAGTTGTTAAAGAAATAAGAGGTAATGAAAACTTATTAATAGTAAAAGAGGCAAGTGCAGAATGTGCAAGCAAGAAGTAAAAGACCTTCATAATAAAATTATTATGAAGGTCTTTAAATATGGCGCGCCCGGCAGGATTTGAACCCACGACCCCTTGGTTCGTAGCCAAGTACTCTAATCCAACTGAGCTACGGGCGCTGAATTGATTACTATATAGTATATAAATGTATTTGTGAAGTTTATTTATTTAAAACATCTAAATAGTTTAGACTTTGTTGTTTTTTTGTTTGTTATCATGGTCTAAGTACTGTGGGTATATACCTACATATTAGATTAGTTATTTATAATATATGATATATCCACTTTTGATGAGGCTTTATGCAAAACCAAACTGGTGAAACTGGAAGCGCCAATATCGAGCACACTGGTGTGCCGACTAAGCATCTTAGTATGAACATTGGCGGAATGACATGCGCTTCGTGTGTAGCACGAGTAGAGCGTTTTGTTGGACGAATGGATGGCGTGACGTCGGTTAATGTCAATCTTGCAACAGAAAGAGCAGATATTGATATTGATCCGAGTTCTTCAGTTAGTTCAGAAGATATCGCTGCAGTGATTAAAAAAGCGGGTTATAGCGTTGAATCAATTTCTCAATCTGAGCCAATTGAGGGCACCGCTAAGCATTTCAGCTTGGCTGTTGGTGGTATGACGTGCGCCTCGTGTGTCGCGCGCGTTGAGCGATTTGTTGGCCGTATGGATGGCGTAAGTCAAGTAGCTGTTAACTTGACAACCGAAAGAGCTGAAATTACGCTTGAATCGGGTACAAACACCACTGTTGATGATGTGATTGCTGTTGTTAATAAAGCCGGTTTTGATGCACATGTGATTAAACAGTCTCAGCAACTAAGTGAGTCTAGTGTTTCAGAGTCAGGTGATAGTTCATGGGTTGAGGAGTTATCACAGCGTAAGGAGCAAGAGGAAAGCGTGTTAAAGCGTGACTTAATCATTGCTGTGCTTTTAACGCTACCAGTTTTCATTTTGGAAATGGGTTCTCATATGATCCCTGCCATGCATCATTGGGTTATTGACAATATAGGTTTGCAAAACAGTTGGTATTTTCAATTTGTTTTAACCACATTAGTTTTGATTTTTCCAGGTAGGCGCTTCTATCAGTTAGGGATTCCCGCTTTGTTAAGATTGGGACCTGATATGAACTCTCTAGTAGCTGTCGGAACCTTGGCAGCCTATGGCTATTCGGTAGTAGCTACTTTCTTCTCCTTTTTATTACCAGAAGCTTCTGTCCACGTTTATTATGAGTCTGCTGCGGTCATAGTGACGTTAATATTATTTGGCCGTTATTTAGAGGCCAAAGCCAAGGGTCGTACTTCTGAAGCTATTAAACGTTTAGTCGGTTTACAGCCCAAAGAAGCTCGAGTTCAGCGAGAGGGTGAGTGGGTACAGATTCCCATTCGTGAGGTTCAAGAGGGCGATGTTATTCAGGTCCGTCCAGGTGAGCGCATTGCAGTGGATGGTATTCTCCTGGAGGGTCAGAGCTTTGTCGATGAATCGATGATTAGCGGTGAACCTATTCCGGTTGAAAAATCTGTTGATAGTGAGGTAGTTGGCGGTACGGTTAATCAGCAAGGCGCTTTTATATTTAAAGCGACTGCCGTTGGCGTAAAAACTGTACTGTCGCAAATTATTAATTTAGTTGAACAGGCTCAAGGCTCAAAGCTACCTATTCAGTCTGTGGTCAATAAAGTTACTTATTGGTTTGTGCCTACAGTGATTGGTCTGGCGATTTTGACTTTTGTTGTGTGGATGATCTTTGGTCCAAGTCCTGCCTTAACCTTGGCGCTAGTTAATGCCGTTGCTGTGCTTATTATTGCTTGTCCTTGTGCAATGGGCTTGGCTACACCGACTTCTATTATGGTGGGCACGGGTCGTGGGGCAGAGATGGGGGTGCTGTTTCGCAAGGGCGAAGCTTTACAAACATTGCGTGATGCCAAGGTGGTGGCTGTCGATAAGACTGGTACCTTGACCCTGGGTCGTCCGACAATGACTGATTTAGAGCTTAATCAGGGCTTTGTACGCAAAGAGGTTTTAGCCTTAATTGCTGCCGCTGAGCAGCAGTCCGAACATCCTATCGCTCATGCTATCGTGCAAGCAGCTGTAGCAGAGGGTATCGAGCTAGCAACGATTTCTCAGTTTGAATCTATTACGGGCATGGGTATTAGGACCTTAATCAATGGCACTAAGGTAGAGATTGGTGCCGACCGCTTTGTAAAATCATTGGGTTTAGACCCTAGTTATTTTGATGACATTGCTTTACGCTTAGCGCATGAAGGCAAATCACCTATGTATGCTGTTATCGATGACAAACTAGCGGCGATTATTGCTGTCTCGGATCCGATTAAGGACAGTACGCCTGAGGCGATTAAGGCTCTTCATGATTTAGGTCTTAAAGTGGTCATGATTACTGGCGATAAGAGACAAACAGCAGAAGCCATCGCTAAGCGTTTGGATATTGACGAGGTGATTGCGGAAGTGATGCCTGAGGGTAAGTTAGAGCAGATAAAATTGCTACGCGAGAAACATGGTTCTGTGGCTTTTGTAGGTGATGGTATTAATGATGCTCCGGCCTTGGCAGAGGCAGATGTTGGTATTGCCATTGGTACAGGTACCGATGTGGCAATGGAGGCAGCGGATGTCGTGCTAATGTCCGGTAGCTTAAAGGGTGTGCCTAATGCTATTGCTTTATCAAAAGCGACGATTAAAAATATCCACCAAAATCTATTTTGGGCCTTTGCCTATAATACGGCGCTGGTTCCTGTGGCTGCGGGCGTACTGTATCCTGCCTATGGGGTATTGCTATCGCCAATGTTCGCAGCTGGTGCAATGGCTCTCTCTAGTGTCTTTGTTTTAAGTAATGCGCTGCGCTTAAAAACTTTTAAAGCACCGGTGTTTGATTAAAAAAGCTAAGGGTGAAAGCTTAATGTCTTTCACCCTTTATAGTGACAGTTAATTCAAACTTCTAATCAGACCAACTGCTAGGCCCTCTATAGCGAAATCATCTTGTGAGGTGACGATAATAGGCTCAAAATTTTGATTTTCAGCGATTAAAGAAATGCTTTTGCTGCCTTTTTCAAAACGTTTGACTGTCACCTCATCATTAATACGTGCAACAACAATTTGGCCATTGTGAGCGGATTGGGTTTTTTTAACAGCAAGTAAATCACCGTCATAAATACCTATGTCAATCATGGATTCACCTCTCACGCGTAGTAGGTAATCGGCTTTGTCTTCAAACATGGCAGGATCGACGGGGAGCTCTTTTTCGATATGCTCTTGGGCTAGTATAGGGCTACCTGCTGCCACACGTCCGATAAGTGGTAGTGTAATGAGGTTGTCAAGGGCAGGAGCTGTGTTGCTGCTGTCGATTGCATTAGTTTTGGCTGGTTTTGGATCGTCTAATTCTGGATTTAGGCGAATACCGCGTGAAGTCCCAGGAGTTAAAATAATTGCGCCCTTTTTGGCGAGTGCTTTTAAATGATCTTCAGCCGCATTGGCTGAGCGGAAACCTAGACCCTTAGCAATTTCAGCGCGAGTCGGCGGAAAGCCGGTACGGCGAATATTGCTTTTGATTAGGTCAAAGACCTCTTGCTGTCGGGCGGTGAGTTTGATGCTCATATCATTCCAAAATAAAAAAATGACTGTACGGATGTACAGTCATTTTCTATCATAATGACGATAAATGCAAGTTTAATTTAAAGTGAGCTTAATTTAAACTTTAAAGAACAGCAGCAATTGACTTGGCAACATAGTTGATATTTTTTGAGTTAAGCGCGGCGACACAAATGCGACCCGAACCTACTGCATAAATCGCGAACTCTTCACGTAAGCGGTCTACTTGTGCCTTAGTTAGACCAGAGAAGGAGAACATGCCGTTTTGCTTTAAAACGAAACTAAAGTCCTGCTCTACACCTGCAGCTTTGATATTTGCCACTAATTGTTCGCGCATAGATTGGATTCGTACGCGCATAGCACTAAGTTCATCTTCCCACAGTTTAAATAACTCAGGCGAGTTAAGTACGGCAGCGACAATTGTTGCACCATGGGTAGGCGGGTTAGAGTAGTTGGTACGAATGACAGTTCTCACTTGGCTTAAAACCTTTTCAGCCAAGTCTTGAGTTTTTGTAGTAAGCGTCAAAGCACCAACACGTTCGCCATAGAGCGAAAATGATTTTGAAAAAGAAGAACTTACAAATATCTCAACGCCGGCATCGGCAAATAAGCGAACGACTTGAGCGTCTTCGTTTAGACCTGCACCAAAGCCTTGATAAGCGATATCCAAGAAAGGAATTAAATTGCGAGTCTTAACAATTTCCAGAATTTCTTGCCATTGCTCTAAGGTAGGATCTACGCCGGTAGGGTTGTGACAGCAGGCATGTAAAATGATGATGCTTTTAGCATCTAAGCTCTCTAGGCGAGATTTCATGGCAGCAAAATCTAAGCCGTGGGTCTCAGCTGAATAATATGGATAAGTTTCTACCGTAAAGCCAGCATCCTCAAAGATTGCTTCGTGATTTTGCCAACTCGGATTGCTAATATAAACCTTAGAGTTTGGTGTCAATTTTTTTAAGAAGTCAGCACCAATTTTAAGTGCACCTGTGCCGCCTATGGTTTCTACCGTGACCGCACGACCCTGAGCAATAAGGGGTGAGTCAGCACCTAATAGCAACGTTTGAGCGGCCTTGTTATAAGAAGCAATGCCCTCAATTGGTAAATAACCACGAGGACTGGCGCTTTCGAAATGCTGTTGTTCAGCTGCACGTACAGCTTTGAGTAATGGTAAATGACCATTATCATCACTATAAACACCAATACCTAAGTTGACCTTGTTTGCACGGCTATCGACGTTAAACTGTTCGTTAAGGCCTAAAATAGGATCGTCTGGGGCCATTTCCACATGTTGGTAGAGACTACTCATCGTATGTACACACCTGATTTTTGAAAAAAGAGAAAATAAAAGCGATAATGAAGGATTATCTTCACGATACTTCACGCAACACGTAATTATAACAAATGAATAAATGAACCAAGCAAAATTCATAGAATTTCCCAATAGCCCTTTTCAGCTTTATCAACCATTCCCGCCGGCAGGTGACCAACCCGCCGCGATTGATGCCTTGGTTGAAGGGGTTGAGGACGGTTTAATGTTCCAGACGCTATTAGGTGTAACTGGTTCAGGCAAGACCTATACGATGGCCAATACCATTGCCAGAACTGGTAGGCCGGCCTTGGTTTTAGCACCAAATAAAACCCTGGCGGCTCAACTTTATGCAGAAATGCGTGAGTTTTTTCCGCGCAATGCAGTGGAGTATTTTGTTTCTTACTATGATTACTATCAGCCTGAGGCTTATGTGCCGTCGCGTGATTTGTTCATTGAAAAGGACTCTTCAGTCAATGAACATATTGAGCAAATGCGATTGTCTGCAACTAAGAGTCTCTTAGAAAGGCGTGACACAATTGTGGTTGGAACGGTATCAACAATTTATGGTATCGGTAACCAAAGCGACTACCATGCCATGATCTTATTGCTTAGAAGAGGTGATGAGATTCCCCGCAATGAGCTTTTGGCGCGTTTAGTAGCGATGCAATACGAGCGCAATGATATGGAGTTTAGTCGCGGTACCTTTAGAGTACGGGGCGATGTGATCGATGTATTCCCATCGGAAAACGCCGAGCTCGCAGTACGTTTGAGTATGTTTGATGATGAAATCGAAACGATTGAGTTGTTTGATCCGCTAACAGGCAGGGTACGACAAGAGATTCCACGCTTTACGATTTATCCTAGCTCTCACTTTGTGACTCCTAGAGAGACTATCCTACGAGCGATGGAAACGATTAAAGAAGAGCTCCGTGAGCGTAAGCAGTATTACTATGACCAAGGTATGTTAGTAGAAGCACAGCGTATTGAGCAGCGCACTTTGTTTGATCTTGAAATGATGCAAGAGCTCGGTTTTTGTAAGGGTATTGAGAACTACTCCAGGCATTTGTCAGGAGCTGCGCCTGGTGAGCCACCAGCAACCTTGATTGACTATTTACCCCAAGATGCTTTGATGTTCTTTGATGAGAGTCATGTCATGATGGGGCAGTTGCGGGGCATGTATAGAGGAGATCGTTCACGTAAGGAAACCTTGGTGCAGTTTGGCTTTAGACTACCTTCAGCACTTGATAATAGACCTCTCAAAATAGAAGAGTTTGAGCAACGGATGCGTCAAAGCATCTTTGTATCAGCTACACCTGCTGATTATGAAAAAGAACGTTCTGATCAAGTTGTCGAACAAGTGGTACGACCAACCGGTTTGGTTGATCCCGTGATTGAAGTACGGCCGGCACTGACTCAGGTGGATGATTTGTTAGGTGAAGCCAAAGAGCGTATTGCAGTGGGTGAGCGTATATTGGTTACAACCTTGACTAAGCGCATGGCTGAAGATCTGACTGAGTATTTAGAAGAAAATGGACTCAAGGTACGATATTTACACTCTGATATTGACACTGTTGAGCGGGTGGAGATTATTCGTGATTTACGACTTGGGATCTTTGATGTGTTGGTAGGAATCAACTTATTAAGAGAGGGATTAGATATTCCTGAAGTGTCTTTAGTAGCGATTTTAGATGCTGATAAAGAAGGGTTCCTCCGTTCTGATCGTAGCTTGATTCAAACGATTGGTCGTGCTGCTCGTAACCTTAATGGTAAGGCTATCTTGTACGCGGATCGGATTACAGATTCGATGGCACGCGCGATGGATGAAACTGAGCGTCGTCGGATCAAACAAATGAGTTTTAATGAGGAGCATGGAATTATTCCAGTCGGCGTTAAAAAAGAAGTTAAAGAAATGATTGATGGTGTTATGGCACCGGTTGATGACTCGACTGTGAGCTTTAAAACTGAGGACTTGAAGCGTTTTGTTAATGATGAAAAAGCCCTCAGCCGTGAGCTGAAGCGTCTAGAAAAAGCCATGATGGATCATGCTAAAAACTTGGAGTTTGAGCAAGCTGCTGCAGTTCGTGACCAGTTGCAAAGGCTAAAGCAAGAAGTTTTGTTAAACTCATAAAGACCGCCTAATCTTAGTCTGCTAATCCATGTATGATTAGTTTTTCAATAGTTTTTAGAATTTTGTATCAATGCGAATTACGCCGCTTTCAAAGAAAATAATTGTAGTTATCATCGCCGTTACCTTTGCCTTAGTGGCTATAGCGGGATTAGTGCCCCATGGTGAAAGGTTGCCAAAGAACGTGACCGAGATGCATGCTGATGTATTGGAGGGCGAGGCTTTAGAGGCTTTAAATAAGCAAAAGCAAGAGGAAGCACTGATCCGCTCTTTAACTAATTTCTCACATGATATCGATAGTCATCTATTAAGCGAAGGAGAGGTGCTTTATACCGGTTATATCAAGGGGGCGGGTAATGCAATTTTCCATTTCAATGCACATGTAGAGCAGGAGTTGGTAGCGGAGTTGGCCGAGCAGGAAAGTCAATTATTTGAATTGCTTCTTTTTAACAACTTTAATAGTAGCGTATTTACTTTAATTAGCGGTCAGCCTTTTAAAATTCCTAGTAATGGTCTTTATGAGCTACGTATCGTCTATCGTAGTCATATTGAAGCAACTCAAGCAGTAGAAGCTGACAAGCATCAAGCTGTTCCTCAAGCATTTCATTTAACGTTGAAATTAGATTGATTTTTAGAGAGATAAGTTATGAAAAATAAACCGTTAGCGGTTATCGTTTTTGAAGACGATGGTAACGAAGCCGTGCAGACGCTCTGGGAGACGATTGAGCAATTACAAAAAAAAGGTTTAAAAGTTGGTGGTTTGCTCAATAAAAGAGATGATCAGGGTGGCTATATTGGTGAAGTCATTTGTTCTATCAGTGATGATCGAGAGTATCGGATTTTAGTGGATCGAGGTACAGGAGCCAGTGGCTGTAGATTGGATAGTGTAGCTTTGGCTGAGTCCAGTGCTGTGCCAAGAGAGGCGCTGGACCAGGGGATTGATGTGTTGGTAATCAATAAATTCGGTATTGCGGAAGCTGAGGGTGGTGGCTTGGTTGCTGAAATCAGTCGTGCCGTCAGCGAGGGAGTGCCTGTGCTATCTACAGTTCATGATAAGTATGCTGAGCAATGGCGTAGCTTTAGTGGAGATTTGGGTATAGAGCTTTTCCCAATGGTCGAGGAGGTAGAGGCTTGGCTCGAGGCGCAATTAGCAGAGGTTTAGTATGTATAAGAGAATAATCTATCCTGCGCTAAATACTGCTCAGTGGTATAGAGAGTACATGGAGCAAGTTTCTTTTGCGGAGCAACCGTCGAGCTCTTGGGATAAGCGCGCTCACTCTATGCAGAAAAAAGGTAATTCAAGCTCTAAGTATCTTGATTTTTTTATAGATAGCATGAGTTTAGATGGTGTCTCTACTGTTTTGGATGTGGGTTCAGGTACAGGTACTTTAGCTCTTCATCTAGCTCCTCAAGTAGAGCATGTTTACTGCTTAGACTATAGTCGTGTGATGCTTGATTATGTAGAGCTCAATGCGCGCGAAGCAGGCTTGGACAACATAAGTACTATTCATTTATCCAAAGAAGATGATTGGCAAGGTGTAGTGCCAGAAGTGGATGTGCTTTTATCTTCGCGTTCAGGTTTAGATGCGGATATTCAATGTTTATTTGAGAAGTTTCACTGCTATGCTAAGCGCCATGTATATTTTTCTTATTTAGTCGGCGGTCGCTTTGATCAACCGGAAATTTCTAAGCTATTGAATCAGGAAAAAAAGCCATTTGCTGATTATATTCATATCATCAATATACTTTACGAAATGGGTATCGACCCTGAGCTAAGCTTTGTAAGTGCGCCGGGGCGTTTGCAGAGTTGCAAGGACGAAGAGCATTTTATAGAGTTGGTTACAACTCGTTATGGTGAGTTGGGAGTTAGTGAGATTAGCGCACTAAGAGATTTTTATCAAAAAGAGCATGCGCATTTTATTAAAGATAAATATGCCATGAAATGGGCCTTAATTAATTGGCCCGTGCCAGAAAAAGAATAGAAAAGGCCTCTAATTTAGAATTTTAGAGGCCTTTTGGAAATATTATTTTTTCTCACCACCCAGTGCAGTTGTCAGATCCTCTAGTAAACCCGAGAACTCTTTACACATCAATGTCATATCGGCTTCAAAACGTTCAATGTTATCAGCGCCCGTTGGGTTTCGTTGTTCATCTAAAATTTCTAAGGCTTGAATGCGCTTGATTTCTAAAGTGTCGTGAAGGACAAAGCTCACCCGATCACGCCAAGTAAGTCCCAGTTTAGTGACAACTTTGCCACTTTCAATATGCTTTGATACTTCTTCTTGACTAGGAATGACATTAGTAAAGCGCACAGTAGCACGGTCTTCTTGAGTTGATTTAAACTCTGTTTGTGGTTCAATATTGAAGCCTTCAGTTGCTTCATCACTGAAAATCCACTCGGTCATTGCTGTACTGGGAGAAACTTCAGTCATAAAAGATTGGATAGGTACAGGGTCCAAGGCTTTGACGAGTAGAGAAATAACCTCATCGGCTTTAGAGGCAGTGCCGGCATCTATATATAACCAATGATTTTCCAGATCTAAACACACGCGTGTTTGGCGGAAAATACTAAAGGCTTTAGGAATTAGGGTGTCTGTGACCATTTCCTTGATTTCGCGCATTTGTTTGCGACCAGGTTTATAGCCTTGTTGCTCTTCAATTTCGATGGCTTTTTCACGGGCGAATTGATTGATAACGCTTGCCGGTAGTAGCTTTTTCTCGGCTTGTAAAGTCAGAAAATAATATTGCCCAAGCTCATAAACTAGGCCACTATCCTCAAGTGGATTAACCCAGCCTAATTTAGTGTCCTGACCTGGGCTGCCCTCAATAAATGCATTGGCTTGGAGCTTTTCCTCTAGGTCTTGTGCCGTTATCGTCCAGTCGGGATTAAGACGGAATAGTTTAAGATTTTTGAACCACATATTTTTCCCAAGTTTTTCCAAAAGGCTAAGTGTAGCATTTTGAGATTAAGTCGCAAGAAAAATACAGGGGGTGGATAAAACTAGCAACACTGTGTAAATATACAGTATAATCAGTGGCATAATAACTGCATCGTAGCAGAGTAGTACTTGCTACTGTAGTACCAGATTTTTTATAAGGAAACTTTGCATGAGTACAAAAGCAAATAAAGCGGCTAATGATGAGCGTTCAAAAGCCTTATCAGCTGCCTTGTCACAAATTGAGAAGCAATTTGGTAAGGGCTCCGTGATGCGCTACGGGGATAATGAGATCCAGCATGACATTCAAGTTGTATCTACAGGTTCTTTAGGTTTAGATATTGCTTTAGGAGTCGGTGGGTTACCGCGTGGCCGAGTGATTGAGGTGTATGGTCCTGAGTCTTCCGGTAAGACTACTTTGACGCTAC
>JAAZFX010000179.1 GCA_012511555.1 Alcaligenaceae bacterium | reverse complement strand
GACACTAAAAAACGGGCTAAATCCGGATGAAGGCTTTTATTTAACTCATCCACCACAAGAATCTTTCCATACTTCAAAGCCACTAAGATCACGCCAGCTAAAGAAAACAACTTTTGTGTGCCATCAGACTCTTCTTGAAGTTTTATCCTGACCTTATCGCCGTTTGTATCTCGATAGATAAAATAACGCTCAACTCTGGTAGGCTTAACTGCGGCAAAATCTACCCCCCTAGAGGCCATTTCCTTCTTAAGTAGATTGCGGATAAAAACCTCTTCATCTAACTGAATTGGATAGCTTTCTTCCTCAATATCCTCTATCGGAATATCAGATGCATTGAACAAATCGACTAAAATCTTTTTTTCTTCATCGCTACTCAAAAACTGACTTGAAAAGTTATTAGGCAAGACCGAGGTATCATGCAAAATAGACACTGAATTTATAAGCTTTTCATAAATCGGTTTTATTTGCTCACTGTTCAGATGAGCCGCCGTCGAGAAAAACAGCTGATCAGAGCGAGTTTATTTTTTCCAGCTTTCTTTCTCACCTTTAAAAAAGGATGACATTGTCCACGAATAGTCACTGTTCTCTGCTTCATAAATGCGGTGAAACCAAGTTTGCTCTCTGCCTTTTGGAAAAACACTAAACCACTCTTCGTAGACACAGTCTTTATCTGCTGAAAAACCATAAAACGCACGAACGGCTTTACCCTGTCCTTCAAAATCCTCAACAACAAAAGCTATTTCGAAAGTCGTGGGTTCTTGTCGTCTTTGCTTTTCAAACAAAAAGGGCTCATAAATAATCGGAGAATTAATGTCTTTTGTAAAAGATTGAGTAATCACTAATTTCATTACATTAAGCGCTTTAATTAGATTACTTTTCCCCGATGCGTTGGCTCCATAAATTACGGCTGTTTTTAATAATTCAGGCGTATTAGGTGCCCCTGTTGAAAAGTAATTATCAGGCCATTAACAAATCACGCTATGGGGCTGGGTACAGAACACAAGCGTCGAAAAAGGCAGTAAAAGGAGAGTTTTTCATTAATAACTCATGCTTAGTTCTTGAGCTGCAAGCTCAGCCATAGCCTCTTCGCTTTCCCGTTGACGTGATTCTTTGTATTGCATAATATTGCTAATTCTTAGTTCAGCAGACTATACGATACTCCAATATCATGAACGAATGGCTGCCAGATTCCGATTTAAGGTCTGCTGAATATGCTTTATCGTTGTTGGACGAATCTCTTGATTAAAAAACTCATTACACAAAGCACTAAAGCTGGTAGCAACTGTAGCGAAACGCTCGATCATTTGTTCCACCTCAGGAGCAGAAATATTAGCAGCCTTCGCTAACGCCAAAATAGCTTGTCTTGGAATAAGCTGAGTTTCTCCCATCACACTCATTTGATGATAGCCACTCGGTCCTTCGTTATAAGTGAGATCATAAGCCGGTGCTAACTTCCACTCTCGGTGCTCATTTAACAGATAGGAAAAATTCTTAGTGTGATCATCACGGTTATTAAAAATAACATTAAATAGCGCACAAGCAAATGCTTGCTTTACTGCACTCATATCATTCTGAGTTATGTGACCAGTTGAGCGAATAAAGGTATCGTAATCACAATTAGGAATACGAAAATCCGCATTCAAGTAACCTGCTAAAGAATGCATAGGAATTCGCAGTTCCCCTTGGCGATCAAAGCGTTTTGCACCGAAAGCAGCAAGGCCATAGCCTAAATCAAAGTATTCAATCTGTGGCACCTCGAGCCCACACTGGAACGCACACACCGCATAAATATACTCAATCACGCAAACCTCAACGTGCTCTGATTGGGCAGGAAACTTGATTAGCCAAGGTTCAGCACCATCAAAGTTAACGGTGCTGGTACGCTGAGTCGTTTCGCAGCGATAAACCAAGGCTTTAGGGCGCGCGCCCTGTGGTGAACCACCCATATCAACCAGTTGAGCCAGCAACGCAGAATCTTTCCCGGCAAGCACCGCCTGAGCCTCACGTGCCAGTAAATCAAGTGGAATATCTTGTCTAGTCTTATCTGTGAGAGCAACTTCCGGATGGAAAGAAAAAGCACCCATCGCCGTATCACTGACATAGGTTAAACGCTCCAGCACGGTGACTTTATTAGGGTCAACACCACGTTTACGGAATAACCTATCCATCAGCAAACGCCCCCAACCATCAGGTAAGGCGTCGGCAATTACCCCTGGCAAGCCCTCATTAAAACTAGGGAATCCAGAGTAAGTACGCGAGCTTAGAGGCAAATTCAGCGCTGACAGCTCTAAGCCTTGCTGCAAAGCTTCAGGGGTATATTCAAATAAAATAGGCGCGTGTGGAGATGTTGCTATAGCTAAAGTCCCCCAATGCCAACGCTCACCCCAGCCTTCATAAAATACATTTACCCGATTAACCATTAGTCATTACTCTCTTTGCTAGGTTTAAAAAGATTTTTATCCCATAACTTTGCGCGAGATGAGGTTGGCACAGTCATAGCCTTTGGCTTGGATTTACTTGTCTTCAGTAGATACTTTGACTGAGAGAGACGCACGCGTTGACGTTTAGGCTTGGCAGATAATCGCTCTAATTCGGCAATCGTCAGTGTTGGCTGGTTAAATAACTCCTGCAGTTCATTTTGCAAACCTAATGCAAATACAACCCCGATGAAAGTCTCTAAACTAGTATTTTTACCATTTTCCAAGTTTGATATCGTAGGAATCGACACCCCTAGACGCCGTGCTAAATCTGCTTGAGAGATATTTTGTTTAAGCCGATGCTGCTGCAGGCGCGAGCCCAACTCAACCATCACCTCATTTGGCCGCATTAAAGCAATAAAAGACACCGTAACCACCTTAATAACATTAAATATATTTAATATTAACATCATTAAATAAGTATAACATAAAGTATTTTTAATATTATATTATATAAGAGCATCATAGTTTTTTACGTTAAAAGCTTGGATATAGGATAAGTTACGTTTCCATTCATCATGAATTTCTTGAGTCCAACGAGCCCTAAATAGCCCAGACAAACCCACCCACATTAACAAATCACGTAATGGAGCGGGTATAAAACACAAGCGTCAAAAAGGGCAGTAAAAGAGGAGTTTTTCATTAATAACCCATGTTTAATTCTTGAGCCTGAGCTGCAAGCTCTGCCATCGCCTCTTCACTTTGGCGTTGACGTGATTCTTTGTATTGCATAAGATCTGCAAACTTTACTCGACGGTGCTTGCCTGTACGGTGAAATGGAATTTCATCATTTTCTAATAATTTCACAAGGTGGGGACGCGAGACATTTAGCATATCTGCCGCTTCTTGGGCGGTCAATTCAGCATGGATCGGTACTACCTGTACAGTATTACCCTCCGCTAATTCAGCCAGGATATCAACTAGTAAATTAAAGGCCGATGTTGGTAGTTCTACTTGGTGCGCCTGATTATTCTCATCGAATATTTGAATATGTTGAGTTTCCCTATTTGTTGCAAGAAATGCAGCTAAAGCTCGCTGACTTTGCACGGCTGCTTGTATTTCTCGCTCCGCCGGCAGTGATATTTTGCGTTGGGTTGCGGTTTTCATAGATAGCTCCTAATGATTAAATTATTTTTAATCATATTGTTTATTTATTTTTTATTTAATTCGAAATAAACGAAAATAGCAATATTCGAAGTGATCTTTTTTAATAAAAACATCTTCTTTAGATACCTGATTACGCACTTTTCACGAGTAGCTTTTAGTTGAGGAAAACCTTAACAAACACGAACGGGATTGCCTTATAAATTAACGCCCTATAGAATCTATAGGTACACTTTTGGTGCCAATTATTTAGATTTTCCCCAACGACATGCAAACCACCTGGAAACCCTTTGCCTGGGTCTGTGCCGCTCTTTGTATCGGCACCATGGGCACCGCCCTCGCAAGTCCGCTCTATCCGCTATATCAAGCCCTATGGGATCTACAGCCTAGCGAAATCACTTATATTTTTATTGCCTATATGGCGGGGGTTTTGGTGGCCCTGCTCCTTCTGGGCAAGATAACGACTCACTACGGCTTTTTACCGGTCCTCAAAGGTGGCTTGATTTTTTCGATTATCGGGTTGATCCTCTCTGCCTGGGCAATTTCTCCCTTGCTGCTTGGTCTGGGACGAGTCATTATAGGCATTGCTTCTGGCATGATTAGCACGTCTGCCATGCTTGGCATGAATCATGTCCTTCCGCCAAGTTATAAAACCAAGGCGGCACAATTTGCCTCTCTGGTCAGTGTTGCAGGTTTTGGCTCAGGGCCCTTTATTAGTGGCTTGATTGCACAGTTTCTGCCCTACCCTCTAATAACACCCTATATAACGGTACTTATACCCAGTGTGATTATTCTGTACGGCTTGCGCTCAGTCAAACAAGTAAGGCATAAAAAACCGGGCCGTCCTTCTTTTAAGCCCAAGTTGGAAACCCCGACAGAACCGGCTTTCAAGTCGCTCTTTTTGATTATTTCCATCACTGCCTTTGTCGCTTTTGGTATGTTCAGCCTTTATGGGTCATTGGCCCCCTCTTTTTTAAAGGAGATGATTCCATGGCATGGACCGGCCGTTAGCGGAACGGCTATCGCTTCTGTCCTGTTTATTTCCGGTTGTACGCAGTTTATGTTGCGATCAATGCCTCTGCACACGACTTTGTACCTTGGCTTGATATTCTTGTTGCTGGCTTGCTTGGCATTAGGCTTCACAATGAGCACTCAGTCAACTCTCTTGTTTGTAATTGCCGATATCTTGGCCGGGATTGCTCACGGCGCCACCCTGCTGGCCTCATTTGGCCTTGTTGGCCAAATCACCACCCCTGAAAATCGCGGACCTATTTTTTCAAGTCATTTATTTGTGGGCTATCTGGGAACCATCCTGCCCATTGTGTCGGTAGGACTACTAGCCGATACCTTTGGCTTAACCTCAGCGGTGATAATATTTTGCCTAAGCATGGTGATACTGGTGATGGGGTTGCTATTTTTTAAAGTCAGGCATGATCGGAGCTATTTATAAATCACAGCATCGACCGGGATTAATTGATTAAGGATTTATTAAGGACTCACACTATCCACTTCATACCAATTAGCCTCAGGAAAATACTCCTGTAACTTATTCTTTAAGTAGTGCCTGGTTTCTGCAGCAACCATCACATCGTTTGAGCCATCGTGGCCATTAAATACCAGGGTATGAAGTGCGATACCGTACTGCTTTAAGGCAAAGAGACTGAGGAGTGTATGATTGATACTGCCCAAGCGGCCGCTAGTAACCAAAATGCAGGGATAAGCTCGCGTCGCTAGATAATCAATACAAAGTAAATCTTCACTGAGTGGCACCATTAGACCACCTGCCCCCTCTACCAACACCACATCGTAGCGCTCAGCTAACGTCTGGGTGCTCTTATCAAGCGTACTCAAGTCGATACTTTTATTTTCAAGCTTTGCCGCCAGATGCGGTGAGGCGGGATAAGCATAAATAGCCGGGGCTGTCAGGCCTTGTTTATCTTCTAAAAAACGCTCGTCGGCAGTTAGACCCATCATTGCTCGATGCTTTTCCAGATCGTCCGAAGAGCCCTGACAACCTGTTTGTATAAGTTTTTGTGTGATGACCGCCTGCCCTTGTGCTAGAGCATGCCTTGCTAAAACACCCGTACAAATCGTCTTGCCAATATCCGTATCAATGCCAGTGATAAAATAAACACCATTTTCAAACTTCATCAGAATAATATTCCTTACTACACCCCAAAGATAAGCCCTCACAAAAACCCCCAGGCTACAATTTCCATTGTAAACTTTTCTTTTACCTAAACCACAAGAATCTTTTATTTATGAAGTGCCTTTTACAGCGAGTTCAAGAAGCCCAAGTACATATTGACGGACAATGCCACGGCAGTATCGGGCCGGGTCTTTTAGCTTTTATTTGTGCAGAGCATGGCGACACCGAAGAAACCATCAGAAAGGCCGTCGACAAAATACTCAAGTTACGTATTTTTAGTGACACTGAGGGCAAAATGAACTTATCCTTAGCGCAAATCAATGGCGGTTTATTAGTCGTTAGCCAGTTCACTCTAGCCGCCGATGCTAGTCGCGGCAATCGACCCAGCTTTACCAACGCCGCTAGTCCTGCCACCGGCGAGGCTCTTTATGAGTATTTTTTAGAGTACGCCCGCAGTCAGCACCCGGAGGTAGCCAGCGGCTCTTTTGGGGCCAATATGCAAGTCCATCTTATCAACGATGGGCCAGTTACTATCCCACTGACGTTTTAACGTTTAGTTCTGCCACAAATCAAAAGGCAGCGCTTAGAACCCTAAACACTGCCTTGGCATAAACTTATACGCACAAAAAAACTTATCTTTATTTAGACATCAAGCGTGGAGTGATCATATTTTCCGGCTTTAAGATTTCTTGTAAGACCTCTTCATCCAGCAAAGCCTCTTCACGCACTAAGTCCAGGACCGCAGCACCTGTAGCAAAGGCCTTTTTAGCGATACGGGTAGAATTCTTATAGCCGATATACGGGTTTAAGGCAGTGACTAAACCGATAGAGTTTTGTACTAAGGTTTTACAATGCTCCTCATTAGCAGTGATGCCCTCAATACACAAGGTGCAAAGCATATCTAATGCGCGCTGCAATAGACCAGTCGACTCAAACAGCTTGTAAGCAATCAATGGCTCCATCACATTAAGCTGTAGTTGGCCTGCTTCGGCAGCCAAAGTTACTGCCAAGTCATTGCCAATAATCTCAAAAGCCACTTGGTTCACGGCCTCAGGGATCACCGGGTTAACCTTGCCCGGCATGATTGAGCTACCTGGTTGACGAGCCGGTAGATTAATCTCTTGAATACCGGTACGAGGACCACTAGATAGTAAACGCAAGTCATTGCAGATTTTTGAAAGCTTGGTCGAGGTGCGCTTTAACATACCGGAAAACAGCACAAAATCACCCATATCGGATGAGGCCTCAATCAAGTCTTTGGCTTGGCGCACCGGGTGACCACTTAACTCAGCCAAACGCGGCACGGCAATCCCCTGATAATCAGGATCCGCATTAATACCTGTACCGATTGCTGTACCACCCAAGTTCACATCGAGTAATAGCTCAGGCACCCAATCAACAAAGCGCTCTAAATCCTCATCAAGCGTGGTAGCAAAGGCGCAAAACTCTTGACCCAAGGTCATTGGTACCGCGTCTTGCAGCTGGGTACGACCCATTTTCAAGACATGACTAAACTCCTGACCTTTGTCTTTTAAGGCACGGATAGTTTTTCTCAAACTTTGCAATAAATCGTCATGACCCAATAACAAACCTAAACGAATTGCGGTTGGATAAGCATCATTAGTCGATTGCGCCATATTGACGTCATTATTAGGATCAAGGTACTGGTACTCGCCTTTGCGATGACCCATATACTCCAGGGCCACGTTAGCAATCACCTCGTTAGCGTTCATATTGGTTGAAGTACCCGCACCACCCTGAATCATATCGACTACAAATTGATCGTGATACTCTCCAGCCATGATACGCTGACAAGCAAAAATGATCGCTTCGTGTTTTTCTTTAGACAGACTACCTAACTTAAAATTAGCATCAGCAGCTGCATGCTTGACTATAGCGAACGCTCGTATGAAGTTAGGAAAATGTGACAGTCTCACGCCCGAGAGGTCAAAATTTCTAACTGCGCGCAGTGTTTGCGCACCATAATACACATCTACCGGCACATTAACCCGGCCGATTAGGTCTTCTTCAATACGATAATCTTCTAAGTTTGACACGATGCTTCTTCTAAAATGAACAGAATAAAAATAAAATTATAAAACTTTTTTTTACAATTGCGCACGAACTTTGAGTTGTTTATGCAACATTACGAATGTTTTTTAATAAAAAACACAGGTTCTTTACTACTAACAGTACGCTAATAAGGGCTCTATTTGCTTCCAATCTAAAGTAGCCTGCAAGGATATGCGTACTCTGGCCTGCCCTTGTGGAACCGTTGGATAGCGTATGGGCAAGACATAAAATCCGGCCTTTAGCATAGTGAGTGACTTTTGTACCGCAAGCTCATTGCTTCCATAAACAATTGGCACGATGTGAGATTGCCCGGGACAATCCAACCCTTTGTCCACAACAGTTTGTCGCAAAAGTGAACTGATTCGCTGCAAATTTGCGCGCTCTTTTTGCATGTCAAGCATTTTTCTAACGACAAAAAAGCTCCAAGCAGCATTAATTGGAGCCAAGTTGGTAGAAAAAATCAAGGGACGCATTTTATTAATTAAATACTCACGAATGAGTGGCGTACAAATCAAATAACCGCCAAGCGATGCGAGCGCCTTACCAAAAGCACCCACCAGAAAATCAATTTGCTCAACAACTCCCTGCGCTTCTGCAACCCCTAAACCACGCTCACCATAAACACCAACGCCATGAGCCTCATCTACATATAGCATAACTTTGGGGTATAGGGACTTCAAGGAGCTCAAATGTTGTAAATCGACGATATCGCCATCCATGCTATAGACACTTTCAACTACCACAAAAACCTTATCAATACTTGAATCATTTTGTGCGGTCAGCAATATCTTGTCAAGCTGACTATAGTCTTGATG
>JAAZFX010000027.1 GCA_012511555.1 Alcaligenaceae bacterium | reverse complement strand
GTCTTGAGCGCCTGCAGTAGTTCCCAAGTCTCGCTTAAAGGTAAACCAACAACACCAGTGAAACTTCCTTCAAGTCTTTCGATTAGCATAGCACCTAAACCTTGAATCGCATAACCACCAGCCTTAGCAATGCCTTCAGTGCTATTAACATAATGTTCAATCTCGGCATCACTTAGTTTTCTCATCAGTAGTTTATTAATGCTGCTTCGTTCTAGGGTGCATTTGGGTGTGATAAGAACAATGTGGGTGCGTACTTCATGTTCTTGACCCGACAAGATTTGCAGGCTTTGACGCACGTCGTTATCACTATGGGCTTTGTCAATCACTTGGCCATTGAGCATGACACAGGTATCAGCAGCTAGAATAGGGTGTACAGGAAAATGCTTATTTTCAGCTTGTATATAGGCTAAAGCGCGTTGTGCTTTTTCTCTTGCAGTGCGTACCACATAGTCTTCTGGCCTTTCTCCCGGGTAAATTGGTTCATCTTCAGCATCTTTGGTTTCGGGGACGTGTATAACTTCATGTTTAACCCCTATTTGTTTTAAAAGTTCATGCCTTCTTGGACTGGCTGACGCTAAGTAAATAAAAGGTAGTTCCATGGCTAAATGTTATTCCCGGTGGTAGGGGTGATTATTTAAAATCGACCAAGCTCTGTAGATTTGTTCAACTAATAGTACTCGCACCATAGGGTGGGGTAATGTCAGTGAGGATAAGCGAATTTTCTGAGTGATGCTGTTTTTAAAATCAGCATCGATACCATCTGGACCACCGATAATTAGAGTCACATCTTGTTGGTTGTCAATCCAGTTGCCCAACATCGTCGCAAGATTTTGTGTGCTGAGGTCTTTGCCGCGTTCATCAAGCACTAGCACCAGGTTGTGTGGTGGAATAGCCGTTTGTATGCGTTTTGCTTCAGCAGCCATCATTTGTTCAGGAGTTTTGCCTGAGGTACGAGGCTCGGCTTTAATTTCTTTTAGTTCTATGGAGCAGTCGTTGGGGAGGCGCTTGGCATAGTCTTGCCAGGCAGCCTTAACCCAATCCGGCATGCGGTGTCCCACCGCTATTACGGTGGTTTTCATTAGTCCTCTTCAGGATATGGTTGAATTGGATCAAAGCCTTGATTGATTTGAGGGACTAAGCGAGATTGCGGTAATAGGTCGATTTCTACCGGCTTTTCACCCCAGATAGCTTCTAAATTGTAGTACTGACGAATTGCCGGCTGCATACAATGTACAACAATATCGGCTAAGTCCAGGACGATCCATTCACCAGTATCTTCACCTTCAACAGACAATACATCAAGCTTTTGTTCACGCACAGCGTCATAAACACTACGTGCTAAAGAGCGAGTTTGTCTATTCGAAGTGCCGCTGACAATAATCACGCGGTCAAATAAACTGGTCAGTCCAGTTGTATCAAAGACCTTGATATCTTGAGCCTTAGCATCTTCTAAGGCATCAATTACTAGTCGCTGCATATCTTCTAATGGCATATTTAACATAAAATCCCTTTGTTATTTATAGAGCTGTAATTTAATTTTTATAAAGATTATGCTCGTTAATGTAGTTTATAACCTCAGGATGTACATAATCACTGACGTCTTCGTTGTTAGCTAGGCGTTGACGGATTTCAGTAGAGGAAATATCCATTTCATCAAAAAAAATCTGAATAATTTCTTTACCGGGAACCTGGGCATCAAGCATCTCCTGAGGAATCTCGGAGGAGTAATCAGGACGTTTAGCAATGACGAGGGTTAGGCTATGCATAATGTCTTGCCAACCATTCCAAGTCGTAAAGTTTTGCAATTGATCAGTGCCCATAAGCCAAAAGTAATCAATATTTTTATCTAACTGTTTGACTGTGTCAACTGTATAAGTGGGGCCATCTCGCTCAATCTCCATGGTGTTGAACAAAATCTTTGGGTGCCCCTCTGCAGCAATTTTGAGCATGCTCAGACGGTGCTCTCGACTAACTGATAAAGTATCCTTTTGCCAAGGTTGACCAGCAGGAAGTAGCTCAACATGCTCTAAGGACAGTTGTTCCAGAGCACTTAATGCCAGTTCTATATGGGCTTTGTGGATAGGATTAAAGCTGCCGCCTAAGAGACCTATCTTAGGTCGTACCGTCATTTTATAGCTCGCCAAGCGATGTCTTTACGAAATTGCATGCCATCGAACTTAATGGACTCGATGGTGTTGTAGGCCTTTTGACGTGCCTCTTCGATACTGTCGCCAAGTGTTGTCACACAAAGTACACGGCCACCAGAGGTAGTAATTTTATCATCGACCAGTTTAGTACCTGCATGAAATACCATCACTTCGTGATTGTCTTCCGGCAAGCCAGTAATCACATCACCTAAGCGTGGATCAGCTGGATAGTTATGAGCAGCCAAGACTACGCCAATGGCACTGCGTGGATCCCAGTCAATTTGCACCTGATCCAAGTTGCCTTGGGTGGCTGCTTCAAACAAGTTGACAAAGTCATTTTTGACACGCATCAGGAGAGGTTGAGTTTCAGGGTCACCCAAACGACAATTAAATTCGAGCACTTTAATGGGGCGAGTTGCATCGTCGCCTTCGCCAATCATCACACCGGCATATAAAAAACCGGTGTACTCAATACCGTCAGTCTTCATCCCCTCAATGGTGGGGATAACAGCTTCACGCAAGATACGGTCATGAATAATATCGTTAACAATCGGAGCGGGGGAGTAAGCGCCCATACCGCCGGTATTAGGCCCGCGATCTCCATCTAACTGGCGCTTGTGGTCTTGACTTGAAGCTAAAGGTAAAATAGTTTTGCCGTCACACATAACGATAAAACTGGCTTCCTCACCTTCTAAAAACTCCTCAATAACTACTAAAGCACCGGCTTCACCAAATTGACCGCCTAACATATCGTCGATCGCTTGGTGAGCCTCTTCAAGCGTCATCGCAACCACGACCCCCTTACCGGCAGCAAGACCATCCGCCTTGATGACGATAGGAGCACCTTGCTGTTCGACATAGTCGTGGGCAGCGGAAGCCTCGGTGAAACTGGCGTAAGTTGCTGTAGGAATTTGATGGCGGACCATAAAGGCTTTAGCAAAATCTTTGGAGCTTTCTAGCTGTGCAGCAGCTTGACTGGGGCCGAAAATAGCTAAACCTTGGGCGCGGAATTGATCAACGACGCCGGCAGCTAAAGGGGCTTCTGGACCAACGATTGTTAGGCCTACCTGGTTGTCCTTGGCAAATATCACCATTTCTTCTGGTGTTTTGAGATTGATGTTAATTAAACGCTCAGAACGAGCTGTACCACCGTTGCCTGGTGCAACAAAGACTTTGTCCGCATTTGAAGACTTGGAAAGACTCCACGCTAAGGCATGCTCACGGCCACCGCCACCGATCACTAAAATATTCATAAGGATTTTGATAAAACTCTTTAAAAATTAAATTGTTAATTACTCAACTGCTTCTTCTTCATCAAAAACGGCGTTGGTATAAACCTTTTGTACGTCGTCCAAGTCTTCAAGCATATCGATGATTTTTTGCATTTTTGTTGCATCATCGCCTGAAAGCTCGATTTCGGTTTGCGGCTTCATGATGATTTCTGCTACCTCTGGTGCCAGTTCAGCAGCAATAAAGGCATCGCGTACTTGAGCGAAATCGGTAGGAGCTGAAATCACTTCGGTTAAACCGTCTTCATCAGTAATGACATCTTCTGCGCCAGCTTCTAAAGCTACTTCCATGATTGTGTCTTCATCAATCTCGGGTGCAAAAAGGAATTGACCGACGTGGTCAAACATAAAGGTGACCGAGCCGTCTGTGCCGAGATTGCCGCCATTTTTAGTGAGGGCGTGACGTACATCAGAAACTGTACGGGTGCGATTATCAGTCATGCAGTCAACAATCACTGCCGCACCACCGAGACCATAGCCCTCGTAGCGAGCGAACTCATAATCATCGCCATCAGCGGCGCCTGCGCCACGCTGTATCGCACGATTAATATTGTCCTTGGGCATATTGTTGGTGGTGGCTTTGTCTATAGCTAAGCGTAATGGAGGATTGGTATCCGGGTCAGGACCGCCTGCTCGTGCAGCGACCGTGATTTCACGGATGATTTTTGTCCAAATTTTGCCTCGTTTTGCGTCCTGGCGACCTTTGCGGTGCTGGATATTCGCCCATTTACTATGACCTGCCATAATGTGTTCTATTAAATTAAAAAGGTTAAACTGATGAGATATATTATTAGTATTGCTTTTGATGTTTTATTGTGCCTTGATTTTACCCTGATTAGCACATTTTTTTATAGAATAGCCCTAATTATAGCCTTTTAAAAGGAATCCTTTATGCTTGAGCCAATTGCCTTTGGACGTAATTCTGAAAATGAAGTTGTTTTGCACCCAAAATTAGCTAACCGTCATGGTTGTATTACCGGTGCGACCGGTACCGGTAAAACCGTCACCTTGCAATTGATGGCAGAAGCTTTTTCAAAAATTGGTACCCCTGTGTTTTTAGCAGATGTTAAAGGTGATCTCTCAGGAATTTCACAGACAGCAGAAGATAGCGAGGGATTGCAAAAGCGCCTGCAGAAATTAGCTTTGCCGCAGCCTAATTGGGGTGCTTGTCCAACTGTTTTTTGGGATGTTTTTGGTGAAAAGGGTCACCCGGTGCGTGCCACTATCAGTGATATGGGACCATTGCTGTTGGCTCGAGCCATGAATCTTAACGACACTCAGGGCGGGATTTTAAATATTTGCTTTAAATTAGCTGACGATGAGGGGCTGTTGTTGCTCGATCTTAAGGACTTACGATCGATGCTGCAATTTGTTTCTGACAATGCCAAAGAATTGCGAACGACTTATGGTAATATTTCTCCCGCTTCTGTGGGGGCTATTCAGCGTGCTTTGCTCGAATTAGAGGTACAGGGCGGTGATATCTTTTTTGGTGAGCCGATGCTGGATGTCTTTGACTTGATGCGTACAGATGCTCAAGGCCGAGGTCTAGTAAATATCTTGGCTGCAGATAAGTTGATGCAGTCACCAAGATTGTATGGGGTTTTCTTATTGTGGTTATTGGCAGAGCTTTATGAAAATTTACCGGAAGTAGGGGATTTAGATAAACCTAAATTTGTCTTTTTCTTTGATGAAGCTCATTTGTTATTTGATAGTGCTCCTAAGGCCTTATTAGAGCGTATTGAGTTAGTAGTACGTTTAATTCGTTCCAAGGGTGTGGGCGTTTACTTTATTACTCAAAACCCTTTGGATATTCCGGAGACAGTGTTGGGCCAATTAGGTAATCGAGTGCAGCATGCATTACGAGCCTATACACCGCGTGATCAACGTGCAGTTAAAACTGCTGCCGACACGATGCGTCCAAATCCACCTTTAGATATTCAACAAGCGATTACTGAGCTTGGGGTGGGTGAGGCCTTAGTCTCATTTTTAGACCCCAAAGGGATTCCTACACCTACAGAGCGAGTCTGGATGTTTGCGCCAGGGAGTCGTATTGGCTTAGCTACAGCGGATGAGATAGCGCGGATTCGTGCCGCCTCTTTGTTTACTAATAAATACGATCAGGCAGTCGATCGTGAATCAGCCTATGAATTGTTGCAGCGTCGTGCGGAAGAGTCTGCTGCTGCAGACAAGAATGCACAGGACAATGGTGGTTTAGTGGGCATGCTGAAAGAAGCATTATTAGGTTCTACAGGACCTCGAGGTGGTCGACGCGAGGGCTTGGTTGAGCAGGTCGCAAAAACAGAAGCTCGTCGTATTACAAGAAATATGATGCGTGGTGTACTGGGGTCTTTATTGGGTGGCAATAAAAAACGATAGTGTTTTTGTAGAATAAAAAAAGGATGGTATCAAAGCCATCCTTTTGTATTCTTAATGTGTTTTAACTTTTTTTATCCGGAAAAATCGTGGCATAGACATCAGGCACATTGTGGCGGATAAGCTTTTTGTTTAGTTCAGTGTATGCATCAAACTCTTCTTTGCTTAGGCAAGAGTAAAATTGATTCAAGGTTTTTTCAATTGTTTTTATAATCTCTACACGTAAATTAGCGCTTTTTTCTGTTAACGCCAGTTCAACGACACGCCGGTCTTTTTCAGAGCGTTGACGAGTGATTAAGCCCTTGGCCTCCAGACGATTTAATGTGCGAGTCATGGCACCGGTATCAACGCCGATAAAATCAGCTAGTTGTGCAGCAGTATTGAAACGGCCGCTATCGAGCAAGATGATGGGGCGCCACTGAGCACCAGTTAAACCCAATGGTAATAAGTACTCGTCTAACTGATCATTAATCACTTTATAAACAATGCGCAGCAAATTGCCGACATTTTGTTCGTTTTCTACAGTCTTGGCGTCACTGATTTCAATTTTGATATGGTTCATGGCGTTTGGAGCATAAGATAATAAATCCACTTCACTATCAATTATGCTAGTATTTATTGTGTGTTTTTAACTAGTTTAATTTTACATCTAAACCAGGAAGGGCAGTAGGAAATAGATCAAGTTGAATTGCTTATTCCTGCCGAAAACGTTATTTTAACATTTTTGTTTCAATATTAACTTTATCGCGCTTAGCAACGCAAGGAGACTTTTTATGAGCATACATAGTAAGCGAATTGAAATTAAAACGCACGGTGATCCTTCAGTGATGGAGTGGGTGGATACCGTAGTTGAGGCACCGGCAGCTCATGAGGTACAAATCGAACAAAAAGCGGTTGGTCTGAACTTTATTGATATTTATTACCGTACCGGTCTTTATGCTAATCCATTACCTCATGGTTTGGGTTTTGAGGGGAGTGGTGTAGTCACCGCGGTTGGTGCTGAAGTTAGCCATTTAAAAGTTGGCGATCGCGTAGCCTATGGGCAAAGTCCTATTGGTGCATATGCTTTGGTGCGCAATGTGCCTGCTTTCCAAGTGGTGAAGTTACCAGATGGCATTTCTTTTGAAGAAGCCGCTGCTATTATGCTCAAGGGTCTGACAGCTTGGTATTTACTACGCCAGACTTATAGAGTACAAGAGGGTGAGACTGTTTTATTGCATGCTGCGGCCGGTGGGGTTGGCTTAATTGCTACGCAATGGGCTAAGGCCTTGGGTGTTAAGCTTATCGGGACTGCCTCAAGTGCCGAGAAAATCGCTTTGGCTAAAGAGCATGGCGCATGGGAGATGATTAATTACCGTGAGGAAGATGTGGTTGCTCGCGTCCTTGAGCTGACAGAGGGTAAGAAACTACCTGTAGTCTATGATGGCGTGGGTAAGGACACCTTTGAAATCTCTTTAGATTGCTTAAGACCTCGTGGTTTGTTAGTTAGTTATGGTAACGCTTCAGGAGCAGTGACCGGAGTTAACTTGGGTATTTTAGCCGCCAAGGGGTCGCTCTATGTGACACGTCCTAATATCGCGGGCTATGTGCCTACACGGGAGGCTATGCAAGAAGCGGCAGGTGAGCTTTTTGAACAGGTGCTGGCTGGTAATATTAAAGTGAGAATTGATCAAAAAGTGCCGTTAGTTGATGTGGCCAAGGCTCATGAAGACTTGGCGGCTGGTCGTACAACAGGTTCTACTGTGTTAACAGTAGATTAAATCTTCAAAGCTTAAATGAAAATAGCAGCTTGTCTTGCGCAGAGCTGCTATTTTTTTGAACGTATTTAGATGGACAATTAAGCCTGTTGGTCTTGATGGTATTTCATCACTTGCTCAACCTCATTTTTAGAACCCAAGCACACGCTGACGCGTTGGTGAAGTTCTGTCGGTTGAATATCTAGAATACGTTGTTGGCAATCGGTAGAGGCACCACCGGCCTGCTCGACTAAGAAACTCATCGGATTCGCTTCATACATAAGGCGTAATTTGCCGGCTTTGTTCGGTTCTCTGGAGTCCCACGGGTACATAAAGACACCGCCACGCATCAGAATGCGATGTACGTCGGCAACCATGGAAGCAATCCAGCGCATATTGAAGTTCTTCTCGCGAGGACCGGTAGTGCCGGCCAAGCAGTCATCAATGTAGTTGCGTACGGGTGCAGCCCAATGTCTGTAGTTAGACATATTGATAGCAAACTCCTGAGTGTCTTCGGGGATGGTGATGCTTTCGTGAGTCAGGAACCAGTCTTCTTCCTCCCTATCTAGAGTAAAGCCTACAACACCTTGACCAATCGTTAAAATTAAAACAGTTTGTGGGCCATAAATAGCATAACCTGCCGCAACTTGCTTGTGTCCTGCTTGCAAGAAATCCTCTTCGCTTAGCTCCGCTGCGCTTTTTGGTGATTCTAGAATAGAGAAAATGGTACCAATTGAAGCATTGATGTCAATATTAGAGGAACCATCAAGCGGATCAAAAAGTAGCAAGTAGTTGCCTGTCTTTTCAACGTCTTTTAGGCTATAGAAAGTATCCATTTCTTCAGAAGCCATACCGGCAAGGAAACCTCCATGTGCATTTTCTTCTAACAAAATGTCATTAGCGATCACATCCAGTTTTTTCTGTACTTCACCCTGCACGTTTTCTGAACCTAGCGTGCCTAAGACACCGGCTAAAGCGCCTTTAGAAACTTTATTACTGATGGTTTTGCAGGAATCGCTGACTGATAAGAGAAGCCAGGCGAGTTCGCTAGTGATGTGATTTTGGTCTTGCAATACAGACAAATAATCAGAAAAAGAGTGTGTAGACATAGTCTTCCTTAATTAAAAATTCGTAACGATTACTTTAATGTTTATTGCGTAATAGCTAATGTTTTATTAACGATTTCTCGTAAATTCTTGGAAATGTTTTCTTGAGCAGCGATTTGTTGCAATGCCCCTTTCATTAATGATTGATATGGCTCGGCATAGTGAGTCCAGTTATCTAAAATACGAGCTAAGCGTGCTGCAATCTCAGGGTTAAACTCATCAAGTTGTAATACCTGATCGGCCCAAAAGGTGTAGGACTTACCATCGGGGCGATGGAAGCCACGGATATTGTTTAGGCAGAACTGGAAAATCAAGGAGCGTGCGCGGTTTGGATTAGTCAGATTAAACGCTGGGTGTGCCATTAATCCCTTAACATGTTTCAATTCAGTTTGCACTGAAGAGGCTTGTAGAGCAAACCACTTATCTATTACTAGGGCGTTGTGCTGATAGGATTCAAAAAACTTATTGAGCGGTAAGCAATCGCAGCTATCTTCGCTGTAATTAACTAGCGCAGAAAGTGCTGCTAAGCGGTCGGTCATGTTATTGGCTTGGTCGAATTGTGTTTCAGCCGCTCTTAGAGCTTCAGGAAGCTGGATGGCAACGAGTTGCTCTAAAGCCAGGTTTTTAAGTTTGCGGTGACCTACTTCGATTGCGTTGACCTTATAGGGAGTGTCGATGTTTAGCTCAACATAGTTACTCCACCACTGCTTTTGCAGGCGGTAGCCTATGTGACGCTCTAAGAGACTATAAGCGATAGCTAAACGTTGCGGATCGACCGCTTCAATTTGTTCGAGTAGTATTTTGATGCTCGGTAATGTCAGTAACTCACTGCGATAGGCTGCGTCTAAGGCAGGATCAAGCAAATTTTGAGACCATAAATCAATGACTTTTGGATTGATGGTCACAGTTTTATAGTCAAAATCACTTAAATTATCCAGTGCATATAAGCGCTTAATCTCATTAGCGGCAATGATTTGTACTGCTTCCCAACGATTGTAGTGATCGTTGTCATGAGCAGCCAAGGTTATTAGCGCTTCTTCAGTGTAATCGTAATCAATGATGACCGGAGCTGAGAAGTTGCGCAGTATGGATGGAATAGTCTTACTTTCAACGCGTTCAAAAACAAATTGCTGCTGTTCATCTTTTAGGTGCAATAAGACTTCATTGTAGTGGCCGCCGTTAAACTCAAAGGACATGGCTTTGCCGTCTTGGCTTAGTAGGGCGATAGTAATCGGAATATGAAATGGTTTTTTTTCAGTAGTTGGCTGTAAAGTTTCTACACCTACTTTAGGGCAACTCTGCTTCATAGTGATGATGAATTGCTTATTTGCTTCATCATAGCGACTTTTAATTTTTACTGTAGGTGTGCCGGCTTGACTGTACCAGCGTCTAAAGATGTTTAGATCAGCATCAGCTTGTTGCTGCTGATAAGCCCATTCCATTGCGTTGACAAAGTCATCGCAGGTGACCGCTTGCCCGTCATGACGACGGAAATACTCTTTAATCCCTTGCTGAAAAGTCTCTTCACCCAAGATGGTATGAAGCATACGAATTACCTCAGCTCCTTTTTCATAAATAGTACTGGTGTAAAAATTGCTAATTTCCTCATAGCTATTTGGACGTATGGGATGTGACATTGGACCGGCATCTTCAGGAAATTGATGCGTTTTTAGGAGGCTCACATCCTCAATGCGTTTAACAGCGCGCGCTGTTTTTGCCTTGTCCTCGCTAAGCCCCATACTCATCATGTCGGCGGAGAACTCCTGCTCCCTAAACACAGTCAGACCTTCCTTAAGGCTAAGTTGGAACCAGTCGCGGCAGGTCACTCTATTGCCAGTCCAGTTATGGAAGTACTCATGACCAATCACCGCTTCGATACCAGCGTAATTGGCGTCAGTCGCGGTCTGTGGATTCGCCAGTACATAAGCGGTGTTAAAAATATTCAAGCCTTTGTTTTCCATGGCTCCCATATTAAAATCGCTGACGGCGACAATCATGAAGCGGTCTAAATCCAGACTCAGGTCAAAGCGAGTTTCGTCCCATCGTATTGAGTTTTCAAGACTTTCAAGAGCCCATGCAGTTTGATCGTAGGTGCCTTTGTCACTATAAATCTGCAATAACACATCACGGCCACCGGCTACTCGAGTAGTTTTTTCTCGTAAATCAAAATCGCCAGCGACTAAAGCAAACAGATAAGCCGGTTTTCTAAAAGGGTCATGCCAGATAGCTTGATGGTAACCGTCAGTTAAATCCTCTTGACTCAGTAAGTTGCCATTGGACAGTAACATAGGGTAGGTTTTTTTATCAGCAACTAAGGTAACTTCGAACTCACTCATGACGTCTGGTCTATCAGGGTAGAAAGTAATCCGTCTGAAACCTTCAGCCTCACATTGAGTATAAAAATGACCGCCAGAACGATATAAGCCCATGAGAGTTTTATTGCTCTCGGGGTTGTTGCGACAAGTGATGCTTAGTCTAAAGTCGTCTGAGCAGTTGAAAATTGTCAGACCGTCTTCATTTAAATAGTAATCGCTGGCTTTGAGAGGCTTGTCATTGATTGAAATATTTATCAACTCTAGCTCTTCGCCATGTAAATGCATATCTTGAATAGAATCGCTCTTGCTTTTTACCTGAAGTTGCGATGTTACCTGTGTGCTTTCAGGCTCTAAATGGAACTTTAAGGCTACTTTAGTAATCTCAAAAGGGTAGGCTTGATAGTCTTCACGCAATATAGTGGCAGATGTTTTTTCAGTCATAACGTTAATCTATAAGTGTTTTT
>JAAZFX010000178.1 GCA_012511555.1 Alcaligenaceae bacterium | reverse complement strand
TAGGCTTCTCTCACGATGTGCTGCATGAATTGCCGGCAGGTGTTACGGCAGAAACGCCAACGCCTACCGAAATCGTACTTAAAGGTTACGATAAGCAAGCAGTAGGTCAGCAGGCAGCAAAGATTCGCGGCTACCGTCCGCCTGAGCCTTACAAAGGTAAAGGTGTTCGTTATGTTGACGAATACGTACAGCTTAAAGAAGTTAAGAAGAAATAATAGCGCAAACAAGGAATTATCATGGATAAGAAAGTATCTCGTTTGCGTCGTGCGGCATCGACTCGTCGTAAAATTGCTCAGTTACAGGTCAATCGTTTGGCTGTGTACCGTAGTAATTCGCACATTTACGCAAACATTATTTCGCCAGAAGGCGACAAAGTATTAGTTTCTGCTTCTACTCTTGAGCCAGAAGTTCGCCAAGAGCTAAGCACTAACAATGCTAAAAGTAGCAATGTTTCTGCTGCTACTATCGTAGGCAAGCGCATCGCTGAAAAAGCTAAGGCCGCTCAGATCGACACAGTTGCGTTTGATCGTTCGGGTTTCCGTTACCATGGTCGCGTAAAAGCATTAGCTGAAGCAGCTCGCGAAGCCGGTCTTAAGTTCTAAGGGAGTAGTCAAATGGCAAAAGCACAAGGTAGACAAGCATCTGACGAACGCGATGACGGTTTGCGCGAAAAAATGATCGCGGTTAATCGCGTCAGCAAAACTGTTAAAGGCGGTCGTACGATGAGTTTCGCAGCGCTAACAGTAGTTGGTGATGGCGACGGTGGTGTTGGCATGGGTAAGGGTAAAGCTCGCGAAGTACCAGTTTCTGTACAAAAAGCTATGGAAGCCGGTCGTCGTGGTATGGTCAAGATCCCTTTAAAAAATGGCACTTTACACCACAGTGTAGTTGGTAAGCATGGCGCATCAACTGTTTTAATTTCACCTGCTGTTGAGGGTACCGGAGTAATTGCTGGTGGTCCAATGCGCGCAATTTTTGAAGTAATGGGCGTTCGTAACGTTGTAGCCAAGAGCTACGGTTCTCGTAACCCTTACAACTTGGTGCGCGCTACACTTAACGGTCTAGAGGCTTGCTTGACGCCAGAAGATGTGGCGGCAAAACGTGGTAAGTCTGTAGAAGAGATTTTGGGGTAAGCCATGTCTGAGAAAAAAATTAAAGTTACTCTAGTACGCTCTGTTATCGGCACTAAAAAAGATCATCGCGCTACTGTACGTGGCCTTGGTCTTGGCAAGATTAACAGCATTAGTGTATTAGCCGATACGCCGGAAGTACGCGGTATGATCCGTAAAGTGGATTATTTAGTATCCGTGTCTGAGGCTTAATCGTTTAAAGGAATAGAGATGTCAGTAACACAACTCAATACATTATCGCCTGCTGAAGGCAGTAAGACAGAACGTCGCCGTGTTGGTCGTGGTGTTGGTTCAGGCTTTGGTAAGACAGCTGGTCGTGGCCATAAAGGTCAGAAATCGCGTTCAGGCGGTTTCCACAAAGTTGGTTTTGAAGGCGGTCAAATGCCTTTACAACGTCGTTTACCAAAACGTGGATTTAACTCCATGATGAAACCTTTCAAAGCAGAAGTACGCTTATCAGAGCTACAGCTTATGCAAGCTGAAGAAATCGATTTAGCAGTTCTTAAGCAAGAAGGCATTATCGGTCATGACGCTCGTTTTGTTAAAGTAATCAGTTCAGGCGAGTTATCACGTAAAGTGAACTTAAAAGGCATTAAAGCGACAGCCGGTGCAAAAGCTGCAATTGAAGCTGCCGGCGGTTCATTGGCTGAATAAAGGGGTTAAAGTTGGCTAAAGCACAGAGAAAAAACCAAGAAAGTGGCGCCAAATACGGCGACTTAATGAAGCGTATTCTATTCTTGGTTACCGCTTTGGTAGTATTCCGTTTGGGAACTCACATTCCTGTACCGGGTATTAATCCGGTAGTCATGACGGACTTATTTGCTACCCAAGCTGATGGTATCTTAGGCTTTTTCAACATGTTCTCGGGTGGTGCATTAGAGCGTTTTTCAATCTTCGCACTAGGGATTATGCCGTATATTTCATCATCAATTATTATGCAATTGATGACGGCGGTAGTCCCATCCCTTGAAGCCCTGAAGAAAGAGGGTGAATCGGGTCGTCGCAAGATTACTCAATACACTCGCTACGGAACAGTGCTGTTGGCACTATTCCAATCATTTGGTATTGCTGCTTTCATTCAAAACTTTGAGGGCTTAGTATTTACACCAGGTGCAATGTTTGTATTTACTACTGTTGTATCTTTGGTTACCGGTACTGTGTTCTTGATGTGGTTAGGTGAACAAATTACCGAGCGAGGTTTAGGAAATGGTATTTCCATCCTGATTTTCGCTGGTATTGTGGCAGAATTGCCTACAGCAATTTCCAATATGTTTGATTTAGTTAGCAATAACCAAATCACAACAATAGCAGCATTGGCAATTTTTGCGATTGTCGTAGCGATAACAGCCTTTGTGGTCTTCGTTGAAAGAGGTCAACGCCGTATCACAGTGAACTTTGCAAAACGCCAAGTCGGTACTGAAATTTATGGTTGTCACAGTTCTCACTTGCCATTGAAAATTCATATGGCCGGTGTGATTCCCGCGATTTTCGCATCATCCATTATTTTATTCCCGGCAACAATTGCCAGCTTTTTTTCGCAGGCAAATGAAATTCGTTGGTTGAGTGATTTATCAGCGGCTTTGCAACCAGGTCAACCGTTATACATAACTGTATTTACAGTGTTGATCGTTTTCTTCTGCTTTTTCTATACAGCGTTAGTTTTTAATAGCCGTGAAACAGCAGATAATCTAAAGAGAAGTGGTGCGTTTATTCCGGGTATTCGTCCGGGCCGTCAAACGAGTCAGTATATCGATAAGATTCTTATGCGTTTAACCTTAGTTGGCGCTATCTACATCACTTTAGTGTGTTTAGTCCCAGAATTTATTCGTATGCAATGGCAAAATATCCCCTTCTACTTTGGGGGTACCTCGTTATTAATTATTGTTGTCGTGAGCATGGATTTCATGGCTCAGGTACAGACATATTTAATGTCACAACAATATGATTCACTTCTTAAAAAGTCTAGCTTCCGTGGCTCGACTACCATTAGATAAGGAAATTTGAATAGCATGGCTAAAGATGACGTCATTCAAATGCAAGGTGAGGTAATTGAAAACCTTCCCAATGCAACATTCCGTATTAAACTGGAAAATGATCATGTAGTATTAGGTCATATTTCAGGGAAAATGCGTATGCACTATATTAGGATTCTGCCCGGTGATAAAG
>JAAZFX010000177.1 GCA_012511555.1 Alcaligenaceae bacterium | reverse complement strand
TCAATACTAATGCTCTGATCCTGATGAATGGTGACCTTGATATTTTTACAAACACCGGCTAGTGCCTCATCTGCTGAGTTATCGATGACCTCTTGAATAATATGTAAAGGCGTTTCTGTACGGGTGTACATACCGGGACGTTCACGCACCGGCTCTAAGCCTTTAAGTACTTGGATCGAAGATTCTTCGTAGCTTTGTGGATTGGTCATACTGGCTAAATCGCTAAATGATTAGATTGTAGAAAAAAGACATTTTATAGCCTATACAAGACTTTTGTGATGAAATCGCGAGCTTTGCTCAACATAGTACAGATTTTAATGTTATTCTAGGCTCATAAAATTATATATTCTTATCACCTTGTGTGAGACATTATCCAGCAAACATTCTAAGCTTGATACTGACTATTAAGCTTTACTCCGCTGCTAATTATAGAAGAATATAAATAAGCTTTTTTTCTATGGCCTCTCATCATATAGCAGGCCGAATTAGATTCCCATTAGTAGGCAAATAGCCTGGTCAGTTTATCGCTGTTCCAGGAAGCTATAGCACAACGCGCTTCTTGCAAGAATAGCGCTACTTGCTTTCTAATTTTATTGAAGAGTAAAAACTATGAGCGATATTATTAATGCAACAGACGCCAGCTTTAATGCTGATGTGTTAGAGTCCGTATTACCTGTATTGGTTGATTTCTGGGCTCCCTGGTGTGGTCCATGCCGTCAAATTGCCCCTGTACTCGAAGAGCTGGCAAAAGAGTATGAAGGCCAGGTTCGCGTGGTTAAGGTTGACGTTCAGGAGCATCCTGAAGTAGCTGCTAAATTTGGTATTCGCAGCATCCCGACCTTAAAAACCTTCAAGGCCGGTCAAGAAGTCGGTAGCCAAGTCGGCGCTGCCGGCAAAGCACAATTAGCCAGCCTGATTGACCAAGCGCTCTAATTTCTGGTGACATTGCTTTTAACTTCAAAGTCATTTTATTTTTACACTGCGCGCAGCCAAATTCACTTGGCTGCCACATCAACCCATTCTTTTATATAACTATAAACAATGCATTTAAACGAACTAAAATCTTTACACGTCTCCGAATTACTGGAGCAGGCACAACAATTAGAAATCGATAACGCCAATCGCTTCCGCAAACAAGAATTGATGTTTGCCATTATGAAAAAGTGCGCCAAAGGCGGTGAGCAAATTTTTGGTGATGGCGTACTGGAAGTTTTACCGGATGGTTTCGGTTTCCTGCGCTCTCCGGAGACTTCTTATTTAGCCAATACCGATGATATTTATATCTCCCCTTCACAAATTCGTCGTTTTAATCTCCATACCGGTGATTCTGTTGAAGGTGAAGTACGTGTACCAAAAGACAATGAGCGTTATTTTGCATTAGTTAAAGTTGAAAAGGTTAATGGTGTTGCTCCTGAGAAAGTAAAGCACCGCATGATGTTTGAGAACTTAACCCCTCTACATCCTAATAAGCCTTTGCTCTTAGAACGCGATATTCGCAGTGAAGAAAATAATACCGGACGCATTTTAGATATTTTTGCCCCTCTCGGTAAAGGTCAGCGCGCCCTTATCGTTGCTCCTCCAAAATCCGGTAAAACCGTGATGATGCAGCATATTGCCCAGTCCATTTCAACCAATCATCCTGATGCAACACTCATCGTTTTACTCGTTGACGAGCGTCCCGAGGAAGTGACTGAGATGCAGCGTACCGTTCGCGGTGAAGTGGTTGCTTCAACCTTTGATGAACCCGCCACTCGCCACGTACAAGTAGCAGAAATGGTCATCGAAAAAGCTAAACGCTTAGTTGAGATGAAAAAAGATGTGGTTATTTTGCTTGACTCTATTACCCGTTTAGCACGCGCATACAATACGGTTATCCCTGCCTCCGGCAAGGTCTTGACCGGTGGTATGGATGCTAACGCCCTACACCGTCCCAAGCGTTTCTTCGGCGCTGCACGTAATGTCGAAGAAGGTGGCTCATTGACCATTATCGGTACGGCATTAATCGAAACCGGTAGCCGTATGGATGATGTGATCTACGAAGAGTTTAAAGGTACCGGTAACTCCGAGGTTCATTTAGAGCGTCGTTTAGCCGAAAAACGCCTCTACCCTGCCATTAACTTGAACAAATCCAGCACCCGCCGTGAAGAGCTTCTGATGAAG
>JAAZFX010000176.1 GCA_012511555.1 Alcaligenaceae bacterium | reverse complement strand
TGCTTCAAAATAATTTGAAATGACTTACGAAGAGGTATTAGCCCATTTTCCAGGCGGCAAGCACCGATGGCGATTAGATGATCATTTTTAAAAGAAAAGCCACTGGTTTCTAAGTCCACTACCACACAGTCGCTTTCTGCAAAGGTCTTAGTTAGATCTACTGTTGGTAAGGCCTGCCACTGGCTCAATCGACGTTGAATATCTTGACTAAGCTCAGGTGTCGGGAGTTTTTTTCTAGCAAAGATAGAGTTTAAAAATGACATAAGATCACCCTAGAGCCTGTACTTATGGGCAAGAGTGTTTTGAATATTGCGCATGAGACGAAAGCTTTCTCTCAGTACGCGTTTACTTAAATCATCTAGCTGCTGTGGGTTGATATTGTTACTGAGTTCTAAACCCTTGTCCTCTAATTCAAAGTGGTGCTTCATGCGGAGTAGTTGAATAAAAGCAAAGCTTTCAATACAACCTTGAATTTGTTTGGCTTCTAAATCTCCCTTATTCATCACTGCGCTTAGACGTTCGACTGTATTGGTGGCATGAGAGGCGTGCTTTAATGCCAAAATACGAGCAATATCAACAATAATCGCTGATCCATTAAATTTTAAATTAATGGTATCGTCATCTCGCGTTGAAAACTCTTTAAATAAACCTAAAGGTGGGCGATTTCGTAAAGCATTTTGCGTCATAAAACGCAGAAATAAGTCTTGACTAGGGACAACGTCGCAAAGCCATTTTCTGAGTTGTTCGGCAAGTGAGACATTGCCGGCGATGCCTTTAAAATCAAAATAAATAGTGGCATTTAATAAGGCTTCAGGATCAGGATTATTGATCCAACGACTAAAGCGCAGGCGCCATTCCGTATCACTTAAGCAGCATTCGGGATTCATTGCCATGATATTGCCGGTACAGAGCGGGAAGCCCAATTTATCCAAGTCGTGATTTACATCTTTAGCAAAATTCAGTAAAGTTGCACGGGTGCTTGCTCGATTGTCACTATCTTTAAAGATAATGCCATTATCCTGATCGGTATAAAAAAGTTGTTCATCACGCCCCTCCGAACCCATGGCGATCCAGGTAAAATCGATATGTTCAACTTCTGGGTGATCTTTAAAGCGTAGTCTAATTACTTCTCTAACCACTTGATCATTTAAGTGTGAAATAAGATGTGTTAGTTGCTCAATGGCTATGCCTTGAGCCATCATGTTTTTAGCGAGCTTTTTAATCTGCGCTAAACTGAGCTTTAAGTCGTCCAGGTTCTTGGCCGCTTCAATACCGTGAGCAATATCGGTTAAGCCAATACGCTGTAGGGCAAATAGGTCACGCTCTGAAATAACGCCAAGTAGTTTTTTATGATTGTCAATCACAAAAATATGCCTAAAACCGTGTTTAGCCATAATGAGTGCTGCTTCATAGGCTAAGTCATCAGCATACAAGGCAATGGGGTTCGCTGTCATAAACTCGACAATTGGTCTATCCAGATCAGCTTCAGGGAGAGCTACTCGGCGCAATACATCGTTTAGTGTAAAAATCCCCAGTGGTTGCTTGTCGTCGTTAACAATAGCCATGGAGCCGATATAGGTGTCAGCTAAAATCTCCAAGACTTCTTTGAGTGGTGTGTCAGGGGTACAAGTAATGACTTCGCGCTTTATCACTGAGCCCAATTCAAGTGACAAGGGTTGTTCATCGCTTTGTTTTTTGACGTGATGGCTTTGAATAATCCGTTTAGACTCTTCTAACAGTGACGCTAAACGAGCTATACAGAAGCCTTTAAAGACAGTGCTCTCTTCCCGTAGACGATGGAAAATTGCGGCAGGCACCTGATATACAAAACAGTCTGTGATGGCGATAAATTGACTGGTGTTAGGCTGATTGGAGATCAGTGGACCGTAGGGAAAGGCATCGCCATCTTCATACTCAAACGAGCTTTTTAAATGCGCCGGATCCTTGGCACCGCGTAGGCTTTCAACCAAACCCTGCTTGACAATAATAAACAAATCGGGTGGGCCATCGGTGGTCACATCCATGATGACTTCACCGGCTTTGAAATAATTGGTTTCACAGTTTTCAGCGAGCAGAACTAAAAAAGGCAGTTCCATTTTTTGGAAAGGATAAAACTGCTGTAAATGGGAGATTGTTGCCCGTAATACCTCATCCATGGGTTACCTCAAATTGAACACTGTTAAAGTAAAAAAAGCGTAACCGGAACAACGAGACCGGTTACGCTTCATAGTGAGTACTTAGCTTAGTGCTTAGTCATTGTCGGCACCGCGATAACGCTTGTACTCTAGGACGTTCCAACAACGCTCAGTGAGCGTTTCGGTATCAATTGCAGATGGCACATCGGTAAGCAACTTCTGTGCAACTGTAATTTCTTTTTCAACCTCTGCGTGATCTTGATACATAAACTCATCAGAAGAAACTTCCGGTGCGTTGCCTAATTTCTCTTGTAAGTCAGAGATAGTACGTTCTTGCATACGAACCATATCGCGGCGGGCATCCCCACGCCATGTGGGTTGTAGAGTGCGGTTATGGTCAAGTAATGCAGTGTACTCACCATAGACATCTTTGTAAATGTCAGTGGCATGGTAACGTGCATCAAAAGTTGCTTGCTCTAAATCGAGTAGGTCCAGATTATCAAGTTCTAAAGGAACTGGGCGTTTAGAGCCACCGAGTCGCGTGTAGTGCGTGTAGTAAGGATACATACTCTTAATAACCTTACCTACTGGTAGTACGCCTTTGCCATCAGCATCCACACCCTTAGGTTGTACACCCTGCATACCGGCGAGAGCTGATTCCGGACGGATAACCTCTTTTGGTGGAACGAAGCCGTAACGTAGCATCTCGCGAATACCGGTACCAGAGATATTTAAACGGAAACGTTCATCGTGCGGACATGTCTGCTCAGTCGCATGACTGGCGCAGCGAGTGCAGTAGAAGACCTCTTGGAAGAAACGAACGTCAATACCCATTTCCTCTGGTGTGTACTCATCAAAAATACTATGCGCAGCATACTTGTCGTAGTAGCTTCCTGTACCGGCGTGGTCACGACCGATTAGGGCGTGGGTACAACCGTAGTTTTTCATGAGTAGGACGTGTAGTACTGCCTCACGAGGGCCGGCAAAAATATAGGTCACGCGTAGTGGACCCAAGATGGCACGTTCTTTTGGGTAGTAAGTATCAAGTACGTTACGATAAGCTAGCATACGATACTCATGACGTACATATTCACGTTTGGCCATTTCAACTAGTGGCTGTAAGAAAACACCGTCAACTTCCTCCAAAGCATTGCGGTGAATGTACTCATGGCCGCGGTGAAGCGGGTTGGCACCGGTAATAAAGCCGGCGACACTATTGAAGCCACGATCCTCGTAGAACATTTTCCAAGTGTCTTTAGGCTCTAAGCGTAGCTTTTCAAATGGACCCCAGTCGGCACGTTGTAAAAGATGCAGGGTACCGCCGAGGGATTTATTGCCCATACGACGATTAATGGAGTCTACGCCCGGGTGATTACGGTCAGTGGTGCCAAATAAGCTTTGTGCACGGTGCTCCTTGTCATAATCAAAAATATCTTCGATTGCCAAGATGGCCACCGGCTCATTATTAGAGTCAATTAACGCAACCTCTCCACCTACTTGTAAGCCCGCGATAATCTCTGAGTTGCGATCACCGATAGGAGCAAAACTGATAGGTACAGGCCAAATGGTACCGTCTTTGAGTCGGCCTTTTTCAAGGACTGACATGTAGTCGTCTTTGACCATGAAGCCTTTGATAGGTGATAGTACGCCAGTACAAATCATCTCAATGGTGATGACAGCTTCAAGGTCGATACGAATACTCGGTAAAGTGCGTGCACGCTCAATTTCTGAAGCACGTTTTTCTTCAGGTACACGTTGATCAATCAACACACCGCCATGAGGCTTTTGTGGATACTTGTCAAAGTTTAATTCAGGATAAGCCATAGTGTCTCCATGCTTTTGTTTTAAATTTTAATTTGTTTGCCGATTAATTCGGCTATCGTCTTTTGTAGCTCTTATGATTATGGTTTTATTATCGATTAGGAAAAAAATTAGACCTAGCGATAACACTAACTTAGGATGTAAAAGTTAGTAAGGGTTATGAGCTTTTATTATCATAGCTACAATATACATCCAAAGTTCTCATAAAAAACAGGGGACTCGACTAAAGTAGGAGAGCATATGTCACCAACCTGGGTGATTTTGGCCTCATTTGTTTATTTGGCCATTTTATTCGGCATCGCGTGGGCGGGGGACCGCTACCCTTTATATGAAAAGCGTCCTTGGTTAAGACCGGCCGTATATAGTTTGGCGCTCGCTGTATATTGTTCTTCCTGGACTTTTTATGGGGCAGTAGGTAGTGCTGTACGCCATGGGTGGGGCTATTTACCTATTTACTTAGGCCCATTTTTGTTGATGGTCTTCTTTTGGCGCTTTCTAGAGCGTTTAGCCTTGGCTGCCCAAACTCAAAAAATTGTCTCAATTTCTGACTTTATGGCGAGCCGTTATGAACGTTCGCAGCGTTTAGCGGGGTTGGTGACTATCGTTGCCTTAGTTGCCGTGGTGCCTTATCTGGCCTTGCAGTTTAAGGCTGTGACTATGAGTATTGGGGTCTTTATTGGTCATGAAATATCATCCATTATTTTTGGTGATCCAGCGCTTTATGTCGCCGCTTTAATGGCTCTTTTTGTTATCGTTTTTGGTACGCGTCAAGCTGATGCAACTGAGCACCGACCTGGTTTGATGTTGGCCATTGCGGCGGAGTCATTGATTAAGTTGGTTGCCTTGGTGGCAGTCGGTATCTTTGCTTTTATATGGCTTAACGTGGAGAAGTTAGATGCTGTTGGAGCGCTTCAAACCCTAACGCAACACACTTCCTCGATGAGTTTTATCGGTCAAACCTTGTTGGCCTTTGCTGCGGTTGTTTGTTTGCCACGTCAGTTTCATGTGGCGATTGTTGAATGTGGAGATGTTAGAGATATACGTTCTGCGCGTTGGATTTTTAGTCTTTATCTGGTTTTGATCGCCTTGATGGTAGTGCCTATTACGATGGTTGCCCTCAATGTATTTGGTGAGTCATCTGTAGCAGCGACGACAGTGACAGTCGATAGTTATGTCTTGGTCCTGCCCCTCCATAAAGAACAAACAGCTTTAGCCTTGCTCGTTTATATCGGCGGTTTCTCAGCTGCTACAGGGATGATGATAGTGACCAGTGTTGCTTTGGCGACGATGGTTAGTAATGATTTAATCATGCCGTATTTATTACGTCGCGGCTGGGCTGAAGGGACTCGTGGCGATTACTCTAAAACCTTATTATGGGTTCGTCGCGTTGCGGTTTTTGTTTTGGTGATGGCTGCCTATGGTTATTATGCCGGTACAGGCTCTGAGACAGCTTTATCTGCTTATGGCTTGATGGCATTCGCTGCAGTGGTGCAATTTGCGCCCGGTTTAATTGGTGGCTTAAGCTGGCTCGGTGCAAGCCGACGGGGCGTTGAGGTGGGCTTGGCTATAGGCTCCCTGGTTTGGGCTTATACTTTGTTGTTACCAGCTTTAGCCAATGCTGGATGGTTTTCTGATGCTTGGCTTGAAAGTGGACCTTTTGGCATCGCTTGGCTGATGCCGCATAAGTTATTTGGTATCGGGAGCATGGATCCATTAACCCATGGTACCTTCTGGTCATTATTATTTAATACGAGTTTTTTCTTATTAATTTCTTTGATTAAAGGACCCAGCTTAGCTGAAAGATTACGGGCTAGAACTTTTTTGGATCCGTATGCAAAAAATCGCCGTTTAGAAACGATGAATGTACCGGGTAACTTATTAGTTCATGATTTACTGGTTATTAGTGGACGTATTGTTGGTGAAGCGAAGGCAGCTTGGTCTTTTGAGAGTCATGCCAGGGATCGGGGCTTAGTCCTTAGCAAGGATTTAAAGGCTGATGCAGAGTGGGTTCAGTTCACTGAGCTCATGCTGGCTGCTGTCGTCGGAGCGGCTTCTGCGAGATTGGTTTTAGGTAGTGCATTACGCGGCTCGGGGATTGAGGTTGATGTCATTGTTTCGGTGCTTGATGAGACCAGGCAAGAGCTTAGTTTTAATCGCGATGTCTTGACCTCTACCTTGGAAAATCTGGAGCAAGGGATTAGCGTGGTCGATGCTGAAATGAATTTAGTCGCATGGAATCAAAGGTATGAGGAGTACCTTGATTTACCTTCCAGTTTGCTAAAGCTCGGTCAACCGGTGGCGGAGATTATGTACTTTAATGCCATGCGTGGCAGATTGCGCTTGGTTGATAGTGGTAATGTCACTGAGTCTGTTGAGCGGCGTCTGAACTATATGCTTGAAGGCAGTTCCTACTCGGCTTTGCGTTTAATTCAAGAAAATCAGGTGATTGAGATACGCGGGCGACCACTGCCAGGAGGTGGTTATGTGACTAGCTATACTGACGTGACAGATTTTAAGCGTGTTGAAAAAGAGTTGCTGGAAATTAACATGAACCTGGAGCAGCGTGTCGCCGAACGAACCGAGGCCGCTGAAAAGGCTCAGAAATTACGGAGTTATTTCTTGACAGCAGTTAGTCATGACGTATTACAACCTATTAACGCGGCCAGATTATTCGCTACTGCACTTCAAGATACTGATGAAGAACCGGAGCAAATGCGCCACTTGGCAGAAAGAGTAGATACCTCATTACGTGCAGCTGAAGAGATATTAGAGGGTTTGTTAGATATTTCTCAGTTAGAGTCTGGAGGGCTACAGGCGGAGATTCAGGTCTTTAATGCACAGGAGCTTTTAGAGGACTTATATCAGCAATATGCACCCTCTGCAAAGCGCAGGAAGTTGCATTTAAGTCTACATATGAAGCCGGTATATGTACGTAGTGACATCCGTTTATTACGTCGTATTTTACAGAACTTTTTGGCTAATGCCTTACGTTATACCCAAGAGGGCCGGATCATTCTTGGTGGTCGAGTACGCGGTGAGATGGTTGAGTTTCAAGTGTGGGATAGTGGTCAAGGTATTCCACAAAATCACCTTGAGAAAATCTTTGATGAGTTTCAGCGCTATGAGCAAAGTTTTGACTGGGGTGAACGTGGTCTAGGCTTAGGTTTGTCTATTTGTCAACGTATCTCAGTATTGTTAGATCATCCTCTGGCAGTGCGCTCAGAGGTGGGTAAGGGCAGTATGTTTAGCGTTAAAGTACCTTTAGCCAATGAAGAAGGGGTGACTAAACGGGAGTATATCCAACAAAGCTCTACTGCCTTACCTTTAGCGGGTATGCGAGTACTGTGTCTTGATAATGACTTGGAGATTTTGCAGGGGATGCAGATCTTGTTAGGCCAATGGGGAGTGGAGGTTATTCTTGCCACTACAATCGATGATGCTTTGTTGATGATGGAACAAAAACCACACGTGTTATTAGTTGA
>JAAZFX010000175.1 GCA_012511555.1 Alcaligenaceae bacterium | reverse complement strand
GAGCGTTCACGATGCGTATTTGAAGATTATTTAAATACGCACGATCAGAAGCATTGGCAAAACTCAATTGCGTGTTGTAGTTCGAAGCGTTTTGACGCAGTTCGGCTAATTCCTCTTGACCTATACCGCCGGTTTGATAGCTCACCTGCTGATCATTAGTTGCCTGGCGTACCTGTGCATAAGCTAAGCTGTAACCCGTAACAGCCAAACCAAGGCTAAGTGAAGAGGTTAAAAGAATACGTTGAATATGTGATTGGTAAAGGGGAATAGCATTCATCGACGACTCCTGTTTTACATGTGTTCAAACTTCATTGTACGAGCCTAATATGACGATAGTCGTGAGCTTTTATTGCAGGTTTTTTACAAGATGTAAGCTTTATTGCGCTAGCCGAAAAATAGATAGGTTACAAAAATTGCTGCTACTACACCTGCTAATTCTGCTATCAAAGCACAGGGTAGGGCATGGCGCGTGTTTTTAATAGCAACCGAACCAAAGTACACGGCTAATACATAAAACGTTGTCTCAGTTGAGCCTTGAATAATGGCTGAGGCGCGTGCGGCAAAATCATCGGGGCCACGGGCATTCATTAGTTCTACCATTAAGCCGCGAGCGCCGGAGCCACTTAGAGGCTTCATCAGTGCGACTGGCAGCGCTTCCACAAAACGACTATCAAAGCCTAAAGCCTCGACAATATAGCGTATACCATCAACTATATAGTCCATGGTACCGGAGCTTCTAAAGACCGATACAGCAACAAGAATAGCAACCAGGTAGGGGATGATTTTGACCGCTACTTCAAAGCCTTCTTTGGCGCCCTCAACAAAGGCATCATAAGCATTAATGCCTTTGATAAAGGCCATAAAAATAAAGGAAGTAAAAATTCCAAAAAGCACCAAGTTACCAAACACTTTGGATATGACATTGATTTCTTCAGGCGATAAGGTCGTGAAATACAGGAGAGTGCCAATCACCACTGCAGTCAAACTACCCAGGTAGAGCATCACAGTGCGATTAAATAGATTTATCTTTTGATAAAAAGAGACCAGTAAAAGGGCAGTTAAAGTAGAGAAAAAAGTCGCAATCAAAATCGGTAAAAAAACATCCGAAGGATAGGTCGCACCAGCTTGTTGGCGTAGTGCAAGTATTGAAATAGGCAATAAAGTCAGACTGGAAGCATTAAGCGTAATGAACATGATCTGTGCATTAGTCGCCGTGTCCGGTTTGTCATTGAGTGTTTGCAACTCTTTCATGGCTTTGAGGCCAAGTGGTGTTGCTGCGTTGTCTAGGCCGAGAGCATTGGCCGAGAAATTCATCAAGATTGAACCCATGGCTGGGTGGTTTTTAGGAATGTCGGGGAAGAGGTGCTGGAAAAACGGGTTAACCAGACGCGATAAGAAATCAATCACACCTGCTCTTTCACCGATCTTCATGATGCCAAGAGCGAAAGCCATAATCCCGATAAGACCAAGCGCAATAGTGGCGGCGGTCTGGGAGCTGTCAAACAGCGCGTTAACAATATCTTGGAAAACTTCCGTGTCGCCGTTGAGTAGTTTAATCAGCGCAACTCCGAAAGTGATAAAAAAGAAGAACATCCAAATAATATTTAAAGCCATAATTACTCCACGACAGTTATGCTCATTATGCCTGATTTTTGTGCTATTTAACTTGCAGAATAAGATCGCTTTTTTATGTTAATTGTATTAACATATATACAATTATTTAAGGAAGATTGTTATGCAAGTAATGACAAGTCGTGAGTTTAATCAGCGCACTAATGATGTGCAAAAAGCCGCTAAAAAATCCCCGGTTTTGATAACTAACCGGGGCGAACCGGATTTAGTCGTCATGAGTTATCAAGAATATGAAAAATTGATGGGTAAATCTAAAACGTTGCTAGAGGTTTTTAGCGAGCATAACCCTGAGCTTCTAGCAGCTGTTGCAGATATCGACATTGGTATTCCGCTACGATCTAAAAATCAACGATCCGAGATTGAGTTCGATTAATGTATTTATTAGACACTAATGTTATTAGTGAAATGCGAAAAGTTGCTACTGGTAGGGCTAACCTTGGATTGTGCGAATGGGCTAGTCGACAGGAGGCTAGTTGGTTTCATATCTCTGTTGTTACGGCTATGGAGTTGGAGCGTGGTATTTTATCTGTTGAACGTCGTGATACTCAGCAAGGTAAATTGTTAAGACGCTGGCTAGAACAAGTCGTAAGGAGGCAGTTCGGGGATAAAACTCTTTTTATTGACGATATAACGGCAGAAATATGTGCTTCTTTGCATGTGCCTAATAGATGCCCAGAGAATGACGCTTGGATTGCTGCGCAAGCAATTCAGCATAATTTAACTCTAGTTACTAGAAACGAAAAAGATTTTATTGGGCTAGGTATAAAACTGATAAATCCCTTCAGTGAATAATATACATAAGTTTATTATCAATTCAACACCTTCATCTTTTCTTAACTTGGTAATCATCTAATACGAAGAAGTCAGGGCTTATCAAGTAGTGAATTAACTGATACTCTTATTTGTTAAAGGAGTAGCTAGCTGAGTCAAATTCGTCGTCGGTATCAACTAAGTACTAAGCCAGTTGAGCCGATGATAGAAAGTTAAAAGAGAAGATAATTCATATGATTAATAAAATTGTTAATTCATTGGAGGTTGCAGTCTCCGATATATTTGATGGGGCCACTGTCCTAATCGGTGGCTTCGGTGGCGCCGGCCACCCGACAGAGTTAATCCATGCCTTGATTGATCAAGGTGCGTGCGAACTGACCGTAGTAAATAATAATGCCGGTAATTTTGAGACAGGTTTGGCTGCACTTATCAAGGCTGGACGGGTCCGCAAAATAATTTGCTCTTTCCCGAAGGCGTCCAATTCCTACGTATTTAATGAGTTCTATGCCGCAGGCAAAATAGAGTTGGAATGTGTGCCACAAGGCACGATTGCGGAGCGGTTGCACGCAGGTGCTGCAGGTTTGGGTGGTTTTTTTACACCGACAGGCTATGGCACTGATTTAGCAAAAGGTAAGGAAGAGCGCGAGATTGATGGTAAGCATTATATTTTTGAAAAAGCCATCAGAGGGGATTTTTCATTAATTAATGCGGAGCAGGCCGATCGTTGGGGTAATCTAGTGTATCGCAAAGCGGCTCGGAATTTTAATCCTCTGATGGCGCAAGCGGCTGATACCGCTATTGTGCAGGTTAGGAAAATTGTTGCTTTGGGTGATTTGGATCCTGAGCACGTTGTAACACCGGGTATTTTTGTGCAACGAGTGGTTGAAGTCAGTAACCCTGCCAAATCTAGTTAGTAAAGGCTTGAAGATGAATAAATTAACACGTGAACAAATGGCCGAGCGTTTGGCGCAAGATATTGAGCCGGGTAGCTATGTCAATATTGGTATCGGTATGCCGACCTTGGTGGCAAATTATCTTGATCCCGCAGACGAGATTTTATTGCAAAGTGAAAATGGTATCTTGGGCATGGGACCAAGGGCTAAAGAAGACGAAATCGACTTGGAGTTGATTAATGCCGGTAAACAACCAGTGACCTTATTAGAAGGCGGTTCTTTTTTTGATCATTTAGATTCCTTTGTGATGATGCGTGGTGGGCATCTGGATTTAACCGTTTTGGGTGCTATGCAAGTCGCCGCCAATGGTGACTTGGCCAACTGGTCTTTAGGGCGTAAGGGTGAGGCACCCGCTGTAGGCGGTGCGATGGATTTGGCGGTTGGTGCAAAAAAAGTTTACGTTATTATGGAGCATGTATCAAAAGAAGGCAGTCCGAAGATCTTAGAGCGTTGTACCTTGCCTTTGACTGGTCTAGGAGTGGTAAGTCGTGTATATACTGACTTAGCCGTTTTGGAAGTGAGTGATGCCGGTTTCAGAGTGATTGAAAAGCTAGTAGATATCAGCGATGAGGAACTGCAAGACCTCACCGCTGCCAAGTTAGTGTTTAGCTGAGCTAATTTAATTTAATGCCGGCTTGCTTGATAATACCCTCATAGAGCTTCCCATCACGTTCTAAAATAGCGCTTAAATCGGTAGGAGAGCCACCTACCGGTACAAATCCCACCTGATAAAATCTATCAATCACATCCTGCTCTTTGACGATTTCGGCAATTTCATTTGCTACTCGTTCGATGATATGTTCCGGTGTGCCAGCGGGGGCGAGTAACGAAGTCCACGAGTTCATAATAAAGCCATCAAAGCCTTGCTCTACAAACGTAGGTACATCCGGTTCAGTGGCATAACGTTCTGCTGAAGCAACACCCAAGACTTTAAGTTTGTCTTCCTTAACGTGTGGCATCGGTACTAAAATCGGGTCAAACACCATGGATACGCGGTTAGATAGTAAATCTGACAAGATAGGTGCACTGCCACGATAAGGGATGTGTAATAAATCCAGACCGGTGGTTTGGGCAAAATAAGCCCCAGTCATGTGGGCACTAGAGCCAGTGCCGCTCGAACCATAAGTTAGCGGATTTTCTTTAGCGTATTCAACCAGCTCAGCAACACTATTGACCGGAATGTCTTTTGCTACAAATAAGAACAGAGGCAGGTCAGCGATATGCGATACAGGAGCAAAATCACTGGCTTTATAATTTAAATCATATAAAGAAAAGTTGATTGAATAAGCCGGTAAGACAGAGACAAAATGATAACCGTCATTAGGCGCGCGAGCAGCTTGGGCGACACCAATCGTGCTATTAGCACCAGGCTTGTTCTCGATTACAATTGTTTGTCCCAGGCGCTCGGATAGCTTTTGCATCACAATGCGAGTAACCGTGTCAGTAGCTCCCCCAGGAGTGTAAGGAACGATAACGTTGATAGGTTTAGTTGGCCAGTTATCGGCCATTGCTGTTAAGCTAACGGCGCTTAACGTGATGCCAAGGCAAGAAGCGATGAGTGTTTTTTTAAAGTGCTTCATTAGTGTTTGTCTCCGTTATTGAAAAAAGCAATTAATTTTGATTGTGTTAATACGATTTTAATGATGACTAAAAATAAAAAAAACTCCGCTTTGAGGATAATTGAGCTAGTGTTTTTAGGAACTCAAGAATTGCTCTCTCCGCGGAGTTTAGACTGTTTGAAAGATGATTAATCTTCTTCTACAAAGGTTTCCTCACGTTTCTTCTTAATTGCCGGAAGGCTTACCAAGACAACCAAGAAGAGTGCCAAGAATAGTAAAGAGGCAGATAATGGGCGAGTCACAAAGGTGCTGAAATCACCTCGTGACAGAAGTAGAGCGCGGCGGAAGTTTTCCTCTAGCATCGGACCTAACACGACACCGAGTAGTAAAGGTGCAGCCTCACATCTTAACTTAGTCCAGAGATAACCGATAATGCCGAAGATGGCCATTGTATAGATATCAAAGACGTTGTAGTTTAGTGAATAAACACCGATCACGCAGAATAGTGTAATCGCGGGAAAGAGGACGCGGTAGGGTACCTTTAAGAGCTTAATCCATAAGCCGATTAGCGGTAAGTTCAAAATTACCAACATAAGGTTACCGATCCACATAGATACGATCAGAGCCCAGAATAATTCAGGGTGCGTCGCCATCACTTGAGGGCCTGGTTGAATGCTATGAATTGTCATCGCACCGACCATTAGAGCCATTACTGCATTGCCCGGAATACCCAAAGTTAATAGTGGAATAAAGGAAGTTTGTGCGGCTGCATTGTTAGCAGACTCAGGGCCTGCTAGACCTGCCGGATGTCCCTTGCCAAAACGCTCAGGTTGTTTAGTAATCTTTTTCTCTAACGTGTAGGAAGCAAAAGAAGACAGTACAGCACCACCACCAGGCAAGATTCCTAGTGCTGAACCTAATGTTGTGCCGCGTAGAACAGCAGGGTAAGATTCTTTAAATTCTTGCTTGTTAGGGTATAGTTTGCCGATTTTGTCGGTGATGTTAACTCGATTTTCACGTTGTGCCAAGTTGTTTAGAATCTCAGCTAAACCGAAAACACCCATAGCGACTACCGCGAAATCAATACCATCCTGTAACTCAGGGATATTGAAGTCAAAGCGAGCTACGCCAGAGTTTACGTCAGTACCAATGATGCCGATGAGTAGACCTAAAATAATCATACAAATGGCTTTGATTAACGAACCGGAAGCTAAGACTACTGCCCCGACTAAACCTGTCACCATAAGTGAGAAATATTCGGCGGGTCCAAACTTAAAGGCGATTTCTGTTAGTGGAGGAGCAAAAGCAGCTAATAAGAAGGTCGCAACGGTACCGGCGAAAAACGAACCAAGCGCGGCAATTGCCAGAGCAGACCCCGCCCTCCCATTTCGAGCCATTTGGTGACCATCAAGCACCGTGACCACTGCTGAGGTTTCACCAGGCAGAGCCACTAAAATGGCTGTTGTTGAACCGCCATACTGGGCGCCGTAGTAAATACCGGCCAGCATAATAAGACCTGCGGTAGGAGGTAAAACATAGGTTAGTGGCAGTAACATGGCAATAGTCGGAACCGGTCCAATGCCAGGCAAAATGCCGATTAAGGTCCCTAATAAGCAACCCATGAAACAATAAAATAGATTTTCTGGAGTTAATGCGACGGAGAGTCCCAGAGCTAAGTGTTGTAATAATTCCATAATAGTAAAACGCCCTTAAACTTGATTTTTCTTATTAATATTTTTTATGATCTT
>JAAZFX010000026.1 GCA_012511555.1 Alcaligenaceae bacterium | reverse complement strand
TAGGAACTAACTCGTTACTTGACTTGATCGTATTTGGTCGTGCTACTGGTAACTATTTAGTTGAAGAGCATCTAGAGAAGCAGAAGAATCACAAAGATCTTGCTGTTGAGTCTGTAGAAAAATCACTCAGTCGTGTTAATGATCTTGAAACTCGTACCTCGGGTGAAAAAGTTCAGGACGTTGGTAATGCAATGCGTGTTTCTATGCAGGCACACTGCGGTGTATTCCGTACTCTGGATCTACTTAACAAAGGTGTTGAGCAGATTGAACAAATCGCTGAGCAAGCAAATCACATTTACTATAAAGACAAATCAAAAGTCTTTAATATGGCACGTCAAGAGGGCTTGGAAATTGCCAATATGGTTGAGGTTGCTCGCGCAACGGTCACCTCAGCTGCAGCGCGTACAGAAAGTCGCGGTGCTCATGCTTTAAATGATCACCCAGAGCGTGACGATGTGAATTGGTTGAAGCACACTCTATGGTACTCAGAAGGTAGTCGCTTAGAGTACAAACCTGTTCAAATGAAGCCATTAACAGTAGAATCAGTAGCTCCTCAGAAGCGTACTTTCTAAGAAGTAAAGGTAAGAATTATGTCTAAACGAATTGTTAAATTTGAGATTTATCGTTACGATCCGGATAAGGACGAACGTCCTTACATGCAAAAGCTTGATGTAGAGCTTGAGCCGACTGACAAGATGTTATTAGATGCGATTGTACGCATCAAAAACGATGTTGATGACAGTCTCTCAATCCGTCGCTCATGTCGTGAGGGTGTTTGTGGTTCAGACGCGATGAACGTTAACGGTAAAAACATGCTCGCATGTATTGCCAACTTGCGCGATCTTAAAGAGCCTATCGTATTACGTCCATTACCGGGTTTACCGGTAATCCGTGACCTGATTGTTGATATGACTCATTTCTTTAATCAGTACCACTCAGTGCGACCTTACTTGATTAATAATACGCCTGCTCCTGAAAAAGAGCGTTTACAGAGTCCTGAAGCGCGTGATGAATTAGATGGTCTGTACGAGTGTATTCTTTGCGCCTGTTGCTCAACTTCATGTCCGTCATTCTGGTGGAACCCTGATAAATTCGTGGGTCCTGCCGGTTTGTTACAGGCTTATCGTTTCTTGGCAGATAGTCGCGATGAAGCAACTACCGAGCGTTTGGATAATCTTGAGGATCCATATCGCTTGTTCCGTTGTCACTCAATCATGAACTGTGTGGATGTATGTCCTAAGGGTCTAAACCCGACTCGTGCGATCGGCAAGATCAAAGAGATGCTAGTTCGTCGTACAGTCTAATGACTGTGCTATTTAGCTAAGAGTACTACGGATGAGCATATCAGAAGTTGAACTAGCGCGTGCACGTCTTCGTTGGCGTGCACGACGTGGTTTATTGGAAAATGATTTAATCCTTACTCGCTTTCTTGATCTATACGAAGAGCAATTAAGTGATGAGGATGTACTATCGCTGACAAAATTATTTCAGCTAGACGACAACCAGCTATTGGAGATCTTATTGGGCAAATGTGAACCACAAGGCGAATACTACACTGATAATATATGCCGACTTGTTCAGATAATCCGTGAAGCCTAATATCGCTAACCTTTAGCTTATCTTTAAAGGAAAAAAACCAAGATGCAATTATCCGATAAAAAAGCTACATTAAGCTTTTCAGACGGTTCGCCATCGATCGAGCTACCGATTTACGAGGGTACTATTGGCCCTGACGTCATGGACATACGTAAGTTATACGGTCAAACCGGTAACTTTACGTATGATCCAGGATTTATGTCGACAGCTTCTTGCGGCTCTTCTATTACCTACATTGATGGTGATAAGGGTGAGTTACTATACCGTGGTTACCCGATTGAGCAGTTGGCTGTTAATTGTGATTTCTTAGAAGTTTGCTATTTATTATTAAAAGGCGAACTACCTAATGAAGAGCAGAAGAAAGAATTTGATCAAGCAGTGAATCGTCACAATATGGTCAATGAACAAATGCATTTCTTCTTACGTGGTTTCCGTCGTGACGCTCATCCAATGGCGGTTTTAACCGGCCTGGTTGGTGCAATGTCAGCTTTCTATCACGACTCAACTGATATCAGTAATCCTGAACATCGTGATATCTCTGCCGTTCGTTTAATTGCCAAGATGCCTACCATGGTTGCGATGGCTTATAAGTACAGCAAAGGCGAGCCGTATATTTATCCAAAAAATGACTTGAGCTACACGGGTAACTTCTTACGTCAAATGTTTGCTACACCTTGCGAAGACTATGAAGTTAATGATGTCGTTGAGCGTGCTTTGGATCGTATCTTGATTTTACATGCCGATCACGAGCAAAATGCCTCCACTTCAACTGTTAGACTTTGCGGTTCTTCTGGTACTAACCCGTTTGCTGCTATTTCGGCTGGTGTTGCTTGCTTGTGGGGTCCTTCTCATGGTGGCGCTAACGAAGCTGCTTTAAATATGCTTGAAGAGATTCAGGCCAATGGCGGTATCGCCAAGGTTGGCGAGTTCATGGAAGCAGTTAAGGATAAAAATAATCCTGCGCGCTTAATGGGCTTTGGTCACCGTGTTTATAAAAATTATGACCCGCGTGCCAAGTTAATGCAAGAAACGTGCAAAGAAGTTCTTTCTGCACTAGGTTTGGAAAATGACCCGTTGTTCAAGTTGGCGATGGAGTTAGAGCGTATCGCGCTTGAAGATGAATACTTCGTAGAGCGTAAACTTTACCCTAACGTAGACTTCTACTCTGGTATTGTTCAACGCGCTATTGGTATTCCAACTTCTCTATTTACTGCTATTTTTGCATTGGCACGTACAGTAGGTTGGATTGCTCAGTGGAATGAGATGTTGGGTGATCCTGATTATAAGATCGGCCGTCCGCGTCAGCTTTACATTGGTGCTGCTCATCGTGATGTTAAGCCAAGATCTGAAAGATAATTTCTAGTTTTAGATTTGTATCTTAAATCCCCGAATATTTTGTTCGGGGTTTTTTGTTTTTTATTTAATAAATAGATAAAATTTTTGCTACTGTAATAGAATCAATAGTATTTAGTAATTTGGAGAGCCGTTGTGGAGCAAAAAATAAGCGTTAATAGCCATGCTTTACCTTCTTAT
>JAAZFX010000174.1 GCA_012511555.1 Alcaligenaceae bacterium | reverse complement strand
TGCATATCGCTTATTACCTGCTCTACACTCTCGATAAACTTTTCTGCATAAAAAGGCAAATCACGACCAGGTAAGCGGCAAATATAACGATCGCGCTTAGCCCAACTATCACTCAAGGGCAAGACCTTGATATTGTCAATATAATCAACTTGCTTCACGCACTCCTGAGGCATCACCGCCACACCTATGTCAGCAGACACCATACGCGCAACCAAATCAAAGCCACCCACATAAACTCGCTGATGAATGCGTTTATTTATATCCTGAGCACGCGCTTCCAGAAAGACCTGCAACACACTATCCGGCCTGACGCCAACAAACTGACAATGATCAAGCAACTCTTCAAAGGACACCTCCGGACGATCCTTAAAAGCATGTCTGGAACTAATCACTGCGACTAGAGAATCACTAAACAACGGAGTGTAATCAAAACCGCTTAAATCAAAATCACCGGAAACAATACCCAAGTCTCCAGTCCCTGCACGTACCCCAGCCAACACCTCTTTGGTATTTTTTTCTTCTAACTCAATATCCACATCCGGATTTTCTTGTAGGAAATGCGCCAGCACCTCAGTCATAAAAGAATAAGTCGATGAGGCATTAGCCAGCACACGTAACCTACCCTTAACCCCTTCAGAAAAAGGCTGCATCTCGTTGTGCATCTGCTCCAATTGCTGAAATACTGACTTTGCATACTTATACAATACCTCACCGGCCGGGGTCATCGTCACACCGGTCGCCTGACGATTCAGCAAACGCACCTTGAGTGAGTCCTCCAGGTTTTTAACACGGGCACTGGCAGCAGGCAAAGATAGGAAAATTTTCTCGGCGGCTCGAGTTAAATTTGAGGTTTCGCCAATATAGATAAATAATTTTAAGTCGGTTAGATCGTAACGCATGCTGGACTCTAGAAAAGAACTAATTCAATTAACATTTTAATATAACCTAAAAAGTCCAGATAGTGATTGGCAAATGCTTAAAGCAACTAAGCGTCAGCCTGAATATTAAATTGACAGGCAATAACGGAAACTAACTATTTAGCACTTTAAACGGCACATAAGGTATTATTCGATCGGGGTTTGCTTTAAATAGCGGGTTAGCCATTCTGTGATCGTTTGTGATGATATCAAATTTTTCGGATAGCTTAATTATCGAGCTATCTGTTAAGCCAAACTCAAGGAAAAAATCATCTTTACAGTCCTCAGCCACTAAAGTTTCAACTTCCTTAAATAAAGCAAATACCTCTCGGGCCAATTCAAATACCCTAATTTTCGCCTGACCATTTAAGTCGATTAAATTAGAAACCTCTGTGGCAATATAAGGTGTTATCCAAACATCCTTATAACCTTGAACCAACTTCCATAATAGATAATAGTGCATCACCCCTCTTTAGAGGGCTTAAATCCTTTAAAAGAGAAGTCATGCTCATCAACAATAAAAACTTTATACTCTCTTTTCATCTCCATCAGCGTAGCCAATTTAGAAAGATTGTTTTTACCATCTTCACCACTCGTTAGCTCAAGTGGCCCTTTTCCAGCCACATAATAACTTAGTGTAATCTCATAATTTCCATCTGAAATAATAGCGCCCTCTGGCGTAAAGCTATATGCCTCTGGCACAAGCTCTTTGGCATTTTTCTCAGCAATAGCAATCGCTCTTTTAAAGTCCATGTTTTGATCCAAAAATTAATTGTTTGCTCTATTTCAGCATTAAAACACAAATAATTCAGTCATTCTGCACAAGTGGATATAAACATCCTGTCACATTCGCCTCTGCACTAGTATGCAATACTAAAAACTTGGACTTACTTATCACACAATTAATTAATTTAAATTTAAAAAAATATAACATATTGAAAATAAATGATTTTTTGCACTAAGCGAATAAAAATGTTAAGCTGATGGCAGATTTTCATTAAAAAAATCTATCAATGCTAGCTGCCCATAGCCAAACTACAATTAAGGAGGTCAGGTATGCATACCATTCAAACACAAAAACTAGACTTTAAAATAGGCGCATTTAGGGGAAAGTTACGCGCCCTCAAAGACCGTAATCAATATGCCGATCCTGATGGTGATGCTGAACGTGCAGGGATCTGTGATGCGAGTTGGAGCCTGTTTGGGCAGCTTTGGCCTGCCGGCACCGTGTTAGCCAAAGCCATGAAGAAGATTCATTTAAAGGATCGTCGAATTCTTGAACTGGGTTGCGGACTCGCCCTGCCGAGTCTGGTGCTGCAATATCGCGGCGCAGATATTACCGCCAGTGATTATCATCCTGTTAGTCGTCAATTTTTATCTTATAACTGCCAACTCAATGACTTAAAGGACATTCCTTTTATACAACTGGATTGGGACGAGCCACTAGTTGATGATAAATATGATCTGATTATTGCCAGTGACGTACTCTACGATCCAAGCAATCCTGAATTACTTGGCAAGGTCATAGAAAAAATGTCTTCACCGATATGTAAAGTCCTCCTCACCTGCCCCGGGCGTGGTTATAAAAACCCATTTAGTCGCATTATGAAAAACATTGGATTTAAACTTGAAGAAATTCCGGTGGCCTTTAGTGCCGAAGAAGCAGCGCCTTATAAAGGGCGGATATTGAGCTATAGGCGAGGTTAGAAGTCTTAAGCAACTAGCACGAGACCGATGCCAACCGCCTATTTAGCGTAAAAAGCCAATGTCCGTTTCTTTATTCTAGAGATAAATAGGATGACTGTTAATAAAGACTTGCACATTATCTATCAATTGCGCACAATATAATTATCAATTGTGGAATAACCTGACAAGGATAGAGCAATGCAAAGCATAACGTTAGATCAGCTAAGAACGGCAACTATGGCGGGCGGTGTAACGACAGTCACATTAGAAGGTCAAGGCGCTGGATTCTTCGTTAAAATCATCACTCGGAATAAACAAGAAGTTCTCTTAGCAAAAGCTCGCACAAATGAACCTCGCCATTTCGGTAGTCCCGCTTCTGCGCTAAAGCTCTTGCGGAATATTGGCATTGTGGTTGCTAATGTTGATACAAGCAACTGGAATCCGGAGGCAAAAGACATGATGCGTAGCAGACGAAACCGAGCTGAAGCTTTAAAAAATACGCACGAAGCTGCTGCTTATAACGAGTGGCTTGCGGCAGAAATTCAAGATGCGATTGATGATCCTCGTCCAAGCATCTCCCACGATGAAGTAATGACTGGCATGGCGAGCCGCATAGCTGAACATATGAAGTCGACGGACTAATTTATGATGAAGGGTAAACAACCTTACAATTTGCTATGGCGACCACGAGCGGAGAGCGATCTTAATACTATTATTGACTATATCGCTCAAGACAATCCAATAAGGGCAAAAAGCTTCGGACAAGAACTGCGGGACAAGATCCGTTCGCTTTCTCAATTTCCGCAACTTGGCCGTAAGGGTCGCACGGCTTGCCAAGCTGGCTGTACGAGCTGGTTCTACATAAGCGCTATATCGTTTTCTATCATATAGCAAGGGAAACTCGTAGCGTCGAAATTTTACGAATAAAGCACGTATCACAACAGATACCGTAACTCAAATACCCAACCATTTATTTGATTTTCAAATATCCAACTGCTCGGGATGAATATTTAGAGCTTGTGCAATCTTAAGACGTGTTTTTTTATGTGGTCGTGTTGAAGACTCAAATTGAGAATAAGCTGATTGGGAAATAGCAATATTGGTGGCAGCTTCAGCCTGAGTCATCCCAAGGTGCTCACGCCAAGCACGCGCCGGCGAGTAATTTTTATCAAACATCAAATCAACTACTTCACTCGGAACACCATACTCCACATTGATTTTAGCTTGATTGGCTAATTGCAAATACTCATCATATGGCACCACAACATACTCAGGCCGCCCCTGCCTGTCCTTGATCACTTGATGATTAATAAGTACGTTCGTCACGGTTTTTGCCCTCTTCAATGGAAATAATACTGATCACATCGTCATAGTTAAATAACACTCGATAGTTACCAACTCTTAAGCGATAGTCATATTGATGATTAATTAGCTTTTTTACATGATGACAATTTAGCATATTAGACAAATCATTAATTTTATTTCTAATTACTTTTTGCGCAAGTATTTTTCTCAACTGCTTAATAGCTTTTGGTTGATACAATACCTTATTCATAAGCAAATTATAATAAAAATATAAGATATTAACAATAAAAACAAGTGGATTTTAAGTTTATGCAGCTCAAAATAATGTAGAAGTAATTGCATTTGATATCGCACCTGCGTATGGTGATAGTTAACTTTTAATGATAGCCACTCCCTTTTTAGTTAAACAGCAAAATACAGCTAATGAACCATCGGTACTAATACTTAATTAGCTCAAATAATATGTAGCACTCTCTTACAGGGCATTCGGTTGATACTAACCGAGATTTACAACACCTTGTTAAAGAAGGTTTTCTTATTGACATACTCCCACCACTTTCCTTACACCTCAAGTGGGGGATTCTAAAAGCGTTAGCCTTTAGGTGTTCTCCTTGCGGATTTCACACG
>JAAZFX010000173.1 GCA_012511555.1 Alcaligenaceae bacterium | reverse complement strand
TCCAACATGGCAATAAACATGGTCGGCACACCATAGGCAGCGGTACATTTTTCTTCCTCAATCACCTTAAGGTTGTCCGTCGGATTAAATACCGGACCATGATAGATCATGGCTGAACCGTGCGTTACGCAAGCGAGGTTACCAATCACCATACCAAAGCAGTGGAATAACGGCACCGCAATGGACACACGGTCTTTGGCGCTTAACTTTATCTTCTCACCAATAAAGTAACCATTATTTAAAATATTGTTGTGCGTGAGGGTCGTCCCCTTAGGTGCGCCGGTGGTACCCGAGGTAAATTGAATATTAATCGGCTCATCAAATTGCAGCTCTTCACCTAAGGCCTGTAACTCCGTCAATTCCTCAGCCGTCGGCTCAACCAGTAAAGCGCTGTAATTGAGCATCCCTTCACTAGCCGCTTCCTCCAACTTAATCACATAACGTAAGCTCGATACAGCCGCTGAACGAAGTCCACCAATAGGCGCTGTTTTAAGCTCCGGCACCACATCGTAGATCATCTCCTCATAATCACTGTCTTTGAAATTTGAAATAGTCACTAGACCAGCACATCCGACTTTATTAAGTGAATATTCAAGCTCTGTGCGTCGATAGGATGGGTTTAAAGTCACCAATACGATGCCTGCTTTAGCAGTGGCGTACTGAATCACTGTCCACTCGGCGCAGTTGGTTGCCCATAATCCTAGGCGATCACCTTTACGGAACCCCAAGCGACGTAAACTGCACGCGACGCGATCGACCTGCTCACGCAATTCACGGTAACTATAACGAATACCTTGTTGACGCGATACCAAAGCCAACTCGTCTGCGTATTGCTCGGTGGCTTGGTCAAAAGCCTGTCCAATTGTTTTACCCAATAGTGCTTTGTCAGACGCACCATGTACATAGCTTAACGAAGTCATTTGTCTCCCTCTAATTTAATTTTTTATCTGTTTCGATTATGATGTCATCAATACAGTTGCTATTGATGCGTCTTTATCATAATCGAAAATTTCTGCATAGACGCTAGCATTAAAATAATTATTGACTTTGTTTACGTTTACGTCAAGGAAAACCTTAAATGACTAATATAACGATTTACCATAATCCACGCTGTGGCACCTCCCGCAACACCCTTGAATTAATTAAAAACACTGCCCTTGAAGTTGAGGTGATTGAGTATCTCAAGACCCCACCAAGCAAAGACACGCTTAAACAACTAATAAAAGACTCGGGGCTGAGCACGCGCGAGTTTATGCGCAAAAAAGAAGCTATTTATCAGGAAAATAACCTGGACGATCCTAACTGGTCGGACGATGAGCTTTTAGACTGGATAGTGAAAGAACCCATTTTGATGGAGCGCCCCGTGGTGGTAACACCGAATGGTACACGCCAATGTCGCCCTAAAGAAGTGTTATTTGAGATATTGCCAGAGGCGCGGGTAGAATTAAAGTAGCCCGACAATTTAGAGCGTAGGATATGGAAGTGAGGAGCCACCTGCCATCGGCTACCTCACACCCACCTAAGCTCAATCACCGACTAGCCTATCTATTAACGTCTGATCACTGCGCTATTCAGATCTTTTTCTGGTCCAGCGACAATTAGGAACTGCGCACCAGCCGGCCCCGTGGTGGCAAAATGCGCCGCATTTTCGTGAGTAAGTACAAAAACACTACCGACCGGCAAGGTCTCCAGTCTGTTCGCATCAAATTCACTGCCCATAGCGAATTTCATATCACCCGCCAAGATAGTGACAATTGCTGCCTGCCCCTCTTTCATTTCACCATGCGGTGACAGCTCTACATTTGGCGGATACCATATACGCATGACACGCACTGTGTCATCTTCATTGGCAAACAATGGCAAGGCACGCGAACCGCTAGCCGACGGTTCACCAGCTAAACTAGCGATGTCTTGTGGATGATGTAAATTTATCTCTTGGGCTGACGCAGAAAAAGCTAGCGCCGCGCTACTGATCAACACTAGTCCGCCCATTAATCGTTTGAACGTACTTGCATAATTATGAGTGCTAGGCTGTGTCTTAGATGTATTGAATTGCTGCATGATGAATCACTCCAAACAAAGTAAATGATAATGATTCTCAATAATAACATTCATTCGAAATACACTTTAAAGATTAATATGTTCAGGCTAAAATCTTGCTACATTATCAACAAACAAAGACTAAAAACAAATGACCCGAATTAACTGCGTGCCCGTTGAGGAACTTAGCGGCCCTCACCTCGTTGCCGAATACCGTGAGTTACCCAGAGTATTTGCTTTGGCAGAAAAAGCCGCGCAACGCAAACACTTTGAGCAACCGCCCGCTTATACCTTGGGCAAAGGGCATGTGCTATTTTTCTATACGCGCTTGGGCTATTTAAGCCGACGCCATAATGAGCTAATTGCCGAGATGAAAAAGCGTAACTACAAACCCTCCTTTAGCGGCATTCGTCGTGAAGACTTTCCGAATATTCCTGATCGTTTTTGGGGTGAATGGGAGCCCACCGAAGAGGCGTTAGCCATTAACCGCCAGCGCATCAAAGAACGAAGCGCTTAGAACACCGCACTACCCTGCGGCTGCGGCTGCCATTTTTCAAACATCCCCAGATGCAATTCCGCACAATTATAAGCGTCCTGGAAAAAGCCTCGCCGCTTTTCTTCTGTGAGTCCGGTCTGCATGATCAAGGTTTCACGCAATGGATGAGCGCTGTTGATTAGGTACTCATTGCGTTTATGCAAGCGCTCTAGCAACCCCACCGTTGGCAGATGCTCAAACTTACCGCTCACACCACGATTACAATTAGGACAGGCTAACACAAGATTAGCCACACCATTGATGGGTTTTTGACCATCACAATGGCGCAGCAAATGCGGAAAAAAGTGATCAACGTCTGCGGTATTTTCTTGCAGGGACTCAATGGTTATTGGCGCATAGCAATAAAAGCAACGACTCTTCTGATAGCCATTTAAAGCAGGCCTTACCGGGGTAACGTTAACGCGTCGTATCCTGTTGTCTGCAATAAACCCGCCCTCACCGTCGTGCTCAATTTGTACCAGCTGCTTGGGTAAATTCATATCCCAAGCCGTTTCAACCAGGCGCCAGCGAGCCTCTGTCTCGTCGTTTAAATCATCCGAGTTAACAGTTTCAAAGAGTTCATACAGCTCATCCCTGAGAATAATGCCCTGATGCGTTTTACGCGCATCCTCAAAAAAGCGTTTTGGTACTTCTTGGCTATGCACATTATGAAAGGCGCCAATCACGTCTTTAAATCCGTAATAAACCGTCTTGTCAATCAACTCTTCTTGAGACGCCTCGCCTGCATTGAAATCACGACAAACATCCAAGTACTTACTGGAAGCAGAGGTACCCTGCTTATCTACCGTTTTTAAATGTTCACAAATATGACGACTAAAAGGCTCAGCCAGTTGGTCGAGTTTGATCAGTGTATTGTCAGCATCTCTTAATTCGTAGAGGGATTTAGCGAGGGCAAACTTGTATGAAGCGACATTGCGCCCGAACAATATGATCGAGCGCCAATAATTTTCCAGAGAAGGCTCAATCTCGTAAAAAACAGTCATAGCACCTTAAAATCAAACTTTTTTAACTAGAAGGTTTAACCACTGCTCTACACGATCCGGACGCTGATCCACGGTAACCCACTGCTGCAACAACGCTACTGAATCTAGTTGGGCTAATAACTCCCCGGCTTGCTGCTCATTTAAATCAGTAAAATAACGACCATCTTTTTCACGATCACTATCACCATATTTAAAGGACATATATAACACACCATTAGGTTTAAGCGCGTTGGCCAATTTCTGTAAGACCTCGACTAAACGCTCGCGATCACAGTGCAGCAATGAAGCGCAAGCCCATATACCGTCATAAGCCTCACACTCTGCGATATCATAAAAACTTTGATGTCTTACCGGGATAGCAGTTAATTCAGTGGCTTTCTTAACCAACTCTTCAGAATAATCCATCGCCACAACCTCATAGCCTTTATTTTTAAAAGCAAGGCTATCGCGACCCGAGCCACAGCCCACATCCAATATGTGCGCATCGGCAGGTAAAAGCGCTAAAAAAGGCTGATAAAGACTCTCCATATCGACTTCAAAAGTTGAATCAGCGAATTGCTCGGCGTAAGTGTTGTAGTAGGCGATTGAATTCATGCGGTACGTATAAAAATGAAATGCTACGACCTTAATCATAGCATTTCAGCGCATTAAGTCCGTGCTAATGAACGCTCACGAATCTCACTTAAAGTAGCAACTGGCGTGATTGCTTCAGGATCAATCAAGCAGTGAATAATAGCTGGTCGATTCGATGCTACGGCACGCTCAAAAGCAGCTGCAAACTCATCATTAGACTCAACTCGCTCACCATGACCGCCGAATGCCTTTGCATAAGCTGCAAAGTCGGGGTTTTTAAGATTAGTAGCGCTAACACGACCTGGATAGTCACGTTCTTGGTGCATACGGATAGTGCCATACATACCATTATCAAAAATCAAGACGACGATGGGCAAATCATACTGAACAGCGGTTGCAAACTCCTGACCATGCATTAAAAAGCAACCATCACCAGCAAAGCAAACAACTGGCTGCTCTGGCCGTATCGTCTTAGCAGCAACCGCTGCCGGCAAGCCATAACCCATTGAGCCTGAAGTCGGCGCCAGTTGACTGCCAAAACGCTCATAGCGATGGAAACGATGTAACCAAGACGCATAATTTCCTGCGCCATTACATAAAATGGCATCTTGACTAAGTGTAGACTCCAGGTACTGCATAATATGCGACATCGTCAGCGCCCCGGGAACTTCAACGCTTTGTGGGTCACTCCATGCCAAGTACTCTGCGCGAGCATCTGAAACCAAGTCCTTGCGTTTACTAGACACAGCATCAACAGCTCGCTCTAAGAGCGCGCCTACCCAAGCCCCTGGTGTCGCATTAACCGCTAGTTGCGCCTGATAAACTCGATTTAACTCATTAATATCAGGATGCACATGAATCAACGTTTGCTGTGGGACTGGGATATTAAGTGCAGAATAAGACTGAGAAGGCACCTCAGAAAAACGCCCCCCAATCAACATAATACAATCTGCATCTTTCACTCGCTGTAG
>JAAZFX010000172.1 GCA_012511555.1 Alcaligenaceae bacterium | reverse complement strand
GGCCCCTCTGTAACCCTTACTAAAACCGGCAAATTAGCTTCATCTTCCTCATACACCGCTGGATCTTCAGGCTTTTTAACAGTAACAAAAGCACCACGGAAAAAATTAGTGGATTGTAATGTTTGTTGCCATTCATCTAATTTTTGTTGTGAAAAAGGCTCTCCGGGCTCATAACGCACATAACGCCTAATTAAACTAAGCGGCACTCGGCGCAAACCATGCACCTCCGTATGCCCCAAACGAACGGCTGGCCCACTATCCACAAGGGTATGTAATTCAGCGCTAGATTCATCGGGGTCAATGAGCGCTTGAGAATGAGTCAGACGAGCAAGATAAAAATCATCGGCGGCAACAGCCTCTAACAAGGAGCTCTTGGCGTTACTCCAATCCTTATTGATAAACACCTTGCCTTCAGGGAGTCCCCAGTCTTGGCGGATATCCGCAAGACGCTGCTTATAGTTCGGTGAATTGGCAATGGTACCGGTGAAGTCATTTTTCACTGACCTGACCACCGTCTTTTCACCGGGCTCAATACTGATATCCCAAGTATCTCCCTCATAGTCTTCACCGACTTCAAGTGTTACTTGGGGATCAAAATAGCCCCTGGTAGCAAGGGAAGACAGCACGGCGTCTCTACCTCGACGGCGAATTCGATCAGCCTCACGGCTATCTTGATCATCGGCCTGACGCACCACAGATGAAATAGCCGAATGAACAACCTCCAGGTCCTCCGGAGCCAATCCACCAGGCATAATAATAACTTCAGGCACCCTAAGCTCTGCTGCCGCCTCTTCAGCCTCTGCTTCTGCTATAGCTCTGGTCTCAGCCTCGACCAATGCTTGAGCTTCTTTTAGTGCCTCTTGTTGGAGCTCGCGCTCATAAACAGGCCCGCTTAAAGACTCGGATTGGCTCATGGCAGAACCAGAGAAAACCGAACCCAGCAGGCCCATTAAAAACACACAAGGGGACTTACGAAGAAATTTACTCGTTGAATCCATCAATTGTTAAATAAGTTATCTGTATGAGTATCTTAAATTACCTTAAGATCATATATTTTCTACGACCACTTTAGGGAAAGCACCGGAACGATCCACAGGCAACTCTGAGATATTAAAGGCTAAGCGACGAGCAATCAAGGCATAACGTTTAGCTGCTTCAGACTCAGGGTCAGAAATGACTGTCGGCCTACCGGCATCAGTTTGTTCACGTACTTTTTTGCTAAGAGGCAAAGCACCTAGCCAAGGCACCTCAAGCTCCTCAGCCATTTTCTTGCCACCCTCTTCGCCAAAAATATGCTCTGCATGGCCACAATTACTACAGACGTGAACGCTCATATTTTCCACAACACCTACAATGGGTATATTAACCTTTTGGAACATGCGTAGTCCCTTTCGTGCGTCCAATAAAGCCACATCCTGTGGGGTTGTCACCACAACCGCACCGGTCATTGGTGCTTTTTGCGAAAGAGTCAAAGCAATATCACCGGTTCCCGGAGGCATATCAACAATTAAATAGTCTAAATCAGGCCATGCAGTTTGAGTAAGCAACTGCTCTACGGCTTGTGCCACCATAGGTCCGCGCAAAATAGCCGGCGCATCGGGCTCCAACATAAAGCCGATGGAGTTAACAGCTAGACCATAGGCTTCCTGAGCCTTCATACGCCCCGCCTCACCTTCGCCTGTGCTCTCAACCTTGGCATCTTCGATATTTAAAATTAAAGGTTGGCTAGGACCATAGACGTCTGCGTCTAAAATACCCACGCGGGCACCTGCTTGAGATAATGCCAAGGCGACATTGCTCGAGGTAGTGCTTTTACCCACACCGCCTTTACCCGACGAGACGGCAATAATATTTTTAACCATTTTGAGAGGCTTAAGACTGCCCTGAACAATATGGCTGCGAATTAAATCCGACCACTCGATCTCGATCTCGGGGAAACCGCACTCGTCGGCGATTTGACGAATATGAAGAATAACTTTTTCTTTGTCCTTACCCAAAAAATAGCCGGGTTCGAACTTGAAATGTAGAGTTGAGCCCTTAATTAAAGACATCACACCCTTTTTAATATTCAAGTCACGCTCTTTGATTTTGTGACCAATGTTAATTCCTAAACTGGGATCGACCAGTTCTTTTTGTAAGCGACTGTATAAGGTTGCAAGTTCTGCGTTCATTCCGATGATTTTCCAATTTTATAAAGTAGAATTGAATAAGTAATAAGTCATATTAATTCTGTATTGCTATTTAGACTACGAAAACCAGATCACAGCACGGAGTATTTCGTAACATGAACGATTTTTTTCAACGTATTTTTGCCACTATAGCCTTTATTACTATCTCTGTTATTAGTTTAATATTGGCCTTTACATTTATTTTCATTCTGCTCATTGGAGTAGGTATTTTCTATATCGTCAATCGCCTACGCGGCAAGTCATTTTCAGCCAAACAATTTTGGCAAGAACACAGCTCGCGCGCCCGTAGCAAAACTCAACACTTCAAAACACATTATCAAAGTAAGTATCAAAGCCAATCTGGTGATTTTACACGACCACCGGAATCTGAGGTGACTGATGTAGACTTCAAAGAGCTCAAATAGACATTCTCTTCTGTAATAACCACCTGTCTATCAAATTATTAGCTGTTAATAGATTAGAATAAAGGGTTAATTATTATTAATCCTTTTTCTTTTTTAATATAAAAATTATCGCTTATGTCCCGCACTATATTCGTTACTACCGCCTTACCTTATGCCAATGGTTCTTTTCATATCGGTCATATCATGGAGTATATCCAAGCTGATATCTGGGTGAGAGCATTGAGAATGGCGGGTCATACTGTCCATTTTGTCGGTGCCGATGATGCACACGGTGCACCGATTATGCTCAAAGCCGAAAGTGAAGGCATCACGCCAGAGGAGCTAGTAGCCCGAGTTGCCGCCGAGAGACCTAAATACTTAAACGGCTTTAATATTAAATTTGACCACTGGCACAATACGCACAGCCCTGAAAACACCGAGCTTTCACACGAGATTTATTATGCCCTCAAGAAGGCCGGCTTCATCAGCCAGCGTAGTATTGAGCAGTTCTATGACCCGGTCAAGGGCATGTTCTTAGCCGATCGCTACATTAAGGGTGAATGCCCAACATGTCATGCCAAGGATCAATATGGCGATGCTTGTGAGCATTGCAGCACGGCCTATTCCCCAACTGAGCTGATTGAACCTTATTCCACGCTCACCGGCACGACACCAGTCTTAAAATCATCTGAGCATTTCTTCTTTAATTTATCTGATCCGCGTTGTGTGGAGTTTTTATTAGAGTGGACTCATGGCAAAAACGCCTTGGGTAATCCGCACTTACAGTCTGAGGTCTTAGCAAAAACGCGTGAGTGGCTAGGTACCAGTGTTGACGAAAGCAAATTAGATGACTGGGATATTTCGCGTGACGCACCATACTTCGGCATTGAAATCCCTGACGCTCCAAATAAATACTTCTACGTGTGGTTAGATGCGCCGGTAGGCTACTTAGCTTCTTTAAAAGCATACTGTAACAAAATGGGTATTGATTTTGATGCCCTCCAGGACCCTGACGGCGATACTGAGCAATACCATTTTATTGGTAAAGACATTATTTATTTCCACGCCCTCTTCTGGCCTGCCATGTTGAAATTCTCAGGTCGCAAGACACCTGACGGTTTGCACGCCCACGGCTTCATCACCGTGAGTGGCGAGAAGATGTCAAAAAGCCGCGGTACCGGTATTTCACCGCTGCGTTACTTAGACATCGGCATGAACCCAGAGTGGATGCGTTACTATTTGGCTGCTAAATTAAATAGCCGTGTTGAAGACGCCGATTTTAATCCTGAAGACTTTATCGCCCGTGTTAACTCTGACCTAATCGGCAAGTACATTAACATTGCCAGCCGCGCCGCCAACTTTATTAGCCGTCACTTTGATGGTCAACTGGCTTATTTAGGTGATAAAGCAGCACTTTCAGCTGAATATCAAGGTCTTGCCGAGCAAATAGCTGCTGACTTTGAAGCACGTGAGTATGCTCGCGCCATTCGCACTATCATGGCCCAAGCCGACAAAATCAACCAAGCCTTTGACCAAGCACAACCATGGGTAATGGCCAAAGGCATCAGCGAGGCTTCTGCAGAGACCAAGGCTGAGTTACAAGATATCTGCTCACGTGCACTAGCGGGCTTCAAAGCATTATCAGTGATGCTTGCTCCTGTACTACCTGCTCTAGCTGAGCGTGTTGCACACGAGTTGTTTGGATTAAGCCGTGACTTTATCTGGAGTGACGCAGCTGAATTACCGGCTACCATCACCCCATTTAAACACTTAATGCAGCGTGTTGAAGAAAAGCATTTAGATGAGTTATTAGAAGTGACTACAGCTGAGAGCAAAGCAGTAGAGGAAGTTATCAAACCTGGTGGTGAGGAAATTGCACCGACCATTAGCTTTGATGATTTCGCCAAAGTCGATTTACGTATTGCCAAAATCGTCAATTGCGAGCATGTCGACGGTGCAGATAAACTACTACGCCTCACCTTAGATGTGGGTGAAGGCAAAACCCGTCAGGTATTTTCAGGCATCAAGTCTATGTACCAACCCGAGCAGTTGATCGGCAAACTAACAGTGGTGGTCGCAAATTTGGCACCACGCAAGATGAAGTTTGGTCTTTCTGAGGGCATGGTCCTTGCTGCATCTCATGCTGACAGCAAGAACAACCCGGGTATTTATGTGCTTGAGCCTTTTGCCGGCGCTGAACCTGGCATGCGTGTTCTTTAATAAACCATTAGTTGTTGCGTGAAATATTAAATTAAATGAATACGACAGATACAAACACAGACAAACAGACTGCTCCTAACGAGGAAGTTAGCGCAGAAAAAAAGGATTGGGGCCATATCAAAAGCTTTGTTCACCGAAGCGTGCATATGACTCAAAAACAAAAAAATGCGCTTGAAGGCGAGCTTTACCGGACATGGTGCCTGCCCTATCAGGCAACACCGCTCAATTACGAAGAGGTCTTTGCTCGCTCTGCCCCAACCATTTTAGAAATTGGTTTTGGCATGGGCGAAACCACCGCTAAAATCGCTTTAAACTCTGCCGATAAAAACTTTCTCGGCGTTGAGGTTTATTCCGGCGGTGTAGGTGCCTTATTAAATCGCATTGACGAGCAGAGCATTCCTAATATCCGCATCATCCAGCATGATGCGGTGGATGTTGTTAACCATATGCTATTGCCTGATTCTTTAGACGGCATACATATTTACTTCCCCGATCCCTGGCCCAAAAAGCGTCACCACAAGCGCCGCTTGGTGCAGTCACCTTTTATTAAGCAATTAGTTAGCCGCTTGAAGCCGGGTGGTTACATTCATTGCGCCACGGACTGGGAAGACTACGCCATGCAAATGATGGAGGTTTTAAGCGCCGAAGAAGCGTTAAAAAACCGTTTTGAAGGCTTTGCACCAAGACCAGATTATCGTCCTCTCACCAAATTTGAAAACCGTGGCATCAAGTTAGGCTACGGTGTGTGGGATTTAATTTTCGAGAAGAAATAAGCTATGTATCCAAGCATCGAACCCTATCAACACGGTTATTTAGACAGTGGCGACGGTCATCAAATCTATTGGGAGCTTTGCGGTAACCCGCAAGGCAAGCCAGTCGTCTTTTTGCATGGCGGGCCCGGTGCTGGCTGCAGCTCTCATCATCGTCAATTATTTAACCCTGAGTTATACAATATTTTATTGTTTGATCAACGTGGGTGCGGACGCTCAAAACCCACTGCCTCACTAGAAAACAATACCACTCAGCATTTAATTGCCGACATGGAGCGTCTTCGCAAAGAGATTTTAAAGGCTGATAAATGGCTGGTATTTGGCGGTTCTTGGGGATCAACCTTAGCTTTAGCCTACGCGCAAAGCCATCCTGAATACGTCGCAGGCTTAATTTTACGTGGCATCTTCACCCTGCGCAAAGAAGAAATTAAATGGTTTTACCAAGAGGGTGCAAGCTTTGTATTTCCCGACAAATGGGAAAGTTACTTAGCTCCAATCCCTGTAAATGAACGTGATGACTTAGTCAGTGCCTATCATCGTCGCCTAACCGGCACTGACGAAGAAGAAAAACTCCGTTGCGCCTATGCTTGGGCGAACTGGGAAGACGGCACCATTTCACTACTGGACACTAACAACAAAGCCCTTAGCCTTAAAGACAAAGAAGCTGTTCTCAGCTTTTCACGTATTGAAAATCACTACTTCGTCAATAAAGGCTTTATGGATGAGGGGCAATTAATTCGTGATGCTCATCTATTGGCCGAGATTCCAACAGTGATTATCCAAGGCCGCTATGATATGTGCACACCAAGCAAAACCGCTTGGGATTTGCACAAAGCCATGCCCCATGCAGAGTTTCATTTAATCCCTGATGCAGGGCATGCTTTTAATGAACCGGGTATTTTAAACGCCTTACTCAAAGCAACGGATAAATTTTCTACTCTTTAAATTAATCAACATCAAAAAACTTTATTTTTTACATAATTTTAATATTTTATTGTTAAACAATTTGCTAATATAAACAGGTAGTTTTGGCAAATGCCTTTTTACTAAATTGCACACAAGGAGCAAATTATGGGTTTAATCAGCTTTGTAAAAAATGTTGGTGAAAAGATTTTCGGTGGCAACGAAGCGCAAGCTGCAACCGCTGACGAACTTAAAAAAGAATTGGATAAGCACGGTTTAAACGCTGAGGGCTTAGACATCGCCGTTGACGGTGATAAAATTGTGGTTAAAGGCAAAGCCGCTGACTCCGCTACCGCTGAAAAAATTGCTGTTGCCTTGGGCAATACCATTGGTGTAGCTGAAGTAGACAATCAATTAGAAGCTGAAAGTGCTGACGGCGAATCCAACTTCTACACAGTCGTTTCCGGCGATACCTTATCAAAAATCGCTAAAGCGCAATATGGCAATGCCAACGACTACATGAAGATTTTTGAAGCCAACAAACCAATGCTCTCTCATCCGGATAAAATCTACCCGGGTCAGGTTTTACGTATTCCAAAATAAGCTTTAAGAGCATATATTAAAAGCCCTAAGCATTCGGATTTGCTTAGGGCTTTTGTCATTTTATACAGAGCGTCTAACGACGGCGTTTTTTCTTGCCACCGCTCCGACTACGTCCACCGCCCCCCATACCTGGCATACTGGGCATGCCACCACCCATTCCAGGAAGGCCGCCACCGCCACCCATCAGACCACCAAGGCCACCGCCTAAACCGCCTAGAGCACGCATCATCTTTTGCATACCGCCCTTTTTGAACTGCTTCATCATGCCTTGCATCTGCTCAAACTGCTTAAGCAAGCGGTTAACCTCTTGCACTTGCACGCCGGCGCCTTTAGCAATACGTTGCTTGCGCGAGGCTTTAAGAAGTTCAGGCTTAGAACGCTCTTCAATCGTCATTGAATGAATAATACCCTCAGTACGACGCAACTGCTTTTCAGCTTCCGGTCCTTGCATCTGTCCGGCCATACCTGAAAATTGAGCAGGTAGCTTTTCTAACATGGAGCCCATATCGCCCATTTTTTTGACTTGCTGCAGTTGCTCTAAAAAATCGTTTAAGTCGAACTTATCGCCTTTTTTAATCTTGGCGGCCATCTTCTCCGCTTCGGCGATATCGATATTGCGTTTCGTTTGCTCAACAAGGGAAAGAATATCACCCATGCCGAGCACGCGCTGCGCCATCCGATCAGCATGAAACACCTCTAAGCCATCTAACTTCTCAGACACACCGACGAACTTCAGGGGTTTACCAGTAACATGTCGTACTGACAGCGCCGCACCACCACGAGAGTCACCATCGAGTTTGGTCATCACCACACCGGTCAATGGCAACACATCCGAGAAGGCCTTGGCAACGTTTACCGCATCCTGACCCTGCATGGCATCAACCACAAACAAAGTCTCGACTGGCTTTAAAAATGTGTGAAGCGCACTAATCTCATCCATCATGTCTTGGTCAACACCTAGTCGACCCGCCGTATCTACAATTAAAACATCGTAGAAATGACGCTTAGCATGATCTAAAGCTGCTGCTGCAATATCTAATGGCTTTTGTGAACTATCTGAAGGAAAGAAATCAGCGCCGACCTGAGCTGCTACTGTCTTTAACTGCTCAATAGCTGCCGGGCGATAAACGTCAGCACTCACCACCAAGACTTTCTTTTTATCTATTTTTTTGCCGTTTTGAGTTAACTCACCCTCAATCAAGAGACGCGCCAACTTGGCGGTAGTAGTAGTTTTACCCGCCCCCTGCAAGCCAGCCATAAGAATCACTGCAGGTGGCTGAGCGGCTAAGGACAACTCAGTTTCAGAAAGTGGTAAATCACCACCCATGATGCGAGTCAGCTCATCGCTAACAACGCCAACCAAAGCCTGGCCGGGGTTTAAACTCCCCACGACCTCGTGGCCCATGGCCTTTTCTTTAACTTGTTGAACAAACTCCCTAACAACGGGCAAGGCAACGTCCGCCTCCAACAAGGCCATGCGGACTTCTCTTAGCATCTCTTGCGTGTTGGCTTCGGTAAGACGAGCCTGGCCACGCATAGTTTTTACTACTCTAGATAAACGATCGGTTAAATTATCAAGCATTATTCATCACTCTATGGTTGCGCAGAAAGGTATATAATGACTCTTATTCTTATTGTTTTAATTAATTAAAAGAAGCCTTTCTACTTTATGTCACTAGACATTGTATTGCACTATCTATCAGCTTTGGCGTATCTGTTGCTCGCAGCCTCAATTTGGTATCCCTTGTGGAAAAACCAAGAGCTGGAGAAGCACAAGGGGATTCGCCACTGGACTTTATTGCTCATTCTACTCTTGCATGGCGGCGCAGTCCACACGGCAATGCTCTATAGCGATCATATACGTTTAAATTGGGCGCTCAGCATCTCATTAACGGTGTGGATTGGGATGATTATCTTCTGGATTGAGAGCAATTTTGTTTCTATTAAAGCACTACTACTGCCTCTAGGCATCACCAGCGCTCTGGGTTGTTTACTCACGGTATTCTTCCCCATCACTGACAAGAGCCT
>JAAZFX010000171.1 GCA_012511555.1 Alcaligenaceae bacterium | reverse complement strand
ACCCGCTTCATCTGCGTGCTCAAGGCCTCTTACATAGTCCCTGCTTAAGGTGGTATTAGTAGCAATTACACCATCCAGTTTATGTTCACGAACAATATTGGCAATGGCAACACATTGCTCTGCACTGATGTCCGGAGCGATTTTTAAGAGAATGGGTACTTTAATGGATTGCGCCTGCGCTAAAACTTCTCGTTCTTCGACTAAGGCTCTCAATAAACGATCGAGTTCATCTTCGCCCTGTAAAGAGCGTAGATTTTCAGTGTTGGGAGAGGAAATGTTGATCGTAATATAATCAGCATGTGCATAAACACCGCGTAAGCCGATAAGATAGTCATCTACCGCATTTTCTATAGGCGTAGCGGCATTTTTACCAATATTTAAACCTAAAATACCACCGCGATCTCTGTAACTGTGTTTTTGTACATTGCTTAAAAAAGTGTCGAGACCCTGGTTGTTAAAACCCATGCGGTTAATGATGCACTGCTTTTCGGGGATACGAAAGAGACGTGGTTTGGGGTTGCCATCTTGTGCTTTAGGAGTGACCGTGCCAACCTCAATAAAGCCAAAGCCTAGCGTGCCCAGAGCATCAATGTACTGACCATTTTTATCTAAACCTGCGGCTAATCCGACCGGATTTAAAAAAGTAAGCCCCATGACCTTTTTAGGAGTTTGTGGCACATCCATTGTCAGGCAGTGCTTTAATAAACTGTTGTTGGACACTTTGCTCAATCTATCTAAGGTTTTATGATGAGCGTCTTCTGCGTCCAGGCGAAATAGCAGGGGACGAACTAAAGGAAAAAGGTTGATTTTTGAAAGCATAGACAATGCGTCCTAACAATAATAATTAAAATTCATTCTTGATTATAAGGAATCCACTTGCCGTCATGGAAAATCTCGGCCGGTTGATAGTTTGTTTTATAGTTTAACTTGCTACAGCCATCTACCCAATAGCCCAAATAGAGCCATGGTTTTGCGAGCAATTTGCAAATATCTAATTGACATAAAATGCCATAATGTCCAAGACTATTTTTATTATCAGTATCGTAAAAAGTATAAACTGCTGAGATGCCGTCGTCGTTAATATCGATTAAAGACACCATCTGTAGTTGATTGTTAGTATCACGATATTCAAGGAGGGCACTGTTAACCTGAGAGTTTAAAATAAACTCTTTGTAGTCTGCGCGCGTTTTGTGTTCGTCTTGTTGCTCTTGGTGACGAGAGCGCTGATAGCGCATATACAGCTGAAAATGCTCTTCTTCCCAGCGTAATGGCAGTTGGCGGTATGTCAGGTCTTTGTTCTTATTAATGATACGTTGAAAGCGTTTAGATGGTACAAATTTATCTACCTCAACTCGTAGTGACATACAGGCCTGGCAGTTCTGACAATGTGGTCTATAGACAAATACACCGCTACGTCTAAAACCTTGTCGCAGCATGTCGGCATAGTAAAAAGCATTAATATCCTCGGGCGGTACCACAATTTGTGAGCTAGATTGCCTGGCTTCCAAATAGCTGCACTGGTTAGGAGCTGAAAGATGGAGCTTAAAGGACTTTGTCATAACTACGCAAGTTTAAATATAGTGACCATCATAGGCAATACGTCCGGCGGGCCAAGCTCTTGGCATTACCGTATTGGGGCTCAGGATCTGTAAGCAATACTCATACTCATCGCGAGGGATTAGAGTGGCTCCTAAACTCCTTAGGTACACTGAGTCTTGTTGACAGTCTATCAACATAATACCTTGATTTGCCAAGAAATTAACGGCGTAGCTAAAAACAATGCGGGAGGCTTGTGATTGTTTGCTAAACATCGATTCACCACAAAAAATGCGACCGATTTTTACGCCGTAAAGTCCACCGATTAGCTCACCCTCTTGCCAGGCTTCAAAACTATGCGCTAAACCTTGTTGATGTAAGGAGGTGTAGGTTGCAATGATATCTTCAGAAATCCAGTTGCCATCAAACTCCTGATTACGTTGTACCGTAGCGCAAGCTCTAATGACTTCTTCAAAACAGTGGTTTATCGTGATCTGTAGGGTGGCTTTTGGATTGGTATCATTAAAGGTAATTCGTTTTAAGAGCTTTTTAAAGTTTTTTGAAATATGCAAATTATCAGGAAATAATACCATGCGTTGTGATGGTGCCCACCATAGAGTAAGTTCTTCATCTACCGGACTACAAGGGTAGTAGCCTTGATGATAGGCACGCCATATCAAATCGGCGGTAACCGTTTTGCTGACGGCGATTAGGCCGTCAGGATCATCCAAAGCATGGTGACTTGGCGGTAAGTCGCTCTCGTCGTCGATTAGATAAAGTGGTGTCATCATCAATCAAGGGTGTAATTAAATGGCCCGAAGTCACCGGTTGCCAGGGCACGCACATAATGCTCCAAGCTTGTGCTGATGCTTCTGAACGCTAGATTATCCCAAGGAATGTCTTCTATCTCAAAATAGGCTGCTTCTAGACTCTCGATGCCGGGATCTAGATGGTCATTGGTTGCTTTGGCTAAATAATAAATATGTACCTGATTGGTCTGCGGCACATCAATCACGGTAAATAAATTACCTACCTCAACAATGGCGCCGGACTCCTCGAGGGTTTCTCGCTTAGCCCCCTCGATAGTACTTTCTGATAACTCCATAAAACCGGCGGGGAAGGTCCAAGTGTCATAACGGGGTTCAATAGCGCGTTTGCAAAGTAACACTTTATTGTCAAAAACCGGAATTGTACCAACCACAATTAAAGGGTTGCGGTAATGTACAGCACCGCAGTTTAAACAAGTATCTCGTACTTGATTATCTTCTGGTGGCACAATTTGGCTCAGTTCTGAACCGCATTGGGTGCAAAACTTTTGCTTGGTAGGAGCAGGGAAGAAAAAGGAGACGTCGTGTTTATTCATGGGCTTATTTTGATGGTTTTGTTGTTGGGTGATGATCTAATCATACTTTCTGCAGTGCTTTAGTTCAATTTTAAGGCTGTTGCTTCTTGATTGAGAACCTGAGAGGCCTTGTACATTTGCTTAATAGGAAAGCGCATGCTGACATACTCTTGACCGGACTCAATCGGTGGCGGATTATCTTGACCTTCAAAAGACTTTAAGGTGAGCATGTTGTAGACGTAGTCAATGTTTTTCTCTAAATCCTCGGGAATATCATCAAACTGAATCATTAAAGGCACCATGGAGTTAATCTGACTGGCGAGTGCGTCTGCTTCTAGCAAAATACGGTTTAAGCGAATAACATCTAATTGTCGTTTATCCGGTTCGCTCATCATACGGTTTAAACTATCTGCAAAAAGCGCATAAGCATCTTGCATCTTTTTGTGTGATAGCTGCATTTCCAATAAAGCAGGCTCCGAGTGAACTATCTGACGTTGATCCTTTGGTTGCTTTTGAAGTACACGCACATAAGCGATGGTGTCATGTAGGTAATGATAAAGCGCGTCAATGGTGTTGCTTACATGCGTTGGCAGTCGATCTTTTTCCCATCGAGGCAGTAAGAAACTGAAAATAAAGGTAATCGCTGAGGCAATTAAGGTGTCCAAGGCACGTTCACCGACCAGCCAGTAGAAGCCGGGGGTCAGGAAGTGGAAACCAATTAAAATATACACTGTGATAAAGGTAGAGCCCACCAGGAAGTTGCTCTTAATGTAGGTGTTCCCCAAAATCATTGCAATAAACATAGCAGCCATAATGACAAAGTTGTTTTTAGTAATTGCAAATAAAATAATGGTTATCAGGCAGCCCATCAGGGTGCCAATTAGTCGCCAACTGGTTCTTTGTTGTGTGAGTGTAAATCCGGGACGCATGATTAGGAGTACCGTCACTAAAATCCAGTTAGTGTGGTTGCTGAGGTTTTGATAAGCACTATTTTCAAGTGGTAATAAAAACAGTAAAGCAGTGCCTAGCTGTACAAAGAGTACGGCGGCTGTGACTCGTGTGGCATAGCGTACAATCGCTGATTTTAAGCCGGTTTTTAGTTGATCAACGAGTCTAGAGAGAGAATAGTCATTACTTGAGCGGAATTGCAGTAGTGATGGACTAATCTTGATAGCCTCTTTGGCGCTGGCAGGAATTTCCTGACCAATTTGTTTTGGGTCGGGCGGGCCTTGGAAGTTTTTAACGTAGCGCAGGTTGTTGCTGATTTCTTCAACATTAAAATGTGTGTTTCTGAGACGACGATAGATTTGGATAATTAAGCCATAGACTTCCGGATCCTCTTGCGGCATGTTCTGCTTGCGAAACTGCTCGATCTCAAATTCTAAAGCGCGTAATTCTGCTTTTACACTGCTTCGATAGGAGATAGGCTCATTACGAATGAGATCGGTCGCTGCATAATTTAGCGTAGTGCTTAAAATTACCAAGGTGTCACGCATGAAGAGCAGCGCATCATGATCGCCCATCTTCTCGCGCAGGTACTGATAATCGGTATGAGTAGCAACCATGTTGTCCATAATAGCTGCCATGCGATTAAAAATGTTCCATAACCGAGAACGTTGTTCGTAGGTTTTAGGGTCGCTACTATCCGGTAAATGACGCAGAATCATATCTCGTGCCATTTGCTGAGTTTCGACCATGCGCGAGGTTTGGTTAATCAGCTTATAAAAACTTTTGTCTAACTCTCTTTCTATATCGTATAACCTTGCTCTTGCCAAGACATAGCTGGAGGTTGCATACAAGGCATTTGCAATAATTAGACGCTGCTCATACTTTCTGAATAGATAGCTGATGCTGACACTAAAAAACCAGTAAGCAGTACATCCCAGGAAGGTTAAGGCACTATGTATCATGGCCTCGTCAAAAGGTTTGATGAAGTTATGGTTCATCAAAATGGCGAGTAAAGCGGAGAAACCTATAAGCGTAGCCGATTTGCCATAAAAGGCGAGAAGTGTATAGAAAAACACCAAGATTGTCAGAACTAACCACGAAATTTGTGGGTAGGGTCCAACTAGATTAATTAAAAAGGTACCTACGCTACATAAAACCAAGGTGACGATGAGCTCATTGCTGCGTACTCTTAAGCTATAAGCCGATGCCGGATCGACAATCGACATGCATAAAACGCCACTGACAAAGGCGACACCATATTCATAATCTTCTAAAAAACCAAAGAAAACTAAAATAGCGATAAATAAGCCAAAGGCCTTACGTACACCAAAATACAGCTCGGGGCTGTGAAAAAACTTATTGATGGAGTCGGTTCCAATTTGCACGTTGTGATCACCTAAAAAGTAATGCCTTAAATGAAGTTACCATTATAAACTTTTGTGTGCGGCTCTAAGGGATTTAAGTGGCTCAATTAGGCAGTGCATTAGTTTGTTGCATGAATGGTAGATGAAAGTAGGTTTTGTGGTGTTTTATATAATAAAAACAGTGATTTTGTCTTGTTGCATTGATTTTTTTTGTGCAATGCGCTAATGTTTTAGATTGTGTCTTTTTTATCGTAAAAGACATTGGTTTTTATAGACAGTAAGTAGTCAGTTATCCGCTGATTATTAATGACAAATTACACACTATGTCATTGTGCTATAGGCCTGAGTTTAGAAAAAATCTGCCGGATGTTGCCACAAGCGAATTCGCAGACTCCATTTCTGACTTTATGCATGTTTTATGCGGTGTACAAGCCACTGATGGCCTTGTTTTTCGCGCAGTTAGTTGTTGTGGGTGGCAATCCTCTGTGAGGGTTAAAGCGCTGCGATGGCTTAGCGGTGCGGCAAGTGCCAGTTAATCAGTAGTGTAGTGTACCAGTTATGAAAGGATTAAAAAATGGAACAATTAACAGGCGCAGAGATTGCTGTGCGTTGTCTGGCCGAACAGGGCGTAGAGCATGTTTTCGGTTATCCGGGCGGTGCAGTACTCTATATCTATGACGCTATTTACAATCAAGAAAATTTCGAGCACATTTTAGTGCGTCATGAGCAAGCAGCTATTCACGCTGCCGATGCTTACTCCCGATCGTCTAATAAAGTGGGTGTTGCCTTAGTAACCAGTGGTCCCGGTTTGACTAATGCGGTAACTGGCCTTGCCACCGCCTATATGGATTCTATTCCAATGGTCGTTATTAGTGGGCAGGTTGGTACCTCGATGATTGGCGAGGATGCTTTCCAGGAGTGTGATGCTGTTGGTATCACGCGTCCCTGTGTGAAGCATAACTTCCTCGTACGTGATGTTAAAGATCTTGCCGATACGATGCGCAAGGCTTTTCACATCGCGACGACCGGTCGCCCAGGGCCAGTATTGGTTGATATCCCTAAAGACATTACCGTTAATACAGCGCGCTATGCACCGGCCAAGGGCGAGGTCAAAATGCGCTCGTACAATCCTGTTGTCAAGGGTCATCAGGGGCAAATCAAAAAAGCAGTGATGGCTTTACGCTCCGCAGCCCGCCCTATGGTGTATGCCGGCGGTGGTGTGATTTTATCTGATGCCTCAGAGGAATTGCGTGAGCTGGTTGATCTCTTAGGTGCGCCGTGCACTACTACCTTGATGGCTTTAGGTGGGCTTAATGCCAGTCATCCTAATTATGTTGGTATGCCGGGCATGCATGGTACCTATGAAGCCAATATGTCGATGCAAAATAGCGACGTCTTGATTTGTGTGGGCGCGCGTTTTGATGATCGTGTGGTGGCCAATCCTAAGCACTTTAGTCAGGTTCAACGTAAGATTATTCATATTGATGTGGATCCATCATCTATTTCCAAGCGCGTAAGAGCAGATTTACCCATTGTGGGTAATGTCAAAGACGTACTGCAAGAGATGAATGCCCAGTTACGTGAGCTCAAAGCAGATGCTCAAAAACCTGCTAAAAATATCGATGCCTGGTGGGCCCAAATCAATCAGTGGCGTGAGCGCAATTGCCTGGCTTACACTCAAACTGACATAATTAAGCCTCAGTTCGTCGTAGAAAAGCTTTGGGAAGTTACCGAGGGCAAGGCTTTTGTGAGTTCTGATGTGGGTCAGCACCAGATGTTTGCTGCACAGTACTATGGTTTTGAAGAGCCGCGTCGTTGGTTAAATTCCGGTGGTCTAGGTACGATGGGTGTAGGTTTGCCTTATGCCATGGGTGCCCAAATGGCTAACCCTGATCCTGATGCGATGTTTGCTTGTATTACAGGCGAGGGCTCGATTCAGATGAATATTCAGGAACTGGCCACTTGTAAACAGTATGGTTTTACGCCAAAAATTATTTGTTTAAATAATGGCTACCTCGGTATGGTCAGGCAGTGGCAAGAGCTGGATTATGAGTCTCGCTACTCTGAGTCCTATATGAGCTCAATTCCTGATTTTGTGAAACTTGCCGAGAGTTATGGTCATGTCGGTATTCAAGTGAGTAAAGTGGCTGATGTGGAACCGGCTTTACGTGAAGCTTTCCTTGGTGAGCATAAAAAACGCCTGGTTTTCCTTGACTTCTTAACCGATCGCGAAACCAATGTTTGGCCGATGGTTAAAGCGGGCAAGGGTTTGACTGAGATGTTAATCGACGGCGCTGACGCATAGGGGGAGTAGATGAAACACGTAATTTCGATTTTATTAGAAAACGAACCGGGTGCTTTATCCCGTGTGGTTGGTTTATTCTCCGCTCGTGGCTACAATATTGAAACCCTGACAGTAGCACCCACAGAGGATCCCAGTTTATCTCGTCTGACCATTATGACTAATGGTTCCGAAGAAGTAATTGAGCAAATTACCAAACACCTGAATCGTTTGGTTGATGTGGTTAAAGTAGTTGATTTAACTGAGGCACCAATGGTTGAGCGTGAGCTTATGCTGATTAAGGTTCGCGCCGTTGGCAAGGAGCGTGAAGAAGTTACTCGCTTGAGTGATATTTTCCGTGGTCGCATTGTTGATGTGACTGACAAAACCTTTACCATTGAGTTGACCGGTGTTCAGGCGAAAATTGATGCTTTTATTGAAGCGATTGAGCCTGGCGCGATTTTAGAGACAGTGCGTAGTGGCGTGACCGGTATTGGTCGCGGTAATCGTATCTTAAAAGTTTAGTTTTATTTTTTAAATTTAAGTAGTACAACGAATT
>JAAZFX010000170.1 GCA_012511555.1 Alcaligenaceae bacterium | reverse complement strand
TAACGCACGGTTCAGCCATGATCTATCATGGTCCGGTATTTAATCCGACGGACAACCTTAAGGTGATTGAGGAAGAAAAATGTACCGCTGCCTATGGTGTGCCGACCATGTTTATTGCCATGTTGGAGCACCCTGAGTTTAAATCCTTTGATTTAAGTAGCTTACGTACCGGTGTGATGGCTGGTTCTGTTTGCCCAATGGAAGTGATGCGTCGCGTCGTCGATGAATTGCATATGGATGAAGTGACCATTTGCTATGGCATGACTGAAACGTCGCCGGTCAGTATGCAGTCTGATATTGATGATCCTCTGGATAAACGTGTAAGTACAGTGGGACGTATTCATCCGCATGTAGAGGTGAAGATTATTGACGACTTTGGCCGCATCGTGCCGCGTGGTAAGTCCGGTGAGCTTTGCACGCGCGGCTATTCGGTGATGCTTGGTTATTGGGGGGAGCCTGAAAAAACCGCTGAGGTCATTGATAGAGCCGGTTGGATGCACACTGGCGATTTGGCAGTTATGGACGAAGACGGTTATTGCAATATCGTCGGTCGCATCAAAGATTTGGTGATTCGTGGTGGTGAGAACCTTTTTCCACGAGAAATTGAGGATTTCTTATACAAGCATCCGGCTATTTTAGATGTGCAGGTGGTCGGCGTGCCGGATGATATTTATGGTGAGGAGCTATGCGCTTGGATTATGCTCAAAGATGGCGCTACGTTATCTGAAGATGAGGTGCGCGAGTATTGTGCTGGTCAGATTTCTCGTCAAAAAATACCGCGCTATATCCGCTTTGCAACCGAGTTTCCAATGACCGCTAGCGGTAAAATACAGAAGTTTAAAATTCGTGAGATGATGATTGAGGAATTAGAGGCTGCTAAGGTGGCCAAGATATCGTCAGTTTAAGCTACTTCTAGAGGCGTAAGGGTAGCGTCGAATTTCCGCTTACACTTATTGTTAGAGGGACAGTTTATACTGCCCCATACTTTACACCCTCCAGGGTCAACGTACCTCTCAGAAAAGGATTAACATGACAATTAAAGCTTATGGTGCTCATGCGGGCGACCTTCCTCTTGAAGCCATGAACATCACTAGACGTGCGCCGGGACCACATGATGTGCAGATTGCCATTGCTTACTGTGGTCTTTGTCACTCTGATATTCACCAAGTAAGAGCAGAGTGGGAGGGTACGATATTTCCCTGTGTGCCGGGTCATGAGATCGTTGGTCGCGTGACAGCGGTTGGTGCTGAGGTTTCCAGTCATGCGGTGGGTGATTTGGTCGGCGTAGGTTGTATGGTGGAGAGTTGCCAGCACTGCGAAGAATGTGACCAAGGCCTGGAAAATTACTGTGATGACATGGTTGGTACCTACAATGGCACCACAGAGGATGCACCCGGCCATACCCTGGGAGGCTACTCTCAAGAGATCGTGGTGCATGAGCGCTTTGTGCTTCATATTCGTCATCCTGAAGAGCAGTTGGCTGCGGTGGCGCCATTGCTGTGCGCCGGCATTACAACTTGGTCACCATTACGGCACTGGAATGTTGGTCCGGGTCAAATGATCGGTGTGGTTGGTATTGGTGGTCTAGGGCATATGGCAATTAAACTTGCCCATGCACTGGGTGCACAGGTTGTAGCTTTTACTACGTCGGATGCCAAGCGCAAAGCAGCTAAAGCATTGGGCGCTGATGAAGTCGTGGTGTCACGCAATGAAGATGAGATGCTAGCCTATACTAATCGTCTTGATTTCATCTTAAATACGGTGGCTGCACCACATGATTTAGATCCTTATTTGAAACTTCTCAAGCGTGATGGCACCATGACCTTAGTTGGTGCACCGGCCACGCCACATCCTTCTCCTACCGTCGACATCCTAATTGCCAAGCGACGCAGCTTAGCTGCTTCTTTGATTGGTGGTATTAAAGAAACTCAGGAACTGCTGGATTTTTGCGCCGAGCACGGTATTGTGGCAGATATTGAGATGATTAAAGCCGATGAAGTTAATGCAGCTTATGAGCGGATGATGAAGGGTGATGTGAAATATCGCTTTGTCATGGATATCTCAACACTGTAAGTAGGGCTTATAAAATAATGCGGGTCCGCCGCCAGGTTTTTTTAAACAGTGGTGACGGACTTTTTTACTACTTTTATTAATAGCCTTAGTTAGGGTGTGATTTCCGCTGTAGGCTCAGTGTTCTCTTCGCTTTGCGGTGTAACAAGTCATGGCTTGCACAGTGATAGGAGATCGAGAAAGTGTGGCAGAAGGTTTGCGTCAACTGATCGTAGAAACTGGTGCTGATGAGTTGATGATTGATAGCCGTATTTACGATCCGGAAGCGCGAATACATTCGCATAACTACACGACGCAGGCCATGGGTGATATGCTCACTCAACCAGCCATGATTTAACGGGTTAACAGCCAGTTATAGTCATCTCTAAGTATCGATTGTTTTTGACCTGATAGGAATAAATCCCATGACGAAGATGTCTGTTAAACAGTCTTTTTACATCTCGATTTTTCTTGTTCTGACGGGTGTTTGTGCGGCATTACATATTTGGAAACTACCTCCTGCGCTGCCTTCTTTGCAGAGTGAGCTTGCTATTGATTTGGTGGAATCGGGTTTTTTGCTTTCTACCGTGCAGATTGGAGGCATGACCTTAGGGTTGGCTGTAGGCTTGTTTGCAGAACGTATCGGTCTACGTCGTTGTATTTTAATTGGTCTGAGTGTTTTAACTCTAAGCTCTGCAGGGGCCACACTATTTGACACTAAATTGATGATTTTACTATTTAGGGCTCTCGAAGGTTGTGGCTTTTTAATGGTGATTTTGCCGGTACCGGCACTTATAAAGCGTATCGTTCCGCCAGAGGCAGTAAGCCGTATTATGGGTTTTTGGGGTTGCTATATGGGCATAGGTGCGGTCACTATTTTATTAGTTGGTTCGTGGCTGCTTAGTTTTGGCTCTTGGCGTGTCTTATGGGGCATCTTGGCTGTTATTACTCTGCTTGTACTTTGTATTGCTTTCATGGTGCTGCCTCGTGAGCGTTACCTTGCAAGCAATATGAACAGCTCTAATAACCAGCTCGCACCCACTGTTAGCACGATGATACGTACCACGCTGAGTTCTAAAAGAGTATGGATGATGGCCTTGGTTTTTGGGACATATGCTGCGCAGTGGTCCGCTATCGTTGGTTTCTTACCTACTATTTATATTGTGGGGGATATTTCTGGTCCTATGGCCGGGTTTCTGACGGCATTAGTAGCGGGATCGAATATTATCGGAAATTTAGCAGCAGGACGGCTGTTACACAAAGACCTTTCCCCCAAAACGCTATTAACAACAGGTTTTGTTGTCATGATAGTCTGTGCCATTTTTGCGTTTGGTGTGGCTCAAAACATTCTTCTGCAGTTTTTTGCTGTTTTATTATTTTCGGCTGTTGGCGGTTTAATCCCGGCCACCTTGTTTTTTTTAGCAGTTACCTTTTCTCCTAGCTCTCAAACCATAGCCTCAACCGTAGGCTGGATACAGCAATGTTCCTCATTAGGTCAGTTTTTAGGTCCGCCAACAGTAGCGTGGGTGGTTAATCTACTAGGAGGGTGGCAATGGTCATGGGTAGGAACGATGGTCTTTGCTTTACTAGGTTTAGTGATGGTGTGGCAGTTAAAATTAAGTAATGTGGTGAGTAGAGCTCAATAAACATGGTGGTAATACAGAGTTAGCAAATTATTTAATTAATCAGTAGCATAGGAGAGCTTTTAAGGGAGCATAGACTTTGGGCTAGAATCAAGACTAAGACTAAGAAATTGTCTTTCTATCAAAGGACTTGCTAATGGTTAAAACAATTTATTTCGATATGGACGGTGTCTTGGCGGATTGGGTCCATGGCTTTGAAAAACTGTTTCCTCATGTGCCTTATAGTCAATATAATGCGCTGACACGAGAGGAACAAAAGCCCTATCGCAAAAAAATAGATGGTAATGGCTATTTCTATCAACAGCTTCGTCCCTTTACCAAGGTAATAGATGCCTTGGTTGAGCTAAAGAGACTAGGTTATCAAGTTGAAATTCTCAGTTCAGTCGGCAAGATGTTTCCTGATCTGGTGATTCAGCAGAAACAAGCTTGGTTAAAAGAGCATGTTGAAATCGAGCTTGTTGCTAATTTTGTTAACAAAAGTGAGTATAAAGCCCGTTATGCTCATAAAAATGCACTGTTATTAGATGACCGCGCAAGAAGCGTTAATCCTTTTCTAAAGGCCGGCGGTAAGTCGATTATCTTTCATGGCGATCAGGTTAGTGAGCCTCAGCAGCTGATTACTCTGGTTGAACAAAGCTTTGATGAGCAAAAGTGCTTTCAAAAAGACTAAGAAGTTTACATCAATGACGTTATATAATATCCTTATATTAGCTATATCTAAATAATTAATATAACCATAGGTACAGGAGTTATTATGAAAACGCTTCAAGTTGATGTTGCTATTATCGGTGCAGGTACAGCCGGTTTATATGCTTTGCGTGAGGTAAAGCGCGCTAACAAAAGTTTTGTTTTGATTGACAAAGGGCCTCTAGGGACTACATGTGCCCGAGTCGGTTGTATGCCCTCTAAAGTGGCGCTACATGCTGCCGAGCTCTGGTCTATGCGTCAAGAGCAAAAGCACTACGGAATTTCAGGTGTAGAGCAGTTAGAAATTGATCGAGCTGCTGCCTGGGCTAAAGTCCGTGCAATGCGCGATGACTTTGCCGGTGGTGCAGCGGATAATGCCATTAAGTCAGCTGGTGAGCATTTGTTGATGGGTGAAGCTAAGTTTCTTGAGCCGACTGTACTGCAAGTCGAGGGCGAAGACGGCATACAGCGTATTGAAGCTAAAGCGGTGATTATTGCTGTTGGCTCTCGCCCGGTCGTCCCGAGTTTTTTAACTCCTTTTAGCGACTATTTAATTACCACTGATAAGCTTTTTGAATTAGAAAAGTTACCAAAGCGCTTGGGTTTATTAGGCCTGGGAGTCATTGGCTTGGAGATGGGCTTAGCATTGCAACGCTTGGGGGTTAAGGTAGTCGGCGCTGATATGGCAAAGGCGATTGGTGGTATTCGTGATCCGGAAGTCGCAAAGTATGCACTGCAAGCCTTTGCTGATAATTTTCCGATGTTTTTGGGCGAATCGGCAAAGCTAGAAGAAGCTGAGCAGGGCGTACAATTAGTCAGTGGCGATAACAGAGTGACGGTAGACAAGGTGCTTGTCGCTTTAGGGCGTCGTCCGAACATTGATAAGCTCAATCTGGCTGAAGCCGGCTTCAAATTGGATGAGCGCGGTATGCCCGAATTCAATCTTAATACCTTACAAATAGAAGATTATCCTGTGTATTTAGTTGGCGATGCTAATGCCTATCGCACTTTAATGCATGAGGCAGCAGCAGAGGGGGCGATTGTTGGGTTTAATGCGTCTCGCGATTTGCCACAGGCCTTTGAACGTAAGACTTCTCTAGCCATAGCTTTTACGCAGCCAGATATTATTAGTGTAGGAGCCAGTTTTACAGACTTAGATGAAGATGAGACACTCATTGGCGCCGCCTATTCAAAAAACGATGGACGTAGCCGTATCCTTTCTTCCAAAGAAGGTGTTTTACGTATTTATGCTGATAAAAAAGACGGGAGATTGCTAGGCGCAGCCATGGTTGGTGCCAGAGCCGAGCATCTGGGTCAGTATTTAGCACTGGCGATTTCCCAGAAGATGACAGCGCATGAGCTTTTAGCAGCACCTTTTTATCATCCGGTAGTTGAAGAGATGATTCAAAGTGCTCTACAGGATATTGCGCGTAAAATGCCAGAGAGTCCTTATCCCTTTGGCTTAACAGTAATGAATTAATCAGATGAGATGTTTAGAGTATTTAACTCAAGCTATCGTATTATTTGATAATAGTAATTATTATCACTGTTGAATATTGTTAGAATAGTGTTTTGCTTTTAACTTGCGGATACTAACCTCGTTGCGACAGGAAAAAATTTAATTAATGAAAAATAATAATCATAGCGAATCGGCGCCCTTATCAAAGATTAAGCGGCCCATTGGGCTCAGGCATAGTGTTAAGTTGTGGGTTGGGTTGCTGATTTATGCTGCAGTTATTGTGTTGATTTCTCAGCAACTGTGGGATTATATGAATGAACATCCAGTGGTGTTAAAAGCGCTGATTGGCGGTTCAATCGCTGCATTAGCTACCGCTATTGGTACTACGCCTGTATTATTCTCACAGACCTTATCACAACGTACCCAAGATACGCTTTATGGTTTTGGTGCCGGAGTTATGTTGGCGGCTTGTGCATTCTCTTTGATTATCCCGGGGATTGATGCTGCTCAATCAATGGGTGTTTTAGGAGGTGGTCCATGGGCTGCGAGCGGTGTCATTGGCTCCTCCATGCTGATTGGCGCAAGCGTACTAATGCTGTTGGACCATATTTTGCCTCATGAGCACTTTATTAAAGGTCGTGAGGGTCCCGACGATGCGGGTCGTCTACGCCGCACATGGTTATTTGTTTTTGCTATTGTTTTGCATAATATCCCCGAGGGCTTGTCCATCGGTGTGGCCTATGGTGTACCGGGTGAGGTGTCAGGTAATGCCCTAGCTGTGGGTATTGCCATTCAGGATATTCCTGAGGGTTTGGTGGTTGCTGTAGCTTTATTGGCGGCCGGTTATAATCGCTGGTTTGCCGTATTGATTGGTGTTTTGAGTGGATTAATTGAGCCTATTGCTGCGGTTATTGGGGCTATTGCCGTTGTCGTCTCAGCCAATTTATTGCCTTGGGGTCTAGGCTTCGCGGCAGGCGCGATGCTCTTTGTGGTGAGCCATGAGATTATCCCTGAGTCGCATCGCAAAGGCCATGAGCGTTGGGCTACCGGTGGCTTGATGTTGGGCTTTGTTTTAATGATGATGCTGGATACTGCGCTTGGTTAACTCGCCTGTGTAGGCGCGATTTAGTAAGCAGAAAAGATAAGAGGTTAAAAAGTCTAAATCAACTTTTTAACCTCTTTTGTTTTACAAGGAGCCAGGTGCTAATTAAGCAACCGCTTCTTCGTAACGACGGTTAACTTCAGCCCAATTAATCACGTTGAAGAAGGCGCCGATGTACTCAGGACGACGGTTTTGGAACTTCAAGTAGTAAGCGTGCTCCCAAACGTCAAGACCCAAGATAGGCGTATTGCCGGTCATGAGTGGACTGTCTTGGTTACCGGTGCTTTCAACAACAAGCTTTTTCTCTGGGGTAACGCTTAACCAGGCCCAGCCGCTACCAAAGCGAGAAACTGCAGCTTTAGTAAAGGCATCTTTGAATGCATCAAAACCGCCTAAATCTGCGTCAATCGCTTCAGCTACTTTGCCTGTAGGGTTGCCACCGCCATCAGGTGACATTACGAGCCAGAATAAACTGTGGTTAGCGTGGCCACCAGCGTTGTTTTGAACGAATTGGCGAATATTTTCAGGTACCTTGTCGAGGTTAGATACTAATTCTTCAATAGCAGGAAAATCTAAACCGGCTTCTTGAAGTGCATTGTTTGTGTTGGTAATGTAGGTTTGGTGATGCTTAGTATGGTGAATTTCCATAGTTTGAGCATCTAGATGTGGTTCTAATGCATCGTAAGCATAAGGTAGAGCAGGTAGTGTATAAGACATGAGATCTCCTTTAGGTTGGCTAATAGCCAGTTGAATGACTTGCGGTATAGATTAACACTAAATCGTACTGTACCACTCTCAATATATATTAATAATAATCATAACTATTTGAGCTTAGATTGACAAGATTGAACACATAGTTAAAAGGGACAAAACTCAAACGCCAGCTAGAGTCAATGTTCGGGCAGTAATAACTGTCATGTTAGACTAAAAGCTTATTCATTATTCATTGTATTTAATATTATTGGTTCTTTTGTTATGACTGATGTTGAGCAAATGCTAGCGCAAGTTGCTGAGTCCTATAACACTATGCCTTATGAATCCCATGCCTTTAAATGGTGTTCGCCAGCTTATATCCGTGCAGCAGCTTATTTGTATGGAGTGGATTTGCCGGCTGTACAGTATGCTAGAGTGTTGGAAATAGGCTGTGCAGCAGGTGGGAATAGCTTACCCTTTGCTTTTATGTATCCTGATGCGGATATAGTGGCGATTGATATTGCTGAAGCACAAATTGCAGAAGGTCAGCGTATCGTAAAGCAAGCACAGCTTAAAAATATTTCTTTAAAAAACATGAGTATGACTGAGTTGCCGAATGATTTAGAGCCTTTTGATTATGTCATTGCTCATGGTGTGCTTAGTTGGATTCCCAAGCAAACTCAAACACAGATTTTTAGGGTTGTTGAACAAAGTTTAGGCAGCAATGGTGGAGCCTATATTAGTTTCAATACTTATCCGGGCTGGCGTGCTCGAGAGAGTTTGCGTGATTTGATGCTATGGCATAGCCGTGGTATTGAAGATCTACAAGACAAAGTAGATAGGGCACGCGAAGTTATACCTTTTCTCGCAGAAGGGGTAAGTCCCCATAATTTATTACAAGCGGCTAAAGAATATTTGGCCGCTCAATTGCCGGATTGTGAAAGTCAGGATTATTACCTGGCACATGAATATTTAGAATTACATAACCATCCATTGTATTTAGTGCAAATGACGGCTCTCGCAGAGCAGGCAAATCTACGTTATGTTGGTGATGCACAACCAAAAATTGAATGCCCTGAGTCTTATCAATTGACGGAGAACAAGGAGTTTTTAACACTACAGTCCAGTGCAAAACATGCTATTGCTCAACAGCAATACTTGGATTTTGCTGTTGGTCGGAGTTTTAGAAAAAGTCTTTTAACCTCTAACAGACATTCTCAAGAGGCTTTTAATAAGCCGGATTTTAGTCGTTTGGCTGATTTACTATTTGCAGGCTCATTTGAAGCGTTTGCTACTAAAAAAGAGGGTGTAAAAAAGTATCGGGTCTATGATAAAAATATTAAAGTTAAATGTGCAAAGATCCAGGCTATGTTGGCTCTGCTACATCAAAGTTGGCCGCGGCCTGTCTCAGGTCGTGACTTACTGCGTGTCGCAGAGGGTGCTAAACAAGAGCATGTACGGACAGAAGATGCGTTAAAGCAGTTGTTTATGCTTTTCCCTTTAGAAATGAGTCGAAGCTATGAGGATCTACCTGCTTGTCTGCAGGACCTCTATAGCGGATTAATTCCGGGAGCTGCGACTATCATGGCCGCACGTTATAAAGAAAAGAGCAGTATTGCCGAGTTTAATGCCTGGTATAGCAGTAGTACTGCGAAGGTTAATAAAACTGATCTTTTTGTGGTAGAAACTTTAGAAGCGACTAAGAGTCCTTTGCGTGCGGCAGATACCTTGGAACAGGCGTGGCGACAAAATAGCTATTTACCGAGCTCTATTAAGCTTAGAAAAAAAATCGCAAAAAATCCTGAAAAATATGCGTTACGCTATGTACAACGGGTGATAGATCGCTTACATAAATATGCGATGTATATTTGATGAGTTGATGGAGTACCTGGATTTCGCTAAGTGTTATTATGCAGCTTCGTTTTAATAAAGCCAGGCGTTTTTGTCCAGGTTTATCCAGATTTAACTTAAACAACTGGCGTCACCGACAGGAATCGAACCTGTATCGAGAGCTTCGGAAACTCTAATTCTATCCATTGAACTACGGTGACGAGGATTTATGAGCAGCTATTTTAGCTCATTTATTTATCGAGTCTAGTGAAATAATGTGATTTTCGTATTAGATTTTCTTTTGCCGTCGTATTGTCCTTTCAGCAAAGGGTTTTTCTGATTGGGGCCATATGTCTAAATTCTCTTTAATAAAGAACTAAAAATTTTGTGGATATAGTTATAATGTAGCGATAAGAGAAGGGGGTAGGGTTGCTTTAGATATAAAAAGTGGCCCGTTTCTAGTGCTGTTTTATTTTTTACAATATCAAAGGGAAAATGCATATGAGTTCCAACGGTCAACAAGGGTCTAAGACACCTGGACAAATGCTGAAAATCGGCTCTTCTGTAGTGATTGTGCCGATTGTTGTACTTATCTTTTTAATTAAAATGAATTTAGGTAGTGGCGGTACGGATAGGGCATCCATGGCGCCTGAGATGGTGTTATCTCGTATTGCCCCAGTTGCTTTGTACAATACAGGTGCGCCTTTACCAGAGCCTAAAGATGCAGTGCCTTGAACAGGTGAGCAGGTATATAACCGTCTCTGTATGACCTGTCATGATACAGGCGTAACTGATGCGCCTATTAAAGGCAATGCGGATCTATGGGCCCCACGTATTGCCCAAGGTGCTGATACACTATTTAAACACTCACTAGAGGGCTTTAATGCGATGCCTGCCAAGGGTGGTGACGCGAGCTTATCTGATGAGGAAGTGAAAAATGCAGTAGTCTTTATGGTTAATGCATCTGGCGGTAATATCTCTGTGGGTGAGAGTGGTGGTGATACTGCAGCGCCAACGGAAGAAGCACCAGCAGCGGAAGAAGTCGCTCCTGTCGAAGAAGCTACTCCGGCCCCAGAAGCCGTAGAGGAAACTCCAGTCTCTACTACAGCTGTCGAAGAGGAGGTTGCTGAACTTACAGAAACAGTGGCCGAGGCTGTAGAAGAAGCAACTGAAACTACAGAAGAAGTGACTCAGTTAGAGACTGCACCAACAACAGAGGTAGCCCCTGTTGAGATAGAATCTACTCCAACTGAAATCGAAGTTGAAACCCCTGAGGTAGAAGCCCCTGAAACACCTGAAACGGAAGAAGTCCCATTAAATCAGCAAGAACCGGCACAAGAAAGTAAATAAGCGCTGTTAATTCAAACTAGGGATAAGTCTCAGTAAAGCCGTATTTAATAAATTAAATATAGTCTTCGTGGAGAAATATTAATCAAGCTCAAGAGTCGTGTAGTATTAATTGCTCTTGAGCTTTTTTTGTTAAAGCACATCGTTAAGCAGCAGCCCTATGATGTTGACTTACAAGATTTTTGCAAGTCTTGTTATTGTCGCTTTGCACTGTCGCACGGTTCAGTTAAACTAGTAAGCGAATTGCTTATTTAATTTTTAAGACATCTATTATGTTACAAGACCTTGATCAATTGACCGCACGTGTCGAGTTGTTAGTTCAACTTAGTGAGCGTTTAGTGACTGATCGCGATGAGCTCAATCAGCAGCTAGAAGCGCTTCGTACTCAGTTATCTGACACTCAGAATCAGCTTGCCACTAAGAGTAAAGAGCATCAGAGTTTAACTGCTCAATTAGCTCAAGCAGAACAATCTGCGCTAAATGAACAGCAGCAAATAAAAGCTGAAAATCAGCACTTAAAGCAGCAGTTTGAGTTTAGTCAGTCGGAATTAGACTCTGCAACTAGTGAACTGCAGCAGTTAAGAGTCCGAACGGAGCAATTAAAATCCGGTGTTAGTCAGGCTAAAGAGCGCGTTGCTCATGTTTTGGCTAATATACCTGGCGGCGTTACACAGGGAGAGGCCTAATGGAGCATTTAGAAATTAAAATTTTAGATAAAGAGCTGACTCTTGCTTGTGAGCCTAGCGAAAAAGAAAAGCTTTTGGCTGCGGTTAAGCAGGCAAATGACTTGATGACATTAATTAAGCAATCTGCCGGTAATATGAACAACGAGCGTGTCGCTTTGATGGCGTGCATTCAGTTATCATCTCAATTGCTTTCTTCTGAGTCTACAGAGGGGCCATTCCAGGGTGTGTCATATGGGGACTATAAAAATAAAGTTGATCATATTAATGCCTTGCTAGATGATGGTATTAACCGTTTAAAGTAGTCTTTGATTTATAGCGCCAAGCCGTTTTGATCAAAGATTTTTTCTTTAAAAATCGAGCATAAAGTGCTATACTTAATCAAACAAAGCAGCATTGCTTTAAAAGTTTTCCTGCGGTATTCGTGACCTTGGTCTTTCATCTCTTACCGATGCTTATGGCTAAGGTGGTTAGTTCAGGTGCAGGAGTGAACCTCTCTCTGTTAGAGGATCCCAGAGCATCGTTATGAACCGACCGCCAACTTGAACTTTTTGGGTTCGAGATGCCGACCTAGACGGTACTGCGGGTAATCATACATTCTCCTTAAGATGTACCGAAAAATTCCAATACTTATTTATTAAGTATTGGAATTTTTCCATTTCTACCCCTCCCCCCTCGTTTTTTGTGGCTTTGGTGCCATTTGATTTCCTCCCTACTCAAACTCGGTAACGAGTTCAAGATGAGGTTTTCGCTCTTTTAGATAATTTCATATTTCAAGCCTAAGTAATTCTGGGTATTTTAAAATTTCTTGTTTAACCTAAGCTATGCATATACGATTGAGCATTGTAAAGGGCAAGATGATGGATGAACTTTCGGATATAGATATATTTGATAGCACTCAATTAAAAAACGTCAAGGGTAAGGATGTTGAGTTAACACTGGGTGAGCTAGGTTATGCATATTCTACAACACACAAAGCTCATCTAAAATTAATAAAAAATGTATCAGAAGTTCGACGAAATATGGAGATTTTAATGCGTCAGTAGATGATTTAGAGAATGCACTCTCAGAAAGTTCTGATACTGTAGAAGAAGCTTCTAAGCTAATATTAGCTTCTATAGAAGAGAGGACTAAAAGTGTCTGAGTCTAATGTTCTGGACCTTGAGTCTCATCGAATCAAGCTCTCTGCTTTAATTGATTACACAAAAGAAAGTTTACAAGCATCAAATAATTACACTTCTAGTTATACTAATATCGATACTCAACAATTTCTTGGCCTCTCGGATATGAATAATTACACTGACTACATTGACGCAAAGTTAGAAGCTGCTGAGGCTCGTACAGAGGCTCGAGTGGTTCGTATTGAGTCAATGGTCGAGAGCTTTGTTAGAAGCAATGATGATTTCAAACAAGAAATTCGCAAAGAAAACAAAAGCACTCGCGCGACAGTGATTGTCGTGAGTGTCAGCTCGGTTATTGCTATTGTCATTGGAATCGCTGCTTTTAACGCAACACTAACTTCCAATATGATTGCTTCTTACTCACAAGGACAAACGACTAAAGATAATATCAGTTACGAGGTGTCAAAACAAAATCAAGAGTTAAACGATAAGCTAGATAAACTTATAGAAAGTCTCGGCCTTTAATAATTTCTATCAGGAGTCCCCACCATGAATAATTTACAAGACAATACTTGGCATCAGCGTTTTAGTGGCAGCGAGTATTATTATGGCGAGGAGGCCAATGACTTTTTAAAGGCTGCTAGTACACATATTCCTCCAGATAGTTCGGTTATCTCTTTAGGTGAGGGCGAAGGTCGTAACTCAGTCTTTTTGGCCGAGCAGGGCTATCAAGTGACCGCTGTTGATATTGCTTTATCGGGTCTCAAAAAGACCACAGAATTAGCTGCTAAGCGTGGTGTCGAGGTAGCGACTATACACGCTGATTTAGGCGCTTATGAGCTATCTAAAGGGGCGTGGGGTGCAGCGGTTAATGTTTTTTGTCATATGCCAAAAGCCAATCGCACACACTTGCATCAGCAAATCAAAAAGGGCTTGCAGTCGGGTGGTGTTTTTATTTGTGAGTGCTACAGTACGGATCAATTAGGCTTTGGTACCGGTGGTCCCAAAGACATCAATTTGCTCTACACGGTAGAGGAGTTGCAGCAGGATTTTGCCGAACTGGAAATTCTCCACTTGGCCAAGGTCGAGCGTGAGATTCATGAGGGGCAAGGCCATACCGGTATGGCGTCAGTAGTTCAGTTAATCGCTCGCAAACCATAACCTCCGATTACAATTCATCATCGAACTAATTGCTTCTTAACTCACTCTAAGAATAACTATTTCAAAAAAGGAGGAGTTATGAAGCTATTACGACAGATTGTTTTATTGCCGCTCTTATTCACCGGCAGTTTAGCCTTTGCTCAAACTGATAGCGAAATACAACGTTTTCTACAACTCGCACCGGAGTCTTTTGTAAGTGTTGGCGCTGAGGCTTATCGTGAGATTCGGGAGGATAGGGCAAATGTCACCTTGACTAAGCAGTTGGATGGCGATGATCAGCGCACGCTCATGCGTGAGATCAATCTTGCCATGCGTAATGTCGTTGAGCTCGGCAAAGGCAATACGGAGCTAGAACTGGAAACTGGTAATTACGCCATCCGCCGCAATGTTCACTACATAAAAGATTCAAAAGAAATAGATAAAATCACCTATACTGCGACCGGTCAGGTAATTGTTCGTTCAAAAAACTTTGATGAATTGCTGAGTTTCGTTGAAGCAGCACATGATGATATGTTGGTAGGCAGTATCAGTTTTGATTTGTCGACTGGCTTACGCCGCGCGGTAGAGAAGGAAATTCTTGAAGAGGCCCTTGCTTCTTTTCGGTCCAAGGCAGATACTATTGCTCAGGGCTTAGGTTATGACGGCTTTGAGGTTAGAAATATTGAGGTTAAAGACTCGGAGTCAGGCTCAATTATCCGTCCTGTACGTAATGCAACTATGGCACTTAGTGCTTCAGCTGAGTCTGCGGCGTCACCCAGCGCTGCGCCGCCTTTGGAAGGTGGTAAGCAAATCGTCAGGGTATCAGTATCAGGTCAAGTTGTTTTAAAGTGATTTCATTACTTATTGGAGAAATACATGAAAATTCGTCATCTGGCTTTTTTATTACCGGCTCTTTTTGCTACCCAACTGAGTTTTGCTCAACAAAGTAGCGGTTCTATTGCGGCGAGCCGTGCCGAAGATCGACCAGTTATTAATTTATCTGCTGACTCTTACAGGGAGGTACAGCAGGATCGCGTGATTCTTACGCTGTCTAGAGAAGCGCGTGGCACAGAGTCTCAAGCAATAGCAGATGAGGTTAATAAAGCCATTAATGCGGTGATGGAAAGCGGTAAAGCCAATGACACACTTAAGCTTAAAACGGGCAGTTATAATTTCTGGCCACAACAAGACTATGATGAAAAGGGCAAAAAAACAGGCAAAACCACTTATGTCGCTAGAGGTGAGGTGATTGTTACATCAACGGATATGGTTGAAGCGACCCGCTTTGTCGAAGAAGTAAGTGAGCAGATGAACTTGTCTAATATCAATTTTGATCTGACAACTGAGGTGCGTCGTCAGATCGAAAACGAGATTCGTGGTGAGTCGATTCAGTCATTCCAGGAAAAGGCGCGTGCAATATCTCGCGAGTTTGGATTTGATAATTACGATATTAAGTATGTACAGCTAAGAGATTCAACCAGCAATATGTCACCTGTCCCTCGTATGGCGATGGCCAGAGCCGACTCACTGGCTGAGGCCAAGTTTTCCGGTCCTGAATTAGAAGCGGGTAAGGAGCGAGTGACAATTAGTTTGACGGGCGAGATCGCTTTATACTAATCACAAAGACAATGATGCCCAGGATAATCATCGGTAAAGAGAGCCATTGACCCATACTGAGGTTTAAGGCCTGTAAACCTAAATGACCATCCGGCTCACGCCCAAACTCGGCGATAAATCTGCAAATGCCGTAGCCAATTAAGAAGACCGCGCTCACACAACCTGTTGGGCGTGGTTTTTTTGAGTAAAACCATAGTACCACAAAAAGTAAAATGCCTTCTAAAGCCATTTGGTAAAGTTGTGACGGGTGGCGTGGTAGGTGATCAGCCATCGGGAAAATCATGCCCCAGTTGCCATTGGTTGGGCGACCCCAGAGTTCACCATTCATAAAGTTACCCCAGCGACCGACTGCAAGACCAAGCGGGATAAGTGGTGCGACAAAATCACCAATCTCAAAGAAGGTCTTGCCCTCTTTGCGAGCAAAAAACAGCATTGCCAGCAGCACGCCGACTAAGCCGCCGTGGAAGGCCATGCCGCCATCCCAGACCGCGAAAATCTCTAAGGGGTGGTGCAGGTAGTAACTGAACTGATAAAACAGCACATAGCCCAAGCGGCCGCCCAGTACCACACCGACAATACCGTAGAATAATAAATCCTCGAAGCGCTTTAGGCTAATATCAAAATAACCTTGCTTGATACGATAACGACCTAGTAACCAGGCAATCGCAAAGGCCAGCAAATACATTAGTCCATACCAATGTATTTGTAATGGGCCCAAGGAAATGGCAACGGGATCAAATTGTGGGTGTTGATAAATCATGCTCTACACTTTAGAACGTTATTAATCGGTTTGTGTCTTAGGGTAGTGTACTAGCTAGGAGTTCCTATACCGCTTTATTGAGCGCTTTTTTGCCAGAAAATATCAGTACGCTTAGCTAAACGATTTAATTCACGAGCTAAAACAAAAAAGTAATCGGATAATCTGTTGACTAGTTGTATTGATAAATCGCTAATCGGTTCTTCTGTGTTTAGAGTAACCAAGGCTCTTTCACTGCGACGACTGACGCTACGACAAATATGCGCTTGAGAAGCCTCTTGGGTGCCACCAGGCAGGATGAACTCTCTGAGTGGGGGAAGTTGTTCTAGCATGCTCTCAATGCTCTGTTCGATCTTGGCAACTATGCTCTCACTTAAAGCGTTGTAACCTGGTATTGCTAATTCGCTACCTAGATCAAAGAGCGAATGTTGGATTTTTGATAATAAGGCTAAATGCGCTTCGACTTCAAGGTCGCTAATATGTTGTAATTGGCTAATTAACAAGCCAATGTGACTGTTGAGTTCATCAATTTCACCAATGGCACAAATGCGAGGGTGACTTTTTAATAAACGTTGGCCGTCAGCTAGGCCGGTCGTACCGGCATCACCGGTTTTAGTCACAATAGAGCTTAGTCGATTAGTCATTTTGATCAAAATAAATTGTTAAAGGGTGTAATTTAAAGCTTGGGCTATTATAAACTAAGCCTCCACAGAGTTAGAATACAATTAGGAACAAAAGGAGAGTTTGTGATGAGAAAGTTTTTAGCAGCCGCAGTCATGGGCTTAAGTGTATTGGGTTTAGCTACTGTTAGTTCGGCTCAGGATGAAGCTTCTGCGCGTGGCGAAGTGCGTCGCCTTGACGTGGCTAAGGGGACAATTACGATTAAACACGGCGCGATCACGGATTTAAATTTACCGGCCATGACCTTGGTTTATGAGGCAGACTCTGCGCTATTACAAGGTATTGAGCCTGGTGATCAAGTACGCTTTAAAGTACGACACGAAAATAACACCTATAAAGTAATTGAGCTTAAAAAATAACGCTTAGCTTGTAGCTTTCAGATGTAAAAAGTCGCCATGCTTTCAACAAGAGAGTATGGCGACTGTGTTTTTAGCGTTGCTAGTAGCTCCTGTCTTAGAGTACGTAGCGGGCTAAGTCTTGATCAGCAGCGGTTTCATTTAGCTTTTCATTGACATAAGCAGGATCAATTTTGACGACTGTACCTGCCTGCGCGGAGGTTGCGCTAAAGGATAAGTCCTCAAGCAGCTTTTCCATTACCGTGTGGAGGCGACGAGCACCGATATTTTCGGTTGTTTCATTGACATCAAAAGCGATCTCGGCCAAGCGTCTGATACCGTCTTCGGTAAAGTGTAAATCAACCCCTTCAGTAGCCATTAAAGCCTTGTATTGCTTGGTTAGAGAAGCGTCAGTTTCTGAGAGGATTTGTACAAAATCATCTGTACTGAGAGAATCCAGCTCGACACGAATAGGGAATCGACCTTGAAGCTCAGGGATGAGGTCTGAAGGACGTGATAAGTGAAAGGCACCAGAAGCCACAAAAAGGATGTGGTCAGTCTTGATTATGCCGTACTTGGTGTTGACCGTCGTGCCCTCTACTAAGGGCAGGAGGTCACGTTGTACGCCTTGACGCGAGACGTCAGCACCTTGAGTTTCTTGGCGAGCAGCGATCTTATCGATTTCGTCCAGGAAAACAATACCGTTTTGCTCAGCATTTTGAATGGCGCTATTGCGAATTTCCTCTTCGTTAACGCGTTTAGCGGCTTCTTCGTCGATCAGTAGTTTAAAGGCGTTGCGGACGGTCATTTTTTGAGGTTTTGTGTTGTCGCGCTGGATCCCGGCAAACATCGTGCGCAGCTGTTCGGTCATGTCTTCCATGCCCGGAGGGCCCATGATGTCGAGTGCCTGTGCTGTATTAGCGACAGCGATCTCAATTTCCATGTCATCGATTTGGCCATCACGTAAGCGCTTGCGGAAGTTTTGGCGAGCGGTATTTTCCTCACGAATAGGCTGGTTATGAGCGTCACGAGCCGGTGGGATGATGGCGTCTAAAATACGCTCTTCAGCGGCTTCTTCAGCTTGGCTGCGTACCAGCTTCATCTCTTTCTCACGAGTTTGCTTAACTGACATGTCTACAAGGTCGCGAATAATGGTTTCAACATCGCGTCCGACATAGCCGACTTCAGTAAACTTCGTGGCTTCAACTTTAATAAAAGGTGCATTAGCCAGTTTAGCAAGGCGACGAGCAATTTCAGTTTTACCTACGCCGGTAGGGCCAATCATTAAAATATTTTTTGGGGCGATTTCGTTACGCAAGGGCTGTGGTACTTGCTGACGACGCCAGCGGCTTCTTAGGGCAACCGCAACAGAGCGTTTTGCTTTGTTTTGTCCCACAATGTTTTTATCTAATTCAGAGACGATCTCTTGAGGAGTCATTACACTTTCTGTCATGTTGGTACTCTTTTTGGGAATTCGGTTGAGGGTTAAAGTGTTTCAATCACGTGATTTTGATTGGTGTAAATACATAGATCACCGGCGATTTCTAATGATTTTTTAACGATTTCTGCTGGTGAGTAATCTGTGTGGTGTAGTAGGGCAAGACCTGCAGATTGTGCATAAGCACCACCGGAACCGATGGCTGCAAGGCTATGCTCAGGCTCCAGTACATCACCATTGCCGGTTAGGACCAAGGTGTTATCTTTATCGGCGACGATCAGCATGGCTTCTAGTTTACTTAGCATGCGGTCTGTACGCCAATCACGAGTGAGTTCTACCGCAGCGCGCATCAAGTGGCCTGAGTGTTTCTGCAGTTTGGTTTCAAAGCGCTCAATCAGGGTAAAGGCATCCGCCGTCGCTCCGGCAAAACCGGCGAGTACGGTGTCATTGTGTAGTTTGCGAATTTTGCGGGCAGTACCCTTCATGACAATATTGCCAAGGGTTACTTGGCCGTCGCCACCGATAGCGACTTCATTGCCGCGGCGAACACAAATAATAGTAGTAGCGTGAAATTGTTCCATAATAACGTTCAACTTTTTCTAAAAGGAATGATTGCTATGTGGTGCTGCTGATATGTTTTTCAAGAGTGAAGGGGAGTTAAGTTCAAAAATATCAATAAAAATGCCCGCATCAATCAAATGAAACGGGCAAATAGATACAGCACGCTGTGTTTAAATGAGCGTGTGGGCTTTACTTAGCGGATTAATCACCGAACTGCTTTTGACGCTTCTCACGACGTTCCTGCGCTTCTAAAGAAAGATTTGCAGTGGGGCGGGCTAAGAGACGTGGTAAACCGATGGGTTCACCAGTTTCCTCGCACCAACCATAGTCACCCTCATCAATCGAGCTAAGGGATTGTTGAACCTTTTTGAGTAGCTTGCGCTCACGATCACGGGTGCGTAGTTCTAAAGCATGCTCTTCCTCGATAGTGGCGCGGTCAGCAGGGTCAGGTACGAACTGAGTTTCACGTAGATTGTCAGTCGTTGCGTTGGCATTATCAAGAATTTCCTTCTCTAGGTTTTTTAAGCGGAGCTTGAAAAACGCAAGTTGAAGGTCATTCATATAATCATCTTCAGGCATTGCCAATAACTGATCATCAGTTAATAGTGCAGCTTGTTCTTCTAAGTTTACAGGTGTTTTTTGAGTAGCTTTGGCCATTACGCTAATCTCCCAGCTAATAGTCAATCTTAGTTTAATTTGTTAAACAATTCTTGAGGCCCGCGAGAAAAATTTCTTTTGGAAGCTTTTTACCGATAAAAACTAATTTATTATACGGTTTATCTTTACCCCAAGCTTTGCCTGGTTCGGTACCTAATAACATATGTACGCCTTGGAGTAGCATACGTTGCTTAATACCTTTGATATATAAAATACCTTTGTAGCGGAACATGTCCGGCCCATAAAACTGTACTAAACCGCTTAAAAACTCGTCTAGTTTATAAGGGTCAAAGGGCTGGTCAGAGTTAAATACAAAGGCACCAATCTCATCGTCATGGTGGTGATGGTGGTGGTGTTCGTGTTCGCAATGCTCATCACAATCATGATCGTGGTGATGTCCATGCTCATCGTCAGCTTTTAAGAATTCAGGATCAATCTCTAATGCTGAAGTCAGGTTAAAGCCCTTCATGTCGAGTAATTCATTGAGATCAGCTTCACCGAAGTGAGCGGGACTAATACTTACGCGAGGATTCATATTGACGAGACGTTTGCGTAAAATTTCGTATTCGTCGTCAGTCACTAAATCTTTTTTGGAAACTAGAATGCGATCAGCAAAACCAACTTGTGCTTGTGCTTCAGTTTGGCGGTCCAGAACTTCCATGCCGTGCTTTGCATCAACGATGGTAATGACGCCATCCAAGCGGTAATATTCGGCGACATAATCATCCATAAAGAAGGTCTGGCAGACTGGACCGGGATTAGCCATGCCGGTCGTTTCAATGATGACGCGCTCAAAAGTAATCTCACCCTTTTCGCGCTTGTTACGCAAGTCACTGAGGGTGTTTAATAGGTCGCCACGAACTGTGCAGCAGATGCAGCCATTATTTAACTCAATAATTTGCTCTTCACTTTCTTGTACTAAGAGCTCATTGTCGATACTTTCAGGGCCGAACTCATTTTCGATAACGGCAATGCGCTGACCGTGAAACTCGGTCAACATACGCTTTAATAACGTCGTTTTACCTGCCCCTAAAAAGCCGGTAAGAATGGTTACTGGTACCATACGGTCTGCTTGCTCTGCGGTAACTGCCATTGAAAGCCTTCTTTAGAAGTATAAAAATTAATAAAAGATTACATCATAGCTTTGCAGATATAGCAAATAAAATGCACTATATGTGTATAAAAAATATAAATTTCGGTCATTAAGCTGTCATAAAGAGCTAAAACCTAGGGTTTATACTTGACTGCAATTGGGCTTTATGTGATCACAATAAAGGGTTACTTAATATAACTTAATCATTGGTGTTCGTGCACTTCACACAGGTTGCGCGAATCTCGGTTTGAGCGCTGTTTTGCTTAAAGCCGGTTTGGCTTATTAAAGCTTGCAGCTTGTGACTGACCTCTGGCGCATCTACCTCGGCAACTAAGCCGCACTTAGTGCAAACAATTAATAAATTATGGTCATGACCATGAATATCAAGGTCATTGCACGCAGTCCAGCCATTAAGTGCATCAAGACGGTGAATAAAACCCTCGGTCTCAAGAAACTCCAAAGCGCGATAGACTGTCGCCGGTTTTGAGCTGGGAAAGTCTTTTTGCATTGCTTCGAGGATTTCATAGGCCTTCATACAGCGATCATCGGCAACAATAATCGCAAGCACCTGCTTGCGAATTGGCGTCATGCGCTTGCCGCGCGATTCGCTAATTTCTTCAGCTTGCTGTAGAAACTTTTGAGTAGATAGCACAGGCTTAGTTTGAACCATAATTTCTGAAATTTTTTAAGTTAAGGATTGAAAAGTTACAAACAATGTTATAACATAACAAATCAAGTAGCATCTTTGTATAATACCATTTTATTGTTTCAGTTATTAAGAGTTGATATGAACCGTTCGGAAAGAGTTTTTACTGCCCAGCAAGTCCATGACATCGGTTGTCGCTGCCGTTCGTGCTTGTCTATGTCGGCCCTAAAGCGTGCCGCAGCGGTAACATCGATTTTGTTATTTCTCTGGATAGCAGTTTTTGTGGCGATGGGTTGGAGCCCTGCACAATTTTTCTAATTTCATAAACTGGCACACAGCACTTATGTTTGTTGATAAGTGCTTTTCTTTTAAATTCTGTTTTTTATTTTTAGCTTATAGGGAATTATGAGCGGTGATGTCTTGCGCCTAAAAAATGTGACTTTAGCATGGGGTGATAAAACCATTCTAAGTGATATAAGTGGCAGTTTTAAACAAGGTTCTTTTACTGCCATTGTTGGTCCTAATGGCGCGGGAAAGTCTACATTGATCAAAGCGATTGCCGGTCAATTGCCGATTAAATCAGGTGAGATTACTATCGCTGATGAGTTCAAGCGAGAGTTTTCTTTACTGCCTCAATACACCGAGTTAGATCGAGACTTCCCGATGACCACTTTTGATTTGGTTAGTATGGGCGTTTGGCGAGATTTGGGGCCTTTTAGATCTTTATCCAGTGAGCAGCGTCATCACATTATGCAGGCCATCGTCCAAGTCGGATTAGTTGAACAGGCTCAAGATTTGATTGGTAGTTTATCCGGTGGCCAATTGCAACGCGCCTTTTTTGCCCGTTTATTAGTGCGCGATGCACAAATCATTATTTTAGATGAACCCTTTGCGGCGGTTGATGAGGATACACAGGAGCGATTATTACCCATTTTAAAAACCTGGCATGAGCAGGGACGGACGATTCTCATTGTTTTGCATGATGAGGAGCTGGTCAAGCGTTTGGTGCCTGAGACTCTAGTTATAGGTCGTGGTGTCGTGGCCTGGGGGGCAACTGACGAAGTGTTTACCACGGATAATATGCGTCAAGCCCAACGCTTATGTCGAAGCGTTTATTAGGGGAATGGCTATGTACGAGTTTTTAGTTCAGCCATTTGTTGAATATGCTTTTATGCGACGGGCTTTATTTGGAGCGATTTTCTTATCGTTAATCGTTGCACCATTAGGTATTTTTCTAATTTTAAGACGTCTGAGTTTGGTTGGCGATGCGATGACGCACGCGATTTTGCCGGGGGTGGCCTTGGGCTTTTTCTGGGCCGGTAATTCTATGTTGGCCATGCTGCTCGGTGGTTTGATAAGTGGACTAGTTGTCGCGATGATGGCCGGTTTTATGTCACGTTATACGAGTCTAAAGGAAGACGCGAGTTTTGCGGCCTTTTATCTCATCTCCTTAGGCTTAGGGGTGTTATTGATCTCACTGCGCGGTACTAGTGTGGACTTGATGCATGTGTTATTTGGCTCAATTCTGTCAATGAGTGATGAGTCATTGCTTATTACCATGGTGATTAGTAGTGTTTCTATTTTAGTCTTGGCTTTGATTTATAGGCCCTTGGTTTTGGATTGCTTCGATCCCGTTTTTTTGCGAGTTGAACTTGGTCGGCGTTCGTCTGTTTTTAGTGTTTTTATTATTCTCTTAGTAGTTAATCTAGTAGCGGGCTTTCAAATTCTCGGCACTCTAATGGTGGTAGGGATAGTGATTTTACCGGCAATTACTGCCCGTTTTTTTGGGCGCACTTTGGGTATGCAATTGGTTATCGCTCCCTTGGTTGGTGTTGTTTGTCAATATTTTGGACTGGTTATTTCCTACGCTTATGATTTGCCGGCTTCTGCCGCCATTATTTTATTAAATGGCATTGTTGCTGTATTAGCGATGCTGTTAGGCCCTTATGGTAGTGCTCGGAGGCGCTACCAATCATAAATCCCTCAATAACTATCAACGGAGTAATTATGAAATTATCTCGCTTAGTAACAGCAGTTGCGGCAAGCTCAGTTTTGAGTTTTGCGTCGATTAGTATGGCTCAGGCCGAGCAATTAAAGGTGCTTAGCAGCTTTACGATTATCGGTGACATGGTAAAAAATGTCAGTGGTGATCATGTTGTGGTAGACAATCTCGTCGGTTACGATGTTGATTTACACAGTTTTGAGCCAAGGGCCAGTGATATTAAAAAGCTAAGTAATGATAGTGGAGTAAAGTTATTATTTATTAATGGTATGGAGCTTGAGCCATGGGTTGAGCGGATGAAGCGTGCTGCCGGCTATGAGGGCCAGACCATTGTGGTGAGTGAGGGTGTCAAGGCAATTAAATTTGCTGATATTCATGAGCATGCGCATGATGATG
>JAAZFX010000169.1 GCA_012511555.1 Alcaligenaceae bacterium | reverse complement strand
ATAAAGAAGTTCCCAGTCTAGGTTCCCTACTCTATGCCCGCCAATTACCTACAGAAGGTGGTGATACGCATTTTGCAGATATGCATCAAGCGTGGGCAACCTTACCTGAACACTTACAAACAGCCATCGAAGGCAAGTTTGCAGAGCATACGTACATTAAAAAATATGCTGAACTTCAAGCACGTTCACCTTGGCGCCCAAACCTCACACAAGCGCAATTAGACTCTGTTAAACCCGTCGTTCACCCTGTGGTGACAGTTCATCCTGAGACAGGCCTCAACACCTTATTTGTCAATGAAAACTTCACCTCACGCATTGTCGACATACCGGAAGACGAAAGTGACGACATACTCGCACAATTATTCGCTCACAGCGTCAAAACGGAAAATGTGTATGTCCATCAATGGCAAAACAATGATCTAGTGTTTTGGGACAACCGTTCGCTCATCCATTTAGCAGCAGGTACGCCAGACCACTTACCGCGCAAGATGCACCGAACAACGGTTGAAGGCACGAAACCTGCTGCCGCTTAATCCACTGAACTAAGTAAAGCTCCACCATACACAAATATAAAGGCTATTGAATATGTCATTTTTCTCTAAAAAACTAACAAAAACATTACTAAGCTCATTAGTTGCTTTAGCTAGTACTGTACCTTTAAGCTCAGCCTATGCGGAAGGTCAAATCCGTATTGCTGAACAGCATGGCATCGTCTATTTATTACTACACGTAGCACAAGATCAGAAACTGATTGAAAAGCATGGCAAAGAGTTAGGCGTTGACATCAAACCCGAATGGATTAAATTATCCGGCGGTGCTGCCATTAATGATGCCTTACTCTCTGACTCCATTGATATCGCCGGCGCAGGCGTCGCTCCCTTACTGACAATTTGGGATAAAACCAAGGGCAAACATAATGTGCGTGGCGTTGCTTCATTAGGCAATTTCCCATACAAACTTATCAGCACCAACCCTGATGTCAAAACCATTGAAGACTTCACTGAAAAAGATCGCATTGCCTTACCCACTGCAGGGGTATCTGTGCAATCTCGCATTTTACAGCTCGCTGTGGCTAAGAAGTGGGGCGAGGAAAATTACAAAAAACTGGATAATCTGACCGTCACGCTGCCACACCCGGAAGCGACTGCTACCATTTTAAACGAAGGCACAGAAATTAACGCTCACTTTGCTAACCCACCATTCCAAGATCAAGAATTGGCAGGCAACCCCAACGCGCATGTCATTCTAAAATCTTACGACGTACTGGGTGGTCCATCTACAGCTACTTTACTCTACGCTACTGAAAAGTACCGCGCTAACAACCCCAAGACCTATCAAGCCTTTATTAACGCCTTAGAAGAGGCTACTGAGTATATTAAGGCAAATCCTGAAGGTGCTGCTGATACCTATTTACGAGTTAATAACAGTACTATTGACCGTGATCTTTTATTAGGAGTGATTAAAAATCCGGAAATTGAGTTCACACTCACACCACAAAACACCTTTACGCTTGCCGACTTTATGCATCAGGTAGGAGCTATTAAGAATCAACCGACATCTGCACAAGACTATTTCTTTGATGATATTCACAACCGCTCAGGAAATTAAGATCATGATGCAAGGACTTATATTACCGTTTAGGATTCAAAGTAATTCTTTGAAAAAGAAATCACTGAAAATCAACACAAAGCTCTCCAAAAAAACCGCACAACACCTGGACTCACAATCCGTTGAGCCTTTATTAGCTGTAAACAATCTGCGCTTAGAGTATCCGACAGGCAAAAGCATCATCCGCGCCACCCATGATGTGAGTTTTAATATTTACCAATCAGATCGATTTATTTTGCTTGGTCCTTCAGGGTGCGGTAAATCCAGTTTATTGAAGTCAGTGGCGGGTTTTCTGCCACCACGCTCGGGCACGATTGAACTTGATGGTGAGGTTATCCGGGAGCCGGGAGCAGATCGGATCGTTGTCTTCCAAGAGTTTGACCAGTTAGCACGATGGAAAACGGTCAAACAAAACGTCATGTTTGCGCTTCTGGCTTCTCGTACTCTTGGTAGAAAAGAAGCGGCAGAGCGTGCTGAGTACTATTTGCACAAAGTTGGTTTAAGTAAATTTTTTGATGCCTATCCACACACGCTATCTGGCGGCATGAAGCAACGTGTAGCCATTGCCCGTGCACTTGCCATGGAACCAAAGATTTTACTCATGGATGAGCCCTTTGCTGCTCTAGATGCTCTAACTCGACGCAAAATGCAGGAAGAACTCTTAGCCCTATGGGAAGAAACTAAGTTCACCTTATTATTTGTCACTCACTCAATAGAAGAGGCCTTAGTGGTAGGTAACCGTATCTTGTTGCTATCACCCCATCCCGGTCGCGTCAAAGCAGAAGTTAACAGTCATCAGTTTTCACTAGAACATGCCGGTGACCCTGAATTCCAGTCGACCGCTCAACGCATCCACTCTCTACTATTTAATGAGCAGGTTTAAACCTTATGAGCACCCTTTCTACGTCAGTCAATACCGGTCAATTAACTAATCCGCCCATCCGTCCGGAATACGAAATCGATTTAAAACCATTTAATACCATGGACGATGGTAAAGATTCTGTTCTCGAAAAACAGCTACCTTTCCTGGTACGTTTATGGCATATTAATGGCCTGCGTAAAATAGCCATTTTACTTAGCTTAGCCTTGTGCTGGGAACTACTTGCCAGATGGACAAATAACGACTTATTGCTACCTTCTTTCCTGCAAACCTTTGGCGCCTTTGCTGAAGGCATTTCGAGCGGCGAATTATTTGACCGAGTTAGCGTGTCGCTGAGCGTCTTAATTCAAGGCTATCTATTGGGTATTGCACTGGCTTTTATACTCACCACAGTTGCGGTATCAACTCAATTAGGGCGTGACATCCTTACTACCTTCACAGCGATGTTCAATCCCCTGCCTGCAATTGCTTTATTACCTTTGGCATTAATGTGGTTTGGTTTAGGTAATGGTAGTCTGATTTTTGTCATCATACACTCCGTATTGTGGCCACTTGCTCTCAATACATTCACCGGTTTTCAGAGTGTACCTGTCACCTTGCGTATGGCCGGTCGCAACTATGGTCTCACAGGGCTATCTTTTGTAATACAAATCCTAATCCCTGCTGCTTTACCATCAATACTGTCAGGTCTAAAAGTAGCTTGGGCTTTTGCTTGGCGTACCTTGATCGCTGCCGAATTAGTCTTTGGTGCCTCATCGGGTGAGGGTGGTTTAGGTTGGTATATTTTCCAAAACCGCAATGAACTCAACACGGATAAAGTGTTCGCCGGATTAGCGATGGTCATTATTCTTGGCTTAGTGGTTGAAGGCCTAATTTTTAGGACTCTCGAACGCCTAACCATTCACCGCTGGGGAGTTCAACACTAAACACAATAAAGGCCTTGGTGATGTCAACCAAGGCCAAGTGTTTATAACAAGCGTGACAAGAAATCACGCACCCGTTCAGAGCGCTCTGAAGATTCCGCAAAAAACTCCTCAGTTGGGCAGTCTTCAACGACACGCCCCTGGTCCATAAAAAGCATACGATCAGCGACTTTTTGAGCAAAGCGCATTTCATGAGTGACACACATCATGGTCATACCATCTTGAGCAAGCTCCATCATCACATCCAACACTTCTTGTACCATCTCAGGGTCAAGTGCGGAAGTCGGCTCATCAAAGAGCATGCATACCGGATCCATACAAAGTGCACGAGCAATAGCAACACGCTGTTGTTGACCACCGGAAAGACTCGCAGGATACCGATCTTCAAAATCCGCTAAACCTACGCGTGTTAAATGCTTTTTGACATTTGCATGTGCCTCGTCCTTAGAGCGACCAAGTACTTTCTGCTGCGCCAGGGCTAGATTAGCACGAACTGTAAGGTGAGGAAAAAGCTCAAAATTCTGAAATACCATCCCTACTTTTGCACGCAGAGCAGGGAGATTAGTCCCCGGATCACCAACAGAAATCCCATTGACGATAATTTTACCCTCTTGAAAAGGCTCCAAGCCATTGACCGTTTTAATCAGAGTCGATTTACCGGAACCGGAAGGACCGCAGACTACAAGCACCTCTTTACGGTTCACGTGCGTTGAGCAATCGTTTAATACCTGTGCATTACCATACCACTTGGATACATGTTCAATCGTTATCATGAGAATTCACTTGATTAACAAAATAGACTACCGAGCTGTTTTGCTCTGATAGCGTTTTAAAAGACTATTAGCCACAAAAGAGAGACTTATGCAATATACATAGTAAACCACAGCAACAAATAAGAATATTTCTGCAGGATAAACCATGACACGGTTACTAACCTGAGTAGCGACGAAAGACAACTCCGACACGCCGATGACATAAGCAAGCGACGTATCCTTAATCAATGACACCCATTGATTAATAAAGGACGGCATCATAATGGGCAAAGCTTGTGGCAAAATCACGTACCTAAGCATCTGAAACTTAGTCATTCCCAAAGCTGCGGCAGCCTGCCATTGCCCTGCAGGCAAACTACTGATACCCGCGTACACTGCATGCGCAAGATAAGCTCCACCAATTAACGATAGCGAGCAGACAACGGTAAAGGTTCCCGGAATATCGACATTAAACAAAATGGGCAATAAGAAATACACCCAAAAAATCAACATAATGACGGGAATAGCTCTAAAAAAGCCAAGAAAAGCCACCAAGATATTATGCACTGCACCTTTAGTGACAGCCAAAATAACACCAAAAACCAAACCAAGAACCGCAGATATTAGCGACGAAGCAATACTGAGAATAATCGTTAAAGCCGCACCGCCCAAAGGCCCGTAAGGATAAGGACCAATCAGAAAATAGGTTAAATTATTAGCAATTACTGTAAAGTCCATTAGCGTTTTCCTTGAACAAAGGCACGGGACTTAAGCACACGCTGACCAATAAGCTCTAATACCACAATAGCTAAGACATAAAGAATAGTCGCAATACCGAAGGCTTGGAAAGTTTTAAAGGTTTCAGTCTCAACTTGTCGCGAAGCATAAGACAGTTCAGCCAAACCGATCGCCATCGTCAATGAGGTATTTTTGATGAGATTCATATACTGCCCCAGCAATGACGGAAATGCATTGCGCACAGCTTGCGGGAAAATAATATAGCGCCAAATTTGTGAAGCCCGTAAACCAAGCGCCATAGCAGCTGAACGCTGCCCGACTGAGACACTCTGCACACCGGAGCGTAGCTCCTCAGCAATAAAGGCTGCAGTATAGAGTGTTAAACCAAAAAAACCTGCTAAATACTCGAAGGCCGGCCAATGGATATCACCCATAAAGAAGGTCCACATATGTGGCGTATTTAACCAGACCACCGCATCACTTGGTAAAAGCGATGAAACACCAAAGTACCAAAAGAACAATTGTATTAATAAAGGAGTATTTCTAAATACACTTAGATAGGCTTTGGCAGGTATTGAATACAGGCGCGATGAAGATACTCTGGCCAAACAAACGATGAAGCCAATCAGTGTTGCAGCGATAGCAACACAAAGCGACAAGACAAGTGTGACACCAAAACCTTTTAAAAGCCAAACGATATAATGAGGGGCAAGCCAGAATTCATTCATGGTGACAATAAAAAAGAAATGACCTAGCACATTATAGGCTAGGTCATAAGTACATAATCAGATAAGAAAAAGCAGAAATTACTTATCGCCAATCTTATAAATGCGCTGTAAAGGAGTGTTAGACTCAGGACCAAACCACGTATTATAAATCTTTTCTGCTACTCCAGCTTCCT
>JAAZFX010000168.1 GCA_012511555.1 Alcaligenaceae bacterium | reverse complement strand
AGGGGCACACAGTTGAGTTAGCTGAAAATGCTTCCGAGGCTAGAGCTGCGCGGTTACGTTATCGTCCAGATTTGGTATTACTTGATATTTGGATGCCGGATACGGACGGTGTGAGCCTTCTCAAGGAGTGGGGCGCGCAGGGCTTATTAGATATGCCTGTAGTGATGATGAGTGGTCACGCCACGGTTGATACAGCCGTTGAAGCAACTCGTATTGGTGCGGTGGACTTTTTAGAAAAGCCCATCACCATGCAAAAGCTACTTAAAACAGTGCAGTCTTGTTTATCTAGACCGGTAGTTCGTAAAACGACGACCGAGGTTCCTGCTGCTAAAACTGCTGCGGCGCCTAAGTCAAATAGTGGTGTGACAGTGGTAGAAGCTCCAACCACAATGGAGCCAGTCGTAGTAGCTGGGAGCTCTATAGCTGAAGACGATCACGTTACTTCGGGTGTGTTGGGGCGTATCTCTCTCGATTTACCACTGCGAGAGGCGCGCGATGATTTTGAGCGAGCCTATTTTGAGTATCATTTGGTTCAAGAAAATGGCAGTATGACACGCATTTCTGAACGTACTGGTTTAGAGCGCACTCATCTCTATCGCAAGCTCCGTCAATTAGGCATTGATACCTCACGCAAGCGCAAGACCAGTTAGTAGTTAGGCTCCTTCGACTCAACTTTATTTTTGGCAGGCCGTCCTCATGAAAATTCTTATTGTCGGCGCAGGTCGTGTCGGTTCGAGCTTGGCACAAAATCTAGTCAATGCCAAAAATGATGTGACGGTGGTCGATACTGACCGCCATCCTTTAGCCGATTTGCAAGAGCGTTTTGATCTACGTACTGTCCACGGAGATGCCAGTTCGCCGGCGGTGTTAGAAGCAGCTGGCGGACATGAGGTGGACTTGATGGTTTGCTGTTCGGCGTCCGATGCTGTTAATTTATTGGCTTGTTATTTGGGGCGTGAGGTCTTTAATGTGCCGCGTCGAATTGCCCGTCTTCGTACCCCTTACTATTTAGAGCATGGGGAGTTCAGCAGTGAGAAGTTTGGCGTTGATCATGTGATTAGTCCTGAGCGGAGTATCACTGACTATCTTTTCCATTTGGTTGAGTTTCCCGAGGTCATAGAAATCGTTGATTTTGCCAATGGTTTAGTTTCTCTCTTAACAATTAAGGTCAGCGCCAAAAGCCGCTTTTTAAAATTACAAATTAATCAAAATCACCTTAATTTACCGAATGTTAATGGTCGCATTTTGGATGTAATCCGTGATGACCGCTCTCTTTCTCTTCATAAAACCTTCAGTCTTGAGCGTGATGATGAGGTAGTACTCGCCGTTGATACGACTGAGGCGCGTAAAGCCATTAAGCAGTTGCATCAACAACAACATCGCGTCAGAAATATTATGATTGCTGGAGGCGGCAACCTTGGCGAGCGTTTGGCACGTCAATTGGCTGATGAAAACTATAATGTTCGCATTATTGAGATGAGCGAGCAGCGCTGCCATGAACTTTCAACGCTATTGCCTGAAAGCGTTATTGTGTTGCATGGTAATAGTACTGATGAAAGCTTGCTGCTTGATGAGCATGTGATGGATATGCATGCTTTTTTAGCACTGACAGATGCGGATGAAGACAATATTATGGCCTCTTTGTTGGCTAAGCGTTTGGGTGCAGAAAAAGTGCTTACTTTAGTATCACGCCAATCCTACGGCGAGTTAATACGAGGTAGTGCGATTGATATTGCCGTTTCACCTATTTGGACCACCATTAGTGCCTTGATGCGTGATTTAAAGCAGGGTGCTGTTGTTCGTGGGCATCGTTTGCGTCAGGGGCGTTCGGAGGCGGTAGAGTTTAAAGCATTGGGTGATAAAAAGAATTCCAAAGTGATTGGTCGCAGTGTTGCCAAAATATCTTGGCCTAAAAATTCTGTACTGGCGGCGATTGTGCGTGATGGTCAGGCTATCATTCCGGATACAGAAACAGTAATTGAGCATGAGGATCATGTGATTGTTTATGTGAGTGCTCTCAGTGCTATGGAACAGGTAGATAAATTGTTTCAAGTTTCAGCTTTAGTGCTTTAGTTAACAGCTCTGGCAGGCACTTCTATGACGCATCTATTAAGTCCTTTACACAAATTGGGATTGGTCATTATGGCCTTCTCATTAGCTTTTCTATTACCCTTTGCGGTTTCTATTTTTCTTGATGATGGGGCTGCCGAATATTTCCTGTTGTCCGGTGCCGGCAGTTTTGTGTTTGGCGCACTGCTGACCTTGTTGTGCCTGCCTTTTAGAGGGGTGTTAGGAAAGCGAGAAGGGATCTTATTGGTCTTTTTAGCTTGGATTAGCTTGGCAATCATTGGATCTTTACCAATTTATTTAACAGAGCAGCTGAACCAAGATGATTTTAGCTTTGCTAAAGCTGTGTTTGAAGGCATGTCAGGCCTAACCACGACAGGTGCTTCAGTTATTAATGATGTTGAAGCCTTACCGATGTCGGTCAATATTTGGCGTCATTCTTTGCTGTGGTTTGGCGGAATGGGCATTTTATTGTTGGCTGTAGCAATTTTGCCCTTGTTCAATGTCGGTGGTCGTGAGCTAATGCAGAGTGAAATGCCGGGTCCTCTCAAGGATGAAAAGTTGACTCCGCGTATTGCCAGTACTGCAAAAATGCTCTACGGCATTTATTTTATAGCCTCTGTTGCTTGTCTGATCGCCTATAAAATAGCGGGCTTGAGTTGGTTCGATGCTTGGTGTCAGGCCGCTTCAACCATGGCTTTGGGCGGGTTCTCCAGTTTTAATCAAAGCTTTCAGGGCATTGATAACGTGGCAGTAGAGATGGTTGCTGTAGTTTTTATGCTGTTTGCAGGGATTAATTTTGCAACACACTTTAAGGTGCTGAAGTACCGGAGCCTACGTCACTATATTTATTGTCCGGAGGCAATGCCATTTCTTAAATTGGTCTTGGGTAGTGGGCTTTTGATTAGTGCTTATTTGTATTTTTCCAATGTCTATGAGAGCTGGTTTGAGGCTTTGCGTTATGGGGTTTTTAATACGGTATCGGTAGCAACAACGACTGGTTTTGCCAGTACTGATTACTTGGCTTGGCCATTTGTAGTGCCGGTTTTTATGCTGGCTCTGGGTTCTTTTGCTT
>JAAZFX010000167.1 GCA_012511555.1 Alcaligenaceae bacterium | reverse complement strand
AGCACTTAACTAACGTAGCAAGGAGGATACCCCGTGTCGGGTTCTAAGCAGTTATGGCATGTGGTGGATAAACGTAGTATGCGTTTATCGACGGATGCGGATATGTCGAGGCTTGTATCTTCGCTTGGCTATCATTCGCAGCCTCTTTTGTTTGAGAGTTTTCAAGGTGAGGAGAGTTTGTCTCGTTTGCCGGAATTTAGCATCCGCTTCTTGCACACATCCTCGCATTTAAACTACCGTGAATTAGCCGGCAAGCAGTTAACACTTAATATGGATACCGCTGCCAAGACGCGTTACTTGGGTGGTATCGTTACGCAAATTGAGGCCTTAGGCCCTGCTGATTCCCAAGGCAGTTACTATCGTTATGAATGTCAAGTGCGTCCTTGGCTCTGGCTGAGTACTTTAAATAAAAACTACCGTATTTTCCAGCATCGTAGCGTCCCTGAGATTGTGCAGGAAGTGCTTGAAGCTTATGAGCAGCCCTTTGAATTTTGTTTGCATCATCAGAATCGCTATCCGCAGCGTGACTACATTGTGCAATACGGTGAGAGTGACTTTGAGTTTATCTCTCGGCTTTTAGAAGACGTTGGGATTTACTACTACTTTATCTATGAAGAAAACGAACAACGTCTTAGGCTCGTAGATGATGTGGTTTGTCATGAGAAAATCACGGGCTACGAACGATTGCCCTATTATGAAGAGTATGCTGTGCCGCAGGTGGCAGTAGAGTGTCTTACAGCGTTTCATGCGGTGGAACGTCTCTTGCCCACACGCTATCAAGCGCAGGACTATAATTTTTTAATGCCCAAAGTGTCCTTTAATGATGTGGCAAATGAGCAACCGAGTAAAACCCATCACCCCGAAGCGGAAGTGTTTGAATGGACGGGTGTGTTTAAGAGTTTGGATGACATTAAGCCGTATTGTCAGACACAGCTCAATAGCCTACATCACCAACGCAAGTACTTTCAATATCAGAGCACCGCGCGAGGCTTAACGACAGGAGCACGTTTTCAGTTGATTAACGAGCCCGTAGCAGAGCGTTCGGTAGAAAAAGGCGACAATAATCGCTATCCCGGCGATTATCTTGTCACCAGTACGCGCTATGATTTACGAGAAAGCCCCTATGAAACGCTCGGAGCCTTAGTCACTAAAAGCGCAACAAATACAGAGTTCGAGACAAACTTATCAAGCTATCGTTGTCTTATGTACCTGACCGTCCATGACATGGAAAAACCTTATGGGGTGCTTAAACAAACCCCTAAGCCACGCGTCAATGGTTTACAAAGTGCAGTGGTGGTGGGTCTAGAGGGAGAGGAAATCTGGACTAATGAGCATGGTCAGGTGAAGGTACAGTTCCACTGGGATCGCGAGGGTCAATCCGATCACGACAGTTCCTGCTGGTTGCGAGTTGCTAGCCCATGGGCCTCAGCAGGTTTTGGGGCTATCCAAGTGCCACGGGTCGGTGATGAAGTGCTGGTGGATTTTATTAATGGCGATCCCGACCGTCCGATTATCGTTGGTCGTGTCTACAACCAGCTCAATATGCCACCATGGGAGTTGCCTTTGCACGCCACTCGTAGTGGTTTTTACACGCGCAGTTCACCTGATGGGCACTTTAGAACGAAGAACATCTTGTATTTTGAAGACAAGATGGACCATGAAGAAGTCTATCTGCGCGCAGAAAAGGATAAAAACACCCTTGTTCAAAATGACCAGACGCATCATATTCAAAATAATGCCGTTGAAAAAGTTGAGCATCACAAAGCCATTAAGGTTGCCAAAAATCACTATGAGCTCATCGGTGGCAATATGAGTTTAGCGATTGGCGAACGACAAAATCCAGGTGTTGATCTAAGTATCCCTCCCATAGCGCTTGCTAAGCAGCTAGGAAAGCCAGAACAAGCCTTTAAAGAAGAAAGTGGTTCGCTGAACCTTGCTGTAGAAAATGATAAAAAAGAAACTATCGGCAGGGATCATGCGCAGCGTGTTATGAAAAATAAAACTGTTTATGTGGAAGGACATCATTTCCACCAAGTAAATGAAGAGCTACTTATCCGATCTAACACCGCCATTGCGTTGCAGTGTGGTCAAAGTGAGATTCGCTTAGAACCCGATGGCAGTATTTTTATTAATGGTAAAAACCTTCAAATTAAGGTTGAGGACCTCCTCAATATGTTGTCTACGATCGTTAAAGTGAATTAAATGAACAAGTTAGCCAAAGTCATGGTGTTAATGAGCATCGCACTTCTTTTAATTGTTTTTAAGATCAATGTATTACCCACAACCTTTGAGGAGTTTATGAGGATTGAATCCGCAGACGCCCGCAGTAAAAACACCCCCCGTTCCGATCGATTATTTAAAGCGCATGACCAAGCGGCTTATCGACTCGCTCAACAGATCGAGCGTGGCGAACCCATAAGTCTAGGAGAAGTCAATGCGCTTGGCAAAGAAGCGTTGAATGCACGTTACGGGCAAGAAATCACCTTGTTGT
>JAAZFX010000025.1 GCA_012511555.1 Alcaligenaceae bacterium | reverse complement strand
TAGTTTTAGAGTTGCCTGGGCAAACACACACTCAAAAAATACTACTTGGTATGGACGAACAGCAGCAAGAGTTACTGAATATCTGCAAAAAACACTTCAGGGTGACCCAACGCTGAAGACAGGAAAATGGCGCAAGATTAGTAAATCTTGCGCCATTATTTTTAGAGCAGTTAATGATATGTTGATTTCCATAGTAAAGGCAGAACTCGACACCTCATTTAAAATTAGTCGACGCTAATACCACCGCGATTAATTACCTCACCCCAACTTGCCGTCTCGGCATCAATGAATTCGCCAAACTCTGCTGTACTTAGTTTACTTGGAATAGCGCCCAGGCCATCAAGTTGCTCAAGTACTTCAGGCTTTTGTAATATCTCATCTACTGTTGCGTGTAATTTTTCAATGATCTCTGGTGGCGTGCCTTTAGGGGCAACTAAACCGAACCATGAGGTGACATTAATATTAGGATAACCCGATTCTTGAAGTGTCGGTACATCCGGGAAAGTTTCAGAACGTTCAGCTGTAGTCACTGCAAGCGCTTTGAGATTGCCGGCAGCCACATGTGGGGCAGCTGAAGGCATGTTATCAAACATGACGTGTACATCGCCGCCTAATAGTGCGGTCATTGCAGGGCCACTACCCTGGTAAGGAATGTGCAGCATCTCAACATCGGCTTCTTGTTTAAATAACTCGCCAGAAAGGTGAATTGACGTACCTGAACCCGATGAGCTATAAACCACGGCGTCCGGGTCTGCCTTGGCAAAAGCAACAAATTCCTCTACTGTATTGTAAGGTGTGTTTTTGTTGGCTACTAGAATATTAGGCACAGTTGCTACTAAAGCGACAGGGGTAAAATCTTCCTTGATATTAAAACGTATGTTTTTATATAGTGTCTGGTTGATCGTGCTGGTGATAGCCATCATTAAAAGAGTATAGCCGTCAGCCTTTGCACGTGCTGCTTGTTCAGAGGCGATATTGCTACCGGCGCCTGGACGGTTTTCTACAATAAATGTCTCATCTAAACTTTTAGAGAGTTCATTGGCAACGATACGTGCTAATACATCGGTAGTACCACCAGGACTGAAGCCTACTAATACGCGAACTTGACGCTCTGGATAACTAGTATCTGCCAGAGTAACAGCCGGGGCTACACTTAAAGCTGCTCCTAAAAAACCACAGAGTGCTGCCTTTTTAAACATAGAAACAATACGCATGTCTCCATCCTCCATTTTAAAAAAAATAATCCTGCAGTTTTATACAACATGCAGAAACTTTATGCTTAATCTATTTAATGATCTAGGGAAAATCCCTAGATCAAAGTCAATTAGATTATTTTTAACTCAACTCTGATTATGATGAATTTTGACCTTAGTGTACAGCGAATATCCATTTTTAGAGGAGCTTTTATATGCCAAATTCAGTCCCTGTCTCGACAGATATTACATCACGTCGTGGCGGCCAGATTTTAGTCGACCAATTAAAGCAACAGGGCGTTGAGCACGTCTTTTGTGTCCCAGGTGAAAGTTATTTAGCGGTACTGGATGCTCTGTACGATTCAGGTATTGGAGTGACAGTATGTCGCCAAGAAGGCGGAGCGGCCATGATGGCTGAGGCATATGGCAAACTCACCGGCAAACCGGGTATATGTATGGTCACCCGAGGCCCCGGTGTGAGTAATGCTTTTGCCGGAATTCACATTGCTAAGCAAGACTCAACTCCTTTAATTGTGTTTGTTGGTCAAATTGATAGTCATATGCGTGAGCGAGAGGCTTTTCAAGAGGTGGATTATCGTGCTGTATTTGGCACTCAAAGCAAGTGGTCCACAGAGATTGATCATGTTGAGCGAGTACCAGAGTTGGTTTCGCGTGCCTTTCATACGGCAATATCAGGTCGCCCGGGGCCGGTCGTTCTCGCTTTACCTGAGGATATGTTGATAGCAGAAGCAGTAGTTGCAGATGCTCCACAGGTCAAGGATATCGCTATTGCTCCTCCGGCTATGTTGGTTGATGAGGCTATTAACTCACTCTCACAAGCTAAAAATCCATTAGTGATTTTAGGCGGTAGTCGCTGGGACGTTGAATCGGTGGCGCAGATAACGTGTTTTGCCGAAATGACCGAGCTACCTGTTGCGGTAGAGTTTAGAGCACAGATGCTGTTCCCACATAGTCATCCTAATTATGTTGGTGATGTCGGCTTAGGTATTAATCCGAAGTTGCTACAGCGAGTGAAAGATGCAGATTGTATTATGTTGATTGGGGGGCGTTTTTCTGAGGTGCCTTCTCAGTCTTATTCTGCACTTAATATCCCAGTCCCACAGCAAACGTTGATTCATGTGCATCCTG
>JAAZFX010000166.1 GCA_012511555.1 Alcaligenaceae bacterium | reverse complement strand
TCGATCGCAAGGCGCTTAAAATAAATAGTGATTATATTCATAGTGTCGACAAAAAATAATTAGGCTATATTTTAGACGCTTAGCCAAAGAAATGCTTGTTTTAAAAAGGATTTACAACAATGACTAAGGCCATCAACACCCCTCACAATCCATGCTATGACGCCATCATCGTCGGTGCTGGTGTGGCAGGTGTGACTTGTGCTGTTTGGCTTAAGCGTATGGGCTATACGGTTCAGTTGTTAGAGGCAAGTAAGCAGGTTGGTGGTATGTGTGCACGTAACCCTTTCAAGGATGAATGGAACCCAACAGCACCGCAACTAACCGGTATGGAAGTAGCAGCAAATCTCAGAGAAAGTTTGACCTTGGCTGAAATAGAACCCAAGTTAGGACATGAGGTCGTATCGGTTCAGGTGTTGTCTACAGGTTTTGCAGTAGAAGCGACAAATGCGACTGGTAAAACAGTGTCATTTAGATCGAAAAAACTAGTGATAGGAACTGGCGTCGATTATAAAGAGCCTGCTGAGTGTCTTGGTCAATCATTTGATGATATTTTGATTGGTGCAGGCGCGCGGTTGAATCACTATGATTTTAAAGATAAGCGTGTCGCAGTGCTTGGTGGTGGTGACAATGCCTTAGAAAATGCGCTGTTTGCTCAAAATCGGGGAGCGGCTGAGGTAATCGTCTTTGCTCGAACCCTTCGCGGCCAAGCGCATTGGTTAGAACGTCTTCGTCCAGAGCAAGTCAAAGTCGGGGACTATATTTTTGAACCGGCACAAAAGAAAGTCGCAGGGCAAGCATATGATGTGGTTTTGGTGTTTTATGGTTATGAGCCGCAGGGGCGTTGGTTAAAGGATCTAGGGGTCAGCTACGATGACAAGAATTACCTTATCGTTGATTTTGAGACCACCGAAACTCATGTGCCTGGGCTCTATGCTATAGGTGAGGTAACGCGCAGACAACACCCCTGTGTGGTAACGGCGATGGCTGACGGTGTCACCGCGGCCAAGGCTATTCAAAAAGCCTTGCATGATTCATAAATTACTGTCTTTCAGGTGCATGAATATCAGCACAAATTTGTGGTAGAGCATTCATAAATCGCATACTTGGTCTGTGCAAAATATCTACATCGACTGATACTAGTTGTTGAGGTTCTAGCTTGATGCCTAGTTTGTTGAAGTGTTGCACTATCTCAGTTTTGGCGCGCTCTTTACCGTTGTTTTCAGCTACGTTGTAACCATGAATAATAATCTCAGGTTGCTTAAGTAGTAGGTCCTCTGGATTTACTATAAAGCTCACTTGCTCGATATCGGCAAAGATATTATGTGTATTACAGGTCTTAAGTGCTTGGCTTAAAAAAGCCTTATCGCTTAGGGTGTACAGTGGTTGTGCTGAGATTAGGAAGAAAATGCTTTTTGTGTCTTTATTTTCATAGCTTGTAGTTGTATTGCGCCATTCTGTTTCGAGAGCATAAAGCTTTTCTTCTATTTCAAGTTTTTTTTGTGGATCTTTTTGAGCGATTTCTAAGATTTTACGCCAATCTTCAAAGAGTGTAGGCACTGAATTTGGTTGAGAAATAACAATGTCGACCGCTTGTGTTTGCTGTAGCTTTTCCAAGGTGAGAGAGGGAGCGAAACTCAAGATGATGTCAGGTTGATATAAGAGTAGTAACTCTTGATTGGGGTTGAGGCCAGAGCCAATTTTAGGGATGTCTTTTACTGCTTCGGGAAAATTGCTCGCATCGTCAGTGGCCACCAATTGTTTTTCTAAACCTAGATCGTAAACCATTTCGGTCAGATGTGGCGACATGGTGATCAGGCGTGGAGCCTCAACGGCCAGCACCAGCGTATTTAAAAGCAATAAGTTTATGCTTAAAGTAATTTTAAACAGTAAAGATTTAAAAGACATATGGTCCTCAATAAAAAAGCTGTTTTATGAAGATTGCTCCCCATAAAACAGCTTGAAAGAGCTTAAGGCTTTAAGCGATCTAGTATTTAGGCTGCCAGCTTAAATTGACGAAGACATTACTGCCTTGGCCACGGTAGCCATGTGCTGGAGCGTATTTTTTATCAAATACGTTGTTCCAGTAAATTTGCGCTGAAAACTCTTTGCTGAGCTGTGCTTTGGCTGTTAAGTTGACGACACCGTAAGAGCCTAAGCGTTTTTCTTGTGTATTATCGGCATCATCATAACGCGCACCAACATGCATAAACTCAACGCCTAGTTCAAAGCGATCATAGTGCTGTGTTACGCCCGCACGATATACTTGTTGCGCACGACGAATTAAACGTTTTTTCGTTTTATCGTCTTTTGCACTAAGGAAATCTGCACCAGCATAAATACGCGTATTACCAAAATCATGCGCAGCATTTAAACTAAGTCCACGGATTGTCGCTTTTTCTGTATTGCTGGTTGTAAAAGGGAATGAGCTCGTGTCATAGGGGTTGATTAGATCGCGATACTTTGTTTGGAAAGCACGAAGACTTGCCGAAGTGTTCTCATTCTCAAAGCTAATATGCGCTTCAAGATTACGAGATTTTTCAGGTTTTAAATTAGGATTACCTTGGAAGCTCCAGTTGAGTGGTGCATATAGATCGTAAAAGCTCGGCATTCTAAAGCCAGTGCTACCTGCCACACCCACTGTTAACGCATCAGTTAAGTCAAAGTCGTATGCCAAACTGCCGGTAGTGCGCGAGCCATAGTCAGCGTAACGATCGTTTCTGACACTAGCTTGAAGGTGATGACGTTTAGCGAAATGACCTTGATAAATCGCACCAAATGAGTTGGTATTGCGTTTGGTTTTACTAAATTCAGTAGAAGAGCCAATACGTTCTTTATAACCTTCATAAAACACAGATACTAATTGATCTGGGGTAATAGAAAAGTCATGTTGCCAGCTAAAACTATGTTGGTATGTGCGATTTTCTGTATCGCCCCAAGGACCATTGTCGTACATGCCACTTTTACTAAAACCATAGCGCAAATTACTTTGCCACCAATCGGTAATTTTGTTTTGGCTAGTAATGCCATAAACCTGCTGACGATGCTTAACATTCGCACCTACTGGATCGAATTCACCCGCGTCATAGTCGCCACTTAAGTAACTGTTGAAGAAGTGCGCGCCGAGACGTTGTTCTGGCGCCCAGGTCCAGCCGAAACTGCCGCTTAGGCTGTGTTGTTGATAACCATCTTCGTCTGGGTGGTAGCTAAAAGGGTGGTCTTTAGTCGTGGCATTAAAACCATCTGATTTCGCATAAAGCGCATTTAAGCTGTAATCAAAGTTGCCATCGGCGGCAGAAATGCCCGTACCAGTGCGTACAGTCCCTTGGCTGCCGAAGCCAATGTCGGCATAAGGGCTTAATTCACGAATTTCACCGGGGGCGATTTCAGTGACTAAGTTAACCACACCGCCCATGGCGCTAGAACCCCACAAACTGCTCGCAGAGCCACGCACAATTTCAATGCGCTCAAAAGCGCGTGGGTTTAAGGTACCCCACGGAATGCTATTGCCTGCCACAGGGTTGTTGATGCGAATACCATTGAGCATAATTAGGTTTTGATCACCCCAAGCACCACGAATGGACACACCAGATACAGTTTGTGGGCCACCGTTATCATACATTTGGATGTTTGGTTGACGAATTAATGTGCGTAACACATTTGCGTCGTTTGATTCGCGCAATTGCAGTCCATCAACAACCGTAATATCACCGATAGCACGCTCAATGGGCTGAGCAGTACGTGATGCAGTAACCACAATGGTCGGTAATTGTTGAACTGCTTGCTCGT
>JAAZFX010000165.1 GCA_012511555.1 Alcaligenaceae bacterium | reverse complement strand
CGACGAGGGTGAATTAGGTCCAGTTTAAGGTGTACAGTGGCGCAGATGGCCCACACCGGACGGTGGCAGTTTTGATCAAATCAGCCAAGAAGTAGAGCAAATCAAAAACAATCCAGACTCTAGACGCCATATTGTCGTAGCTTGGAACGTGGCAAATATTGATGAGATGAAATTACCACCTTGTCACTGTTTATTCCAATTCTATGTGGCCGAAGGCAAATTGTCTTGCCAACTCTATCAACGTAGTGCTGATATTTTCTTGGGCGTTCCTTTTAATATTGCAAGTTATGCCCTACTAACCCATATGATTGCTCAGCAATGTGATTTAGAGGTTGGTGAATTCATTTGGACTGGGGGCGATACACATATTTATTCAAACCATTTTGAGCAGGTAAGAGAACAACTCGCGCGCGAACCCTACCCCTACCCTCAATTAAAAATTCTACGTAAACCGGAATCACTCTTTGATTATCAGTTTGAAGATTTTGAATTTGAGAACTATCTACACCATCCGTTAATTAAAGCGCCTGTCGCCGTTTAAAAGGAATAAAGCGTGACACATATTAATATTATCGTTGCTTACTCTAGAAATAACATCATTGGTCATCAAGGTCACATGCCTTGGAATATCCCCTCTGACTTAGCCTATTTCAAAGAAACGACCATGGGCTCTCCCATTATCATGGGACGTGTTACTTGGGACTCCCTGGGACGACCATTACCCGGTCGTTTAAATATTGTGGTTAGTCGCAATAGCGACTACAACCCGCAAGGAGCAGAAGCGGTGACCGATTTAAAATCGGCGGTTGAATTAGCCAAAAAGCAGGCTCCGGATCAGGACATTTTTATTATTGGTGGTGCACAAATTTACGCTCAGGCTCTGGAGGAGAAGCTTGTAGACCGGGTTTATGCCACTGAAATTCATGACACTCTTGAGGGTGACGCTTCCTTTCCGGAACTCGACGCGACTCTCTGGGAGGAACTCAGTCGTAAACCTCAACCTATAGATAATAATTACGACTTTGATTTTGTGATTTATCAACGTCGCTAATTTTAAACAATAATATACAAATGCCATTAGGAGACAAATAATGAGCAATTATTCTTGGCAAATCCCTACCCATTACAACATTGGCATAGACGCTTGCGACAAATGGGCTGACGGTAGCGGACGCTTGGCTTTAATTGAAGAAGTCGCAGGCGAAACTAAGCATTACAGTTTCGACCAACTTAAAAACTACTCCAATCAAATGGCTAATGCCCTGCGAGCTGCAGGCGTTAAAAAAGGCGATAGGGTCGGTGTCTTGCTGACTCAAAGTCTAGCCACGGGGATTGCTCATTTAGCCACCTATAAATTAGGAGCGATTGCGGTTCCTCTATTCGCTCTTTTTGGTCTAGACGCCTTAAGTTATAGAATAAGTCATGCAGATATTGGCATTCTCATTACAGATAACGTCGGTTTTGACAAACTAAATGCCATTCGTGATGAAATTCCCAGACTAAAGTCCATCTTCAATATTAACCAAGAACAAAGTGACGGCAACTGCTTATCCTTTTGGTCTGAACTGGCGGTACAAAGCACCGACTTTGAAGTGGTTAACACCCTAGCTGATGACCCTGCGATTATCATCTTCACGTCAGGCACCACCGGCAAGCCTAAGGGTGCTTGTCATGCTCAGCGTGTTCTTCTAGGACATTTACCCGGTGTCGCAAGCTCTCATAACAATGAGATGGATAGTGACGATGCTGTATTTTGGACGCCTGCAGACTGGGCCTGGATTGGCGGCTTACTCGACTTGCTCTTACCGGCATGGCACCATGGCCGTCCGGTAGTCGCCTCTCGTGCCAGTAAATTCAGTGCTGAAGATGCTTTTGATCTGATGGAAAAACATCAAATCACCCACACCTTCTTACCCCCTACCGCTTTAAAGATGCTACGTTTTATTGAGAAGCCTCGCACCAAATGGCCTAACTTAAAGCTTCGCTCTATTGCCAGTGGTGGAGAAACTCTCGGTAAAGAGCTATTACATTGGGGACAAGAGAATTTAGACATCACGATCAATGAGTTTTATGGTCAAACCGAGTGCAATATGATTGTTTCCAGCTGTGCTGCCGAGTTTGAACCCAAGGCCGGTAGTATGGGTAAGGCCGCCCCCGGACACCGAGTCACTATTATTAATCCTGCAGGCCAAGCGGTAGCCGCCGGTATTGAGGGTGATATTGCCGTTTTAAAACCCGATCCAGTCATGTTCTTATACTATTGGGATGACCCCAGCGCAACTGCCGCCAAGTTCAGAGGTGACTATTTACTCACCGGTGACCGCGGAGTGATGGATGATGATTCTTATATTTTCTTTGTTGGTCGTGATGACGACGTGATCACCAGTGCCGGTTACCGTATAGGCCCGGGTCCTATCGAAGATGGCCTGCTCAGTCACGAAGCAGTCAGTATGGCCGCTGTTATTGGTATCCCTGACGCCGAACGTACCGAAGTTGTAACTGCTTTTGTCGTACTCAAGGAGGGCTTCCAGGAAAGTGACGCGCTTAAAAAATCCCTACAAGATCACGTGCGCACTCGTGTCGCAGCACACGAATACCCTAGACAAATCCATTTCTTGGATGAACTGCCAATGACGACAACCGGTAAAATCATCCGTAAAGAACTGAGAAAGTTAGCACTCTAAGCTTCTGGCCCAAAAACACAAACGATAACAACTACACAGCAGGAGACTCTGCATGTCTAACACTATTATTCTTCCTCGCATTATGGAGATTGGCAAAAACGCCTGCGAAAAGCTTCCTGCTATTTTGCAGTCACTAGGCGTCTCTAAACCTCTAATTGTGACTGACAAAGTCATGGTTCAACTAGGTTATATACACAAAGTAAAAGATATTTTGTCACCTCACGACATTTATTGCGAGGTATATGATGACACCATCCCTGAACCTACTGACAGCTCTATTATGAGCGGGGTAAGGATGATTCAGGAGGGGGATTTTGACGGTATTATCGCGCTTGGCGGTGGTAGTCCCATCGATAGCGCAAAGGCGATTGGCGTTCTCGGAAAATTAGGTGGTGTAATCCGCGACTATAAATTTCCTCGTATTGTCAATGAAGAGAGTTTGCCAATTATTGCCATCCCTACGACTGCCGGCACCGGTTCTGAAGCAACTCGTTTTACCATCATTACCGATGAAAAAAGCAATGAAAAGCTACTGTGTGTCGGCGTGGCCTTTATGCCTATTGCGACAATCATTGATTACAATCTAACCCTAACGGTGCCACCTCGTACCACAGCTGATACCGGCATTGATGCAATGTGTCATGCGATCGAGGCCTATATCAGCCAAAAACGCAACCCCTACAGCGATCAGCAATGCTTAGCCGCACTGCGCTTGATCGGCCCCAACCTTAAAACAGCCTATCACGATGGCTCTAATGAAAAAGCCCGTGAGCAAATGATGCTGGGTTCAACCTTGGCCGGCATTGCCTTTAGCAACTCCTCCGTTGCCTTGGTGCATGGCATGAGCCGCCCTATTGGCGCCTTTTTCCACGTCCCGCACGGTTTATCCAATGCCATGCTCCTACCTTCAGTCACTGAATTTTCAATCCCTTTAGCAGCAGAGCGCTATGCTGAGTGTGCAGTCGCTTTAGGTGTCGCTACCGAGAGCGATGGCGTAGCCAAAGCCAATATGAAACTCATCCAATTTCTTAAGGATCTTAATCAAGAACTGCAAGTGCCAACACTTGCTGAGTTTGGAGCTGATAAAGCTGAGTTTGACAGTGTGCTTGAAACCATGGTTGAGCAAGCCTTTGCATCTGGCTCACCCAACAACAACCCACGCGTTCCCACGCGAGAAGAAATGCTCAAGCTGTATAACGATCTTTGGTAAATACACAATATATACAGAAATAATTAGGGCGCTTTGAAAAGCGCCCTAATTATTAACTTAAAAGCTCGTTACCTACTTCGCGCACGCTCTAATCTTCTCAATATCAGGACCATCAATCTGACGACCTAAATTATATGGCGTAGCGATTTCACGCCAATCCTTATAGTCCTCCAAGTACTCAAGCTGGCTTAAGTAAACCTTGGCTGCATCGGGATTACTGCACGCTACATTGACCATCACTTCATTAGTCACTTCCTGAATCTTTTGCAAGTCTTCATCGCTAAAGCGGTGAATTTCTACACCTGCATCCTGGAAAGTACGAACCCCTGTAGTTGCCGACTTCTCTGAGTTCGTTAAACCCCACATCATCGTTGCATTAGCAGCGATTTTAAGTTTTTCCTGAGTTGCTGGTGTTAGAGAATCCCATGCTTTTTTATTGATCATGACACCGAACACCGAAGCTGACTGGTGCCAACCAGGGGTACTCCAATGCTTGGTTACCTGATGTAGACCAGCGGATACATCAACACTAGGAGTTGAGAACTCGGCACCATCAATCACACCGCGTTCCAAGGATTGATAAAGCTCCTGACCAGCCATTGACACTTGGGTACCACCGATTTTCTCAAGTACCTGGCCTTGCTCTAAACCGGATAAGCGCAAACGTTTACCTTTAATCTCTTCGAGGTTACGAACCGGTACAATGGTACGGAAACCTGATTCACTATTGGTAATACTGAATGGTAAATAAACCATGCCATATTTACCAAAAATCTCATTATAAATCTCGGCACCGCCCCACTCTTGGATCCAGTTTGCATAATCCATGGCATTAAATAAGCTGGTATGGGTGGCTAAAGGAGAGAATGCTGAGTTACGTCCTGCCCAATAACCTGGCCAATCACCACCAGCTTCAATCGTACCTGACTCTACAGCCGCAAAAACCTCTCCACTCGGCACTAAAGAACCACCTTCAAAGAACTCAATCTTTAACTCATCACCAGCAAGCTTATTTACTAATTCCACCCACTTTTTATCAGCTTCAATCAAATCAATCGAAGCGGGCCATGTACTGGTCATCGTCCATTTCTTTGGTGCCGCTTGAGCAAAACTCATCGTCCCCAAAATAGCGGTTCCTACTAATACGTGTACTGTTTTTTTTAATAATGACATAACGTCTCCTCGTTAGTTATTCCCGTATAACATCTCTGGTAACCAAGTGATTAGTCCCGGGAAGATAGAAATTAAAATACACATGAAAAGAATCAAGAAAATAAAAGGTATGACACCCTTAATAATCTCAATGGTTGGGACTGATGTAGGCGTAATTGCCCTTAAATAAAACAAAGCATAGCCAAATGGTGGTGTCAGGAAAGAAGTCTGTAAAAGCACTGCAACCAACACAACAAACCATAACAAGCTGATACCCATTTCAGAAATTAGCGGTAAAAGAATCGGAAAAGAAAGTAAAACAATACCGGTCCAGTCCAGGAAACAACCCAGCACAAAAACAATGGCCAGCATTACCAGAATTAACAGCCAAGGCGCCATATCCAAACTACGCATCAAGTCTTGTACCGCCCCTAATCCGCCAGTGATATTAAATACACCGGTAAACGCTGTTGCTCCCACAACAATGTACAAAATCATGGCAGAAGTACGACCGGTTTCATAAAGAGCGCTGAAAAACATTTTCCAACGGAACTTACCGCGTATCACTACAAAGATAAAAGACAATAAACAACCAATAGCCGACGCTTCAGTTGCGGTTGCAATCCCCACTAACATCGAACCTAAAATACCTAGAATCAATAAGATTGGTGGTACTGCCTCAATTAACAACATTTTAGTTAAATCTGCTTTAGAAATTTTCTCATCCGGTTGCACGGAAGGAGCACTCTCCGGATCCCGCCAAGCAACAAATACTACCCAAGCAGCATACAAAAAACCAAGCAAAAGACCAGGAATCAACGCACCAGCAAATAACTCACCAATCGATAAGGGAGAATAACTCGCCATCAAAATCAACATAATTGATGGTGGAATTAAAATCCCCAGACAACCTGACGCCGCAATCACCCCCGTGGTCAGCCTGGGACTATAGCCATAACTTAGCATCGGTCGCAAAGCCATCATACCGGTCACTGTAATAGAAGCACCGATGATCCCTGTGGTTGCTGCTAGCAACATAGATAAGAACACCACTGCAAGCGCTAAACCACCGCGTACATTAGACATCAAATGCCGCAGCGCCTCGAACATCTTATCGGTGACCTCAGAATCCGATAGAAACCGCGCCATCAGAATAAATAGTGGTATTGCAATTAAGGTGTAATTATCTAGCACATCGCCGTAAATACGATTAATCACAATACCCAAGACCATCGGCTTACCGGCAATCAAAGCACCTAAAACAGCGACACCACCAAGCACAAAGGCGAGCGGATGCCCCATAAAAAGGCCTAATACCAATAGGCCTCCCATAATTAATGCAATATATTCAGCTGACATGACTTGAACTTCCCTTTGTATCTCTAAAAAGAATACGAAGCACCTCAGCTACACCCTGTGCGAGTAAGAGAGCTGCGGCTACAACCATAGAAATCTTGAGTGGATAAACGGGTAATTGGACTGCCCCGTATGTTGTTTCGCCCTGAGCTAAAGAGCGCATGGCAAACTCATAACTACGAGTTAAAAATACCCAACTAAAAGGGAAGAAAAAGATAACATAACCAGCGAGCTCTACCCACTTTAAGACTTTCGGTGACAGATGAGAAGTGACCAGATCCACGCGAACGTGAGCTTGATGTTTAAGAGCATAGGCACCGAGCATTAAAAAGTAAAAACCATATAACTGCTTACTGACATCGAATGCCCAACGCGTCGGTTGATGTAGGGCATAGCGCATAAAGACTTCATAGATAATAATGAGTGCAAAAACAACTGCTATAAAACAAATCACTCTACCTATGACTTCATTGAGCGAATCTATTATTCGTATAATCATGAATCTCCTTTTTAGCTTTTTACTTTATATTTTTTATTAACATCTCCCGTTTCACTGTACAGATTCGTTACTTTTGTCACAAGTTAGTATTTGCCCCAGTTTACCCAACGTGAAGCAACATCATTTTTTCAAAAAAAAAGCTCAACAAATTACTTGCTGAGCTTTAAAATAAAAATGGAATTGATGTATATCGAAACTTCTAAGTATGATTTTTGTCTGCACTACCTTGCTTAAACATCGTCTCCGCCACATAACGCCAATCATAACCGGAAGGTGCCTGGAACACGCGCAAATCAAAAACATGTGCTACGGCAAAAACATGGTCAAAGATATCACTCTGAATACCCTCATACTCGGCCCAAACTGTGGTATCAGTAAAGCAATAGATCTCTAATGGCACACCTTGTGAAGTCGCTTCCATCTGTCGCACCATAAGACTCATGTTCTTATTAATACGTGGATGCTGCTTTAAATAAGCCAAGATATAAGCCCTAAAGGTGCCAATATTAGTCATTCTTCGTTGATCTAAAAAACTTGCCAAGCCTGCTGTCTGAATATTTTTATTGTGTTCAGAAATTTCCTTGGTTTTATTGACTAAATACTCAGTCAATCGACAACTGCCGCTAACTTCGCGAATCTCTTCTTCGCTAATAAAACGAATGCTGTTGATATCAATAAAAATCTGCCGTTTGATTCGACGACCACCGGCATCAATCATGCCACCCCAGTTGATAAAAGAATCCGAGATCAAGGCCGACGTAGGAATGGTCGTCACGGTTTTATCAAAATTTTGGACCTTAACCGTCGTTATACCAATCTCAATCACGTCTCCATTGGCGTTGTACTTTGGCATCTCTAGCCAATCGCCGACTTTCAGCATATTATTGGCTGATAATTGGATACCTGCGACAAAGCCCATAATAGGAGCTTGGAACACCAACATCAATACAGCAGTCATCGCACCAAAACCACTAATTACGATCCCCGGTGACTGCCCCATCAATACTGAAATAATCAGGATGATGATAATAACCATCAAGACCAGTTTCAGTG
>JAAZFX010000164.1 GCA_012511555.1 Alcaligenaceae bacterium | reverse complement strand
GCTGAACTCACCAAGAAAACCAATCCTGAACAGTATCCTGCCAGCAAAGCATTTTTAGATGTTATTGAAGAGTCAGCAGAGATGCAACGCGACCAAGCCGTTGAAGTTGAGGCTAATCATTTTGCTAATTTATGCATCTCCCCACAAGCGGATGCCTTAATTGGTTTATTCCTTTCTGATCAAGTCATTAAGCGTATTGCCAAGAAAAACTCCACTGATGCGCTTGAGGTTAACAAGGCTGCTGTACTTGGCGCCGGCATCATGGGCGGCGGTATTGCTTATCAAGCAGCTACTAAAGGCACACCAATCATCATGAAAGACATTGGTCAAGAGCAGCTCGATTTAGGTACAGCTGAAGCTGAAAAGCAACTGAATCGCCAACTCCAAAAGGGCCGTATTAGCGAAGATAAAAAAGCCGCCACCTTGGCCATGATCGAGCCTCAGCTTAATTACGAAGGTTTCAACGCAGTCGACATCGTAATCGAAGCGGTTACTGAAAATATTAAGGTCAAAGAAATTGTCCTTACAGAAGCAGAAAAAGAGGTCCGTGAAGATGCAATTTTAGCTTCCAACACCTCCACTATTTCTATCACTGAACTCGCTAAATCGCTTCAACGCCCAGCCAACTTTGTCGGCATGCACTTCTTTAACCCAGTCCCTGTGATGCCTTTAGTAGAAGTTATACGCGGCAAAGAAAGCTCAGCCGCTGCCGTTTCAACAGCAGTTGCCTTAGCGCTGAAGATGGGTAAATCACCTATAGTGGTTGAAGATTGCCCAGGCTTCCTGGTTAACCGAGTACTTTTCCCTTATTTCGATGCCTTTGATTTACTACTCAAAGAAGGAGCGTGCATTCAGAAAATCGACCAGGTCATGGAATACTTCGGCTGGCCTATGGGCCCTGCTTACTTATCTGACGTGATTGGTTTAGATACTTGCGTGCATGCCTCTGATGTTTTAGCTGATGGCTTCCCTGATCGTATGAAGCCTAGCTTCAAGGGTGCCACCAAGGTTCTATTTGAAGCTAATCGCTTAGGTCAGAAAAATGGCAAGGGCTTCTACAAATACGAAGCTGATGAGTCAGGCCGTAAACGCAAAACCTTTGATCCCGAGATTAAAGAATTGCTAGCAGATCACGTTGATGCTGCTGACGGTCCAGGTTCTGTTGACTTCTCGGCTGACGAGATCAGAGATCGCCTCATGCTTACAATGTGCAATGAAGTAGCTCGTTGTATTGATGAAAAAGTCGTCTCTAGTCCTGATGAAGCAGATATGGCCCTGATTATGGGACTTGGCTTCCCAAGATTCCGTGGCGGTGCCCTACGTCATATTGACCAAACAGGCCTTAATGAGTATGTCGCACTCTGCGATTGCTACGCTCACTTAGGCAAAGCCTACGAAGCTCCGCAAATCCTGCGTGATATGGCTGTCAAAGGTGAGACCTTCTTTTAAAAAGCGCCCAGCTTCAACAAGCTAAACAAGAAGAGCCGCTCTATATACAGAGCGGCTCTTATCATTTAGACTAAATGAACAATGGCTTAAGGGATAGTTACCTTAAGCTCTTGACCTGCTAAATTCGTACAGAGCTCTGTCAAACGCTCATCTAAATTAATGCCACCACGCGTATCTACCCACTTACCATCTTGGTAGGCATAGTGCCATGCTCCGCTAGGCGCGGCTAACCACATCTCCTGTAGAGGCGATTGGCTATTTAAAACTAAATGGTCGGTACGGTTAAAGACTATAGTCAAAACTTGGCCATCAACTGTGGTATCCAAATCTAAGTCTAAATCTTCAAACCAGCTCTCTGCTTGATCTTCTACTTCTGCCAAAATAGCGTCTGCCAAGGCAAGGAATTCAGATTCTGTCATAATAATATATCTTCTAAATCAATTGGTTTAAACAGGTAAATCTTTTAAGATACTATAACAAAGCACCTAATCATTTACTGATTACTTAGAATTTATGTTAATAAAATTATTTAATCGAACCAAGAACGTCCTTGAGGTTGGTGTGGCTACTCAAAAAAAATTACTATTAGTTATAAGCTTGGCTTTTTTGTTCTCTGCATGTGGTCAAAAAACCCCAGTTTACTTACCTTCAGCGGCCCAACAGCAAGAACTTGATGAGCGAGACGCTCGCATCAAAGCACGCAAAGATGCCCTTAGAAATGAAACCGCAGAACAAAAAGCCGCCCGTCAAGCACGTCTTGAATACGGCCGTCAGCGAGCAGAAGAGTACCGCAAGTCTCAAGAAGCTTTAGAAAACAACTCCCCTCAAAATTAAATATAAAGACCAAGAGTCTTGGCAAAATTTCATTTTTAAAACTATGACTAATCTCTCAGCAACTACAAATAACGTGACCCCTGTCGGTCAACCTCACTTCCACTACCAAGATCACGCTCTATTTGTAGAGCAACTATCAGTTCAAGAGCTAGCTAAAGAGCACGGTACCCCCCTATTTATCTACTCCAAAGCGGCACTCAAAGCTGCTTGGGATCGCTATCAAGAGGCAATCGATGGTCGCGACGTGTTGATTTGCTATGCCATGAAGGCCAATTCAAATTTAGCCATTTTAAATTTGTTCGCCCGATGGGGAGCAGGTTTTGATATTGTTTCTGGCGGCGAATTAGCTCGCGCCCTCAAGGCCGGTGCTGAACCACAGAAGATTATTTTCTCCGGTGTGGGCAAACAGGCTTGGGAAATAAAAGCTGCGCTTGAAGCTAATATTAAGTGCTTTAACGTCGAATCCATTCCTGAGCTTTCTCTAATCCAAGAAGTGGCATCTGCACTAGACAAAAAAGCAGCTATTTCCTTGCGCGTCAATCCTGACGTAGACGCCAAGACGCACCCTTATATATCAACTGGTTTAAAAGGCAATAAATTCGGTATTGCCATGGAGGATGCACTCGCCACTTATGAGCATGCCACGACTTTATCGCACATTAAAATTGTCGGTTTAGACTGTCATATCGGCTCGCAAATCACTCAGATCGAGCCTTACTACGACGCCTTAGAACGTTTACTGGAGCTCATGGACCAACTTCGCGATAAGGGCATTGAGTTAGAACACTTGGATATAGGTGGCGGTCTAGGCATTCGCTACCAAAATGAAGAACTTCCTCATCCTCGCGAACTCATCAGCCCAACGCTTAAAGCGCTTAGGGAGCGCGGTTATGGTGATTTGCAACTGACCCTTGAACCGGGGCGTTCTTTAGTGGGTAATAGCGGAATTTTAGTCACTGAGGTACTTTTTCTAAAAGATGGAGAAACTAAAAACTTCGCCATTGTTGACGCAGCAATGAATGATTTGATTCGTCCTACTTTATATGATGCCTATCATGGCGCTCTTGCCGTAGAAGTCAGAGCAGGCGACACTCAAACCTATGATATCGTCGGTCCGGTGTGTGAGAGCGGTGACTGGTTAGCCAAAGATCGTGACTTTGCCCTTAAAACAGGCGATCTGATTGCTATAGAGTCTACCGGAGCTTATGGCTTTGTGATGAGTGGTCAGTATAACTCGCGCCCTCGTGCCGCGGAGATATTAGTAGATGGCACACAAAACCATGTCATTCGCCGTCGAGAGACCATTGACGAGCTATTTGAGCACGAAGTAATACCAAACAATATTTAAAAACAAAGATATTAAAAACAATGGAGACAAATAGAATGAATAGGCCTCTAAGCGGTATTCGAGTAATTGAAATGGCAGGCATCGGTCCTGCCCCTTTCTGCACCATGATGTTAGCCGATATGGGCGCTGAAATCATCCGCATAGATCGACACAGCGACACTTTTTTAGGTGGCGGTGGTACAGTGATTGAACGTGGCAGGCGCAACATTGTCTTAGACCTCAAACAGGAAGATGCTAAAGACATTGTTAAAAAACTAGTTGCCACAGCGGACATTTTGATTGAGGGCTTCCGTCCCGGCGTGATGGAAAGACTTGGTTTAGGCCCCGACGATTGCTTTGTGATCAATCCTAAATTAGTTTATGGTCGTATGACCGGTTGGGGTCAAGAAGGTCCTTTAGCAAAAACTGCGGGCCATGATATTAATTACATTGCGGTCAGCGGTGCGTTGCACGCAATGGGTGGTTCTGACTCTCCACCTACTCCGCCACTGCACTTAGTAGGCGATATGGGTGGTGGTGCGATGATGCTTGCTTACGGTATTGTCTGCGCTTTATTTGAGAGCCAGCGCTCCCAACAGGGTCAAGTAGTGGACGCTGCAATTACTAGCGGCGCCTCCCTTATCAGCAGCATGTACTATGCATTAATGCAGCAAGGTCGTTGGAACCTTGACCGTGGAGCCAATTTATTAGATGGCGGCGCTCCTTTTTATGGGTGTTATCGCTGTCAAGACGGCAAATTTATTGCTATAGGTGCTATTGAACCCCAGTTCTACAAGCTTTTACTGGAGCTATGTGGTGTCGCAAATGAAACTATCTTTCAAGAACAAATGAATCGGGATTTATGGCCTGCACAAAAAGAAGCGTGGACAGCGCTTTTTCAGAGTAAAACTCAGGCGCAATGGTGTGAAATGCTTGAGGGCACTGATGCCTGCTTTTCCCCTGTACTAGACTTTGATGAAGCAATAAACTACGATCACCACCAAGCAAGAAATTCCTTCCAAACGATAGATG
>JAAZFX010000163.1 GCA_012511555.1 Alcaligenaceae bacterium | reverse complement strand
TAGGATACAAGCACCCTTATTTTTTGTAAATTCTACTACTCATATCAGGTGAGTTTCTTATGACTGCTCAGCAGCAACAAATAGTTAGGCAAAAGCCATTTACTGTTTTCGAGCGCTTTCTTTACGCTTTTTTCTTTGAGATTTTTGGGATAGGTATAAGCACCCCGCTTTTTGCCTGGCTCACAGGAACTCCTATGTTAGACATGGGAGTGATTGCAGTTGTTATTGCGGTGATGGCACTCGTGTGGAATATGATCTTTAACTCCATCTTTGATGCTTGGTTAAAGCGTAATCATCTCAGTAAAAATACCCGCCTGAGAGTTCTGCATGCTTTTTTATTTGAAGTCGGTTTGATTTGTGGCGCACTGCCATTTATTATGTGGTGGCTCAAAATCGATTTATGGGAAGCATTGAGACTTGATATCGGGATGATCCTATTCTATTTACCCTATACATATATTTATAGTTTAGTGTACGATACACTTAGAAAGAATTTTTGGGGCCGAGTCAAAGAGTAGGCTAAAGAGTAATTATGGAGCAGTTAGAGTTCTTCGAGATCCCTAGTCCTTGTATCAATGTTTGCGAGTCTAATGAGCGTGGCTATTGCAAGGGCTGTTTTCGCAGCCGTGAGGAGCGTCAGCTATGGATGGCGATGTCTGATCCGGAGAAACGAGAAGTTTTGCGACTCTGTGGTTTGCGTAAAAAGCGTGTTGAGCAGCAAATGATGCTTGATCAGGTGCGTAAAGTTGAGGGGACCTGAGCTTGATACTCAATAGTTAATCCCCTCAGTCGTAAAGCTTAGAGTGGTAGTTCGCTGCTACCGTTTTCCAGGCCCCAAGTCCAAGCGATCACTTTCTCAGCGTCTTCTTGGCTGCCCGCGCCATTGTAGTTTACTAGGCGTTTAACCTTGGCTTCTATTTCATCGCGTGAGAGGGTATTACCTGGATCACCTTTAGGGTCAGTGACAAAGGCATCTAGTTCACGGCCGTCTTTAGTCGTGACTTTGACTTTACCTAACCATTTCTCAGGATAAGCGCCATCAACCTCAGGATCTAAGGTCATGCTGACTTTTTGGCGGAAGCTGTCAATACGCTCATCACCCAAAGCACGCTCAAACTCATCTAGACCGGCAAAGCCATTATGCGCTAGTACGCCTAATACCGTGCCCATAGAGAATTTAGATTGATGCACAGATTGAGGCTTATCGACTGCTCCAAGTACATCAATCGCTGCTTGGTGGACAAAGGTTTTAACCTCGGCAATATCATCAACTGCCAAATTGTTTTCTTGCATTACTGTCCATAAGGCATCAGCAGCAGGGTGGGTGTGACGGCAAGAAGCGTGGTATTTAAATGAGGTTTCTAATAAAGCCCAGCGTTTGCCGTAGTCTTCTACGAGTTTGTCGGCACGTGGTTCCTTACTAAAGGCATTACCCATGCCTTTTTCACCTTCAAAAATATCCTCAGCGCCGCTAAAGCCTTTAGCGGCCAGAGAGGCAGCCATGACACCGTTGGCCGCAGCCATTGCCGTGTGCAATTGCTTGGAATCAGCAGCGGTTTTCAAGAATTCCCATAAACCGGCAGCTTGGGTACCTGCACTGCCTAGGGCGTCTTGCATTTGATCGGCATTTAAGCGCAGTAAGCGACCTGCAGTGACTGCTGCCGCAATGGTGCCGGCAGTCGCTGTGGTATGGAAAATCTTGTAGTGAGAACGACCCAGGAACTCACCTACTCGAATACCTACTTCATAACCTGCCACACATGCGGTAAGAAGCTCTTTGCCGCTGACACCCAAGTCTTGAGCGATAGCAATGGCAGGAGGAAACACCACACAAGCAGGGTGAAAGACTGAGCTGTTGTGTAAGTCATCCTGCTCTACCATGTGAGCTGCTGCGGCATTTACCATTGCAGCAAAGTAAGGGCTGGTTTTTTTACCGCTAGGGATTAACTGAGACCGACCATCACTAGGGCCTTGCTCTTCAGCAAAGGCGGCGATTTTTTGCACTGGGGGCTCGGTAGAGCCCGCAAACATAGAGCCTAGGGTGTCAAGCAATAAATCTTCACAGCGACGAAGTACTTCTGCAGGAATATCCTCAAACTGTAGACCGGCTGCAAACTCAGCCACAATGCGACTAGATGTACTCATGAAGACCTCTTAGAACGAGCGTGGTAAGCCAAGGATGTGCTCTGCTACGAAAGAGTAAATTAAGTTCGTAGAAATTGGAGCAACTTGATATAAACGAGTTTCGCGGAATTTACGCTCAACATCATATTCATTAGCAAAGCCGAAACCACCGTGGAACTGTAAGCAAGCATTAGCCGCTTCCCAAGAAGCATCAGCAGCGAGTAACTTAGCCATATTGGCTTGAGCGCCACATGGCTGGTGCGCGTCGAATAGGCTGGCTGCCTCATAACGCATCAGGCTGGCAGCTTCAATATTGATGAAGGCTTTAGCGATAGGGAATTGTACACCCTGGTTTTGACCGATAGGACGACCAAAAACCACGCGTTCTTTAACGTATTCTGTGACTTTGTCAATAAACCAGTAACCGTCACCAATACACTCAGCAGCGATCAGCGCACGCTCTGCGTTTAAACCGTCAAGAATGTAGCGGAAGCCCTTGCCCTCTTCACCAATTAAGTTCTCTTCAGGGATTTCTAAGTTGTCGAAGAAAAGCTCATTGGTTTCGTGGTTCACCATATTGGGAATAGGTTGAACAGTCATGCCGTTCGCCATCGCGTCTTTAATATCCACGATAAAAATAGACATACCGTCGGCTTTGCGTTGAACCTCTTCTAGCGGCGTAGTACGTGCTAATAAGATCATCAGGTCGGAATTAAGTACGCGTGAGATCCATACCTTTTGACCGTTAACGACATAACGACCATCTTTTTTAACGGCAGTCGTTTTTAATTTAGTGGTGTCGGTACCTGTGGTTGGCTCAGTAACCGCCATAGATTGTAGGCGCAATTCACCAGAGGCAATTTTTGGTAAATATAATTGTTTTTGAGCTTCAGAACCGTGACGCAGTAAAGTACCCATATTGTACATTTGACCGTGACAAGCGCCGGAATTACCCCCGTTGCGGTTAATTTCCTCCATAATAACCGAAGCTTCAGTCAAACTTAGGCCAGAACCGCCATACTCTTCAGGAATAAGAGCAGCTAACCAACCTGCGTCGGTAAGTGCTTTTACGAATTCTGTCGGGTAGCCGCGCTCTTCGTCGATTTTACGGAAGTACTCAGCTGGGAATTCATTACATAAATCACGAATAGCATCGCGAATATCTTGGTATTTGTTGTCTGTTCTAATCATGTCGTTTTAATCTTTTTTGCTTATGTTAAAAATAGTATTAAAACCACTATGCCCGATCCCTATTAATAAGGCTATTGCCAATTCATAAAGTTTGACTTTACTAAAATAAAAGGAAGAGTTTCTATGTCCATGTATTTTGATTTAACTGATATGCGATTGATGCTTAATATTGCTGAAGTTAAAAGTCTAACTAAAGCGGCAGAACGGACTTTCCTATCGCTACCCGCCGCTAGTCACCGCGTTAAGAATCTGGAAAACAGCATTGGTACGGAGCTGCTTTATAGAAGTAGTCAGGGGGTCACCTTAACGCCGGCAGGAGAAGTCTTTGTAGAACATGCGAAGCGTGTTTCGCAGCAGTTACAGTATCTGCGCGGTGATATGAAGGAGTTTGCTGAGGGTATACGTGGCAGGATTCGCGTCTATGCCAATACGACCGCGATGAGTGAATTTATGCCTGCTATCTTGGGTCGTTACTTGGCCTTGCAGCCAGATGTCAGTATTGAGTTACGTGAGCGCTTAAGTATTCAAATTGTGCAAGCAGTATCTGAGGGACATGCTGATATCGGTATTGTGGCGGGCCTTGATGAGGCAGTGATGAAGAGCAGCAATTTGGAGTACCTACCTTATCGTGTGAATAAATTAAGTTTTGTGGCCCATCCTTCACATCCTCTAGCGCAAGAAAAATCCATTGATTTTAGTGATACCTTAGATGAGAGCTACGTCTGTCTTTCGGAATGGAGCGCCATTCATGGCTTTTTGCTAAAAGCTGCCTCTGACTTTGGTCGTACCTTAAGATATAGAGTAGAGGTAAGTAGTTTTGAGGCCGTTTGTCGTATGGTTGAAGCTAAAGTTGGGGTTAGTGTGATACCGGAAACTGCCATCGATCGTTATGCTCAGACCATGAACTTAGTAAAAATACCTTTAAATGATGTTTGGGCTAATAGACAATTGCAAGTGTGCGTAAGGCCTGATGAGAAGTTGCCAAGCTTTGCCCAGCCTTTGTTGGACTTACTATTAGAAGATGTTGAGCAGAGCAGTACTAACTGAGCACTTTCGCTCTAATAAAGGCGGAGTTGAGCGAAGCGCAATTCACTAAACACTTAGGATAGGGCAAGATAGATCGATATATAAAATATAGATAATCTTAAAAAGGTCACATGATGAGTGAAGTTAATTTACAAGACTGGGTGGGACGTCAGCAACGCGTTACTGATTTGATCAGTTTTGCTCATGCTAAAAAAATTGCCTATAGTGTTAATGCGCCGGTGCCTGCCGAGGGTGGCGAGTTGCCACACTTATGGCATTGGGCATATTTTATTGAAGCAGCTCCCTTGGATGAGTTGGGTGAGGATGGTCACCCTGCGCGAGGTGGTTTTTTACCCCCCGCCGATAATAGAAACCGTATGTGGGCTGGCGGTCGTCTTAGTTTTGTACGTAACTTAGTGATTGGTAAAGAAGCGACTTGCGTTACGACGATCAAAGCGGTTGTTGAAAAAGAAGGTCGTACCGGCAAGTTGCTTTTTGTGACTCTTGAGCATCGCTATGAACAAGATGGCGAGCTGTGCATCACTGAAGAGCAAGACATTGTTTACCGTGAACCAAGTCCACCAAAATTGGTAGGTGATATGCCAGCGCCAGGTGCTGTGTGGTCACAAGATGTTGAGCCTAGTCCTGTCATGTTGTTTAGATATTCTGCCGTGACTTTTAATGGTCACCGCATTCATTATGATTATCCTTATGTGAGTGGTGTCGAGGGCTATCCGAGTTTGGTAGTTCACGGGCCGTTAATTGCCACTAAGGTTTTACAGTCTTTTACTGAAGCCCATCCTGAAAAAGAGGTTACTTATTTTGCTTTCCGAGGTGTGCGTCCTTTAATCGGTAGTGATGTCTTTCAGGTTGAGGGTGCTTTTAGCGAAGAAGGTGCAGCTGATTTGTGGGCACAGCAAGCAGGTACTATTGCTCAAAAAGCTGAAGTTAAGTTCAAGTAAGTGATGAGGAAAAGAAGATGATTAGACCCTTAGATGGTATTACTGTATTGAGTTTTGAGCACGCTGTAGCAGCTCCTTTTTGTACACGTCAATTGGCTGATTTAGGTGCTCGCGTGATTAAGGTCGAGCGTCCCGGAGTTGGAGATTTTGCTCGTAATTATGATGAGCGCGTGAATGGCTTGGCGTCTCACTTTGTTTGGATTAACCGTTCCAAAGAAAGTTTGACCTTAGACTTGAAATCAGAGGGTGCAGCAGAGATTTTAGAGCGTATTTTACCTGAAGTGGATGTATTAGTTCAAAATTTAGCGCCGGGTGCGGCTGCACGTTTAGGTTTGTCTTTTGAAGACTTACATGAAAAGTTTCCGCAATTAATTGTCTGTGATATTTCAGGTTATGGTACGGGCGGCTCTTATGAGCAGAAAAAAGCTTATGACTTATTAATTCAAAGTGAGTCAGGTTTTGTTTCTGTGACTGGTTCGGGTGATGAAATGGCGAAGGCAGGTTGCTCTATTGCTGATATTTCTGCCGGAATGTACGCTTATTCAAATATTTTAGCAGCGTTAATTTTACGTGGTAAAACCGGCAAGGGTTCACACATTGATGTATCGATGCTTGAGAGCATGGTGGAGTGGATGGGTTTCCCTATGTATTATGCCTTTGATGGTGCTGAGCCACCAATTAGAGCCGGTGCAGCGCATGCAGCGATTTACCCTTATGGTCCATTTCCTGTGGCCGGCGGTGAAAATATTATGCTTGGTCTGCAAAATGAGCGTGAGTGGAAGATTTTCTGTGAAGAGGTTTTAAAGCAACCTGAGTTAGCTGATGATCCTCGTTTTAATCGTAATAGTCAGCGTACGGAAAATCGTGATGAACTAAAAGCCATCATCGTTGAGACTTTTTCTACACTTAGTAAAGAACAGGTAATTGAGCTATTAGAGAGCGCAAAAATTGCTAACGCTGCAGTTAATACCATGCATGATGTTTGGAATCATCAGCAGCTTAAAGATCGTAATCGTTGGCGTGAGGTAGGTACTTCGGCAGGAGTTGTTCCTGCATTATTACCTCCAGGTGTTAATAATGCCTATGAATATCGTATGGATGCGGTGCCGGCCTTAGGTGAGCACAGCAAGTCAATTTTAGAAGAAATCGGATACGATACAGGGCAGATAGACAAGCTTGCACAGATCGGCACAATTTAAATATAGCTATTTGGCGTAAATCCTTATTGCTCTATCGTGTAAAATAGCTTTAAACTTCTAATAAAGGGAGGCTACCTATGGCTAAGAAAAATTTTTATATCCGTTCTGCACTTTTTGTGCCAGCAGCAAATCTTGAGCGTATCCCAAAAGCATTAGCGACTGATGCGAGCATTGTTATTGTGGACCTTGAGGATGCGGTTGAAGCTGATGCGAAGTTCAGTGTAAGGCATCAGCTTGAAAAATGGGCTAACGATAATCCCGGTCGTCGTTTTTTCCTGCGTATTAATGACGCCCAGTCGCCTTGGTTTATCGATGATTTGGCTTTTGCTGGCCGTATTGATAAAAATATTTTAGGTGTTATGTTACCTAAGGCTGAAAGTGCCAAGGATGTTGTGCCGGTTGAGCGTTTGGGAGTACCGGTGATTCCTCTGATTGAAACAGCTGCTGGCGTGACCCATTTAAAAGAGATTTGTGCAGTCGATGGAGTTACGAGAATCTCTATCGGTGAGTTGGATTTAGCACTAAGCCTTCGTATTGACCGCAACACCGAAGGTGCAAAGCGTTTAATCAATCATGTGCGTTCACAGGTTTGTCTTCACAGTCAAGCGGCCAAGTTAAATCCTCCGCTTGATACGGTGTATCCGAACTTCAAGGATTTAGAGGGTTTGGAAAATCATTTAAACTTCACTAAAGAGATGGGTTTTGGTGGTAGTCTTTGTATTCACCCGATGCAACTTGACGTGATTCATAAAGTCTTCATGCCTAAACCTGAGGATTTAGAATGGGCTAAACGCGTAGTAGCTGCAGCCCGAAAATACGGCAACTCTGTTTTCCAGCTTGACGGTGAAATGATTGATCGACCGGTAATTGAGCATGCAGAAGCGCTCCTTAAAGAGACTGACGGTGTGGTGATTACTCGCTAAGCGAATCATCTAAGCGTATCATTTTATTAACAAAAGGCTCGCAAGAGCCTTTTGTTAATTGATCTTTTTAATGAAAAGTGTTATTGTGGCGTGCTAAGCACTGAAAAAGTCAGTTTCTCGTCTTTTGTCTTAGATTGGGGTTGCTCCCGGTCACAATGTATCTAAAGAATTTTCTCCTTTCTAAAAAGAGCTTTTTATAAATGAATAAGCGAATTTTTAGTGTGAGCGGAATTTGATTTCTAAATCAATGTTTAGTTTTGGATCATTAAGTAGTAAGTAGTGGTTCTTGCGTCCACTGATCCAGTTCACGTAAGCGTACAAAAAAGGCTGTACGTAAAACTGCCGTTTTAATAATTAAATTAATTTTTTAAGGATTGTAGCTCATGCCTACCATTAGCCAGCTCGTGCGTAAGCCACGAGAGTCTAGTCGCGCTAACAGTAAGAGCCCGGCGCTCGAAAACTGCCCTCAGCGACGTGGTGTGTGCACTCGTGTGTATACAACCACTCCTAAAAAGCCGAACTCTGCAATGCGTAAAGTTGCTAAAGTTCGTCTAACTAACGGTTATGAAGTTATTTCATACATCGGTGGTGAAGGCCATAACTTGCAGGAACACTCTGTAGTACTCGTTCGCGGTGGTCGTGTTAAAGACTTACCGGGTGTGCGTTATCACATCGTTCGTGGTGCTCTTGACTTGCAAGGTGTTAAGGATCGTAAACAAGCTCGTTCTAAATACGGTGCTAAGCGTCCTAAAGCCTAATCGCTTTATCAGTAGCTTAAACTGATTGTCCAACCTAGCGATAGGTATTTGCTTCCTGCCCATGGGTGGTTAGCGTGCAGCCGCAGCTGCTGGAAATATTTTCTGCGGACGTAAGTGGTTGTTCTCTCAATAGACAGCCGTGGCTACGAAAGTAGTTCAACTGAATTTGACACAATATAGGAAGTAATAACATGCCTCGTCGTCGTGAAGTACCTAAGCGCGAGATCCTGCCTGATGCAAAGTACGGTAGTGTTGATCTTGCCAAATTTATGAATATTATTATGCTTTCCGGTAAAAAAGCCGTTGCAGAGCGCATCGTTTATGGTGCCTTTAAGCAAATCGAAAGCACTACCGGCAAAGAGCCGTTAGAAGTATTTAACATTGCTATTAACAATGTTAAGCCTGTAGTTGAAGTTAAAAGCCGCCGTGTTGGTGGTGCTAACTACCAGGTCCCTGTTGAAGTTCGCCCAGTTCGTCGTATGGCTTTGGCTATGCGCTGGGTTCGTGAAGCAGCCAAAAAGCGTGGCGAGAAATCTATGGATTTACGCTTGGCTGGCGAGTTGCTGGATGCGGCTGAAGGTCGTGGCGGCGCTATGAAAAAACGCGAAGAAATTCACCGAATGGCAGAAGCTAACAAGGCTTTCTCTCATTTCCGTTGGTAATCTAAGGACTTAAAATGGCCCGTAAAACCCCAATCGAAAGATATCGTAATATTGGTATTTCCGCTCATATTGACGCGGGTAAGACGACGACTTCCGAGCGTATTCTTTTCTATACCGGTATTAACCACAAACTAGGTGAGACCCACGAGGGTTCTGCTACCATGGACTGGATGGAGCAGGAGCAAGAACGTGGTATTACCATTACTTCTGCTGCTACTACTGCTTTCTGGAGTGGTATGGCTGGTCAGTTTCCTGAGCACCGTGTAAACGTTATTGATACTCCGGGGCACGTTGACTTCACGATTGAAGTTGAGCGTTCTATGCGTGTTTTAGACGGCGCCTGCATGGTTTATTGTGCAGTCGGCGGTGTGCAGCCTCAGTCAGAGACTGTTTGGCGCCAAGCTAACAAGTACCATGTGCCTCGTTTAGCTTTCGTAAACAAGATGGACCGTACTGGTGCAAACTTCTTCAAAGTTTATGAGCAATTAAAAACTCGTTTACGTGCTAGTCCTGTACCTATCGTTATTCCAGTAGGTGCTGAGGATAACTTCATGGGTGTAGTTGACTTAATCAAGATGAAAGCAATCATCTGGGATGAAGCTAGCCACGGCGTTAAGTTCGAGTACGGTGATATCCCTGCTGAGTTACAAGCCGATGCTGAGCAATGGCGTGAGCAGATGGTTGAAGCAGCAGCTGAAGCCAACGAAGAACTAATGAATAAGTACCTCGAAGAGGGCGAACTAAGCGAAGAAGAAATTGTTGAGGGTATCCGTATCCGTACGATCGCTTGCGAAATTCAGCCAATGCTTTGTGGTTCAGCATTTAGGAACAAAGGTGTTCAGCGTATGCTTGACGCCGTTATTGAGTTCTTACCTGCACCGACTGAAATTCCTCCGGTTTCTGGTGAGGATGACAACGGTAACCCTGTTACTCGTAAAGCGGATGACAAAGAATCAATGTCTGCTCTTGCATTTAAGTTAATGTCTGACCCATTCGTTGGTCAATTAACTTTCGTGCGTGTGTACTCTGGCATTATTAATTCTGGTGATACCGTTTACAACCCAATTAAATCTAAGCGCGAGCGTATCGGTCGTATTCTTCAGATGCACGCTAACAACCGCGAAGAGATTAAAGAAATTGTTGCTGGTGACATCGCCGCTGTTGTTGGTCTTAAGGACGTAACAACTGGTGAGACCTTATGTGATATGAATAATCACATCATCCTGGAGCGCATGGAGTTCCCTGAGCCAGTTATTTCACTAGCGGTTGAGCCGAAGTCCAAGCCTGACCAAGAGAAAATGGGTGTTGCCCTATCTCGTTTAGCTCAAGAGGATCCTTCATTCCGCGTTTCTTCTGACGAAGAATCTGGTCAAACTATTATTTCAGGTATGGGTGAGCTACACCTAGAGGTATTAGTTGATCGCATGAAGCGTGAGTTCAACGTTGAAGCCAACATTGGTAAGCCTCAAGTTGCTTACCGTGAAACTATCCGTAAGACATGTGAAGAAGTTGAAGGTAAATTTGTTCGTCAGTCTGGTGGTCGCGGTCAGTACGGTCACGTTGTTCTTAAGGTTGAGCCTTTAGAGCAAGGTGGTGGTTACGAATTCGTAGACCAAATTAAGGGTGGTGTTGTTCCACGTGAGTTCATCCCTGCGGTAGACAAAGGTATTCAGGAAACACTTCCTGCCGGTATCTTGGCTGGTTACCCTGTGGTTGACGTTAAAGTTACTCTTTTCTTCGGTTCATACCATGACGTTGACTCTAACGAGAACGCGTTCCGTATGGCTGCCTCTATGGCTTTCAAAGAAGGTATGCGTAAAGCAGATCCAGTGTTGTTAGAGCCTACAATGGCAGTAGAAGTTGAGACTCCAGAAGACTATGCCGGTACAGTAATGGGTGATTTATCATCTCGCCGTGGTATCGTTCAGGGTATGGATGATATCCCGGGTGGCGGCAAGATCATTAGAGCTGAAGTACCTTTAGCTGAAATGTTCGGTTACGCTACAGACCTACGTTCATTAACTCAAGGTCGCGCTACGTACTCAATGGAGTTTAAACACTACACTGAAGCTCCTAAAAACGTTGCAGAAGAAGTTATCGCTTCTCGCAGCTAGTTATTGTTGATAAAATACTGCATCGGGCATCTTAATCCGGTGCAGTTAACATTATTTTTAAAAATTTATTGATTGGAATTTTAATATTATGGCTAAAGGTAAGTTCGAACGTACCAAACCACACGTAAACGTTGGTACTATCGGTCACGTTGACCACGGTAAAACCACTTTAACAGCAGCTATTTGTACTGTACTTGCTAAAGAGTACGGTGGTGATGCTC
>JAAZFX010000162.1 GCA_012511555.1 Alcaligenaceae bacterium | reverse complement strand
GAAACTTTACCGGCAATAGCTGCCTTGGCAAGGCCTGAACCAATTGACGCTGCAACATCATGAACTGTGACGGGCTGATCAAATTGCCTGATAGAACCGTCGGGTAAGCTTATATTAATCATCATTTACCTTAAAACACAAAACGCGACCATAACAAAAGTCGCGCCACAAAGAAAATCTTTGTACAAATTAGCATCTCTCATTTTACCACTTCTATATTCGAAATTTAAGTTTTGAAGATTAAAGTCCGCTATTTCCCGTGCCTTGACGCACAATTTGTGGCAAATATGTATTTAACAATGCGATGAAACTAATATGCTAAAATTCAAACTAATTAAAAAAGCGTTGAGCAGTTTAGAAACACACTGATTTTTAAGATTATTAAAACATGAACAAATCAATTTCAACCCTTGTCTTATTAGGCATTTCAGCACTGATAGTACTTTATATTTTAAGTTCATTTCACAAGGTTTTCAATCGTCAATCCATACATGAGCAAGTGACTACTAACACCACAGAAAGTGAACCGTCCACAAATGCGACCGCTGTAGCACAGAACATCATTAACTTAAATGAACAAATTACCGAGTCCGTCGCGGCTGCTACAGAAAACGCTGACAACGATCAAACAGGCACAACTCATAACTTAGAAGAGTTAGTAAACTCTCCTGAAGTTATTGAAGAAGAAGCTGCCTCAGAAATAGTCGGCACGCCTGGCGACATGATTCGCGAGAAACCGCATCTACAAAATGCTTTACCCCCTATTCCGCAAGCTCCCCCATTACCACAGGGCTCACCAATAGTGACTGCACCAACAGCGGAGTCCTTCTCTCAAACTGGCAGCAGCAACAATCAATTTCCGGCACCAATCACTAACATCCCCCCTATTAGCGACGCTAACATAAACAGCGCTAGTTCAGCTTTTCCTGCACCAATCCTGCCAAGTACAAACCACTCAAATACTGGCAACCAAGGTTCAAACAGCTTTCCTGCCCCACGCTAGTTGATAAGCATTAATAATAACAAAAGGTCGAGAAATAATTTTCATCGACCTTTTGTTATTTTGCTTTTAAACTGATTAGTGCTTCAAAGTACTAGTTCCGCCATCTGCACTGCTAGATTTACTAGCTAAAGCTTCGGCAGCCATCTTTGCAATCTCTTCTTCAGTTAAAGGGGTGGGCATATACTCAAGTGTTTCTTCAAGTACTTTATCGATCCACTTGACAGGAATGATTTCCAAACCGTTTTTAACATTTTCAGGGATATCCTGAAGATCCTTAACGTTTTCCTCTGGAATCAGTACCTTTTTGATACCACCACGAAGTGCTGCAAGCAACTTCTCTTTGAGACCACCAATGCCTAAAACCTCACCACGCAAGGTAACTTCGCCGGTCATCGCCACATCAGCGCGTACAGGAATACCTGATAAAGCTGATACTAAGGCGGTGGTAATGGCAATACCCGCTGAAGGTCCGTCTTTAGGAGTCGCTCCCTCAGGCACGTGAATATGGATATCTTTCTTTTCGAAAAGACTATCAACGAGGCCTAAGCGATGAGCGCGCGATCTAACGACCGTACGAGCTGCTTGCATAGACTCCTTCATCACATCGCCCAATGAACCGGTGTACTGAATCTGGCCTTTACCACTAACAGCAGCAACCTCAATGGTGAGTAAATCACCCCCGACCTCAGTCCAAGCCAAGCCAGTCACTTGACCAACCTGGTTTTCAGCTTCAGCCAAACCAAAAGTAAAGCGTCTAACTCCTAAAAAGTCCGCTAAATTATCCGCATTGACAACCACTGCCTTTTTGGCAGCAGCGACAGCAGCAGCTTTTTTAGCCGCAGCTCTTGTTGTAGCCTTTTTGGCAGCCGCTTTGGTTGCTTTCTTTGCGGTAGCAGCCCTGGTTTCATCAGTAATAATTTGTTTAACCACCTTGCGACAAATCTTGCCAATCTCACGCTCTAAAGAACGCACACCTGCTTCACGCGTATAGTAACGAACGATATCACGAATAGCAGATTCTTCAACCTTTAGCTCGTCTTCTTTGAGACCGTTATTAGACATGGACTTAGGGATTAAGTGATTAGTGGCTATAGCAACTTTCTCATCTTCGGTGTAACCAGAAAGACGAATCACCTCCATACGGTCTAATAACGCTGGAGGAATGTTTAATGTATTGCTAGTTGCAACAAACATAACATCAGACAGATCAAAGTCTACTTCAGCATAATGGTCCTGGAAAGTATGATTTTGCTCCGGATCTAATACCTCTAATAAGGCAGAAGCTGGATCCCCACGGAAGTCCATACCCATCTTATCTATCTCATCTAACAAGAATAAGGGGTTACGTACGCCAACCTTTGTCATATTCTGCAAGATCTTGCCTGGCATGGCACCAATATAGGTACGACGGTGACCACGAATCTCCGCCTCATCACGCACACCACCAAGCGCCATACGGACGTATTTACGGTTAGTTGCTTTAGCGATTGACTCACCAAGAGAGGTTTTACCTACACCGGGAGGTCCCACTAAACATAAAATTGGCGCTTTAATCTTGTCAACGCGTTGCTGCACAGCCAAATACTCAAGAATGCGCTCCTTGACGCGTTCTAAACCGTCATGATCAGCATCTAAAATTTCCTGAGCATCAAGCAAGGAGTTGTTAACCCGGCTCTTTTTCTTCCAGGGCAAAGCAACTAACGTTTCGATGTAATTACGAATAACACCAGCCTCGGCCGACAT
>JAAZFX010000161.1 GCA_012511555.1 Alcaligenaceae bacterium | reverse complement strand
CCTTTAATCCGTTCTGTTGACAAGTGGATCAGTCTCCTAGCAACACCAAATTAGGCGGCTAATGCGTAACTTTCGTCATTTGCATTTATAGAGTTTGCTAGATTAACGGTCTTCGCCTACCGGCTGCCAATCTTCCTATCTTCCCCTGTCGAAACCAATGACGCCCCCGTCATAAATACACTAAAGCGCCTAATGCACTTATGGTGGAGGCGGCGGGAATCGAACCCGCGTCCAGAAAACCTTCAGTCAATCAGATATACAGCTTAGACTTGATTATATCAAATTCAATCGAATCGATCAAGATCAACTTAAACGTGGCTGGAGTGAGTTAATATATAGGGTTATTTATTAACCATGTAGCACAGCTTTTTCGCTGAGCTTTATTTTGCGTATATTTGCTCTAAATTCATGAAAGCTGCCTTTCTTATTTTATCCGCCTTAAACCAACATGCAGCTAGCGTCTCTGATGCCTTAGCTCAACTACAACAACGTCTAATCACTCTTAACCGCGACTTTGAGCACAGCCCTAATGCTTTGATTGAATACAGCGACATAGCACTTAGTGATGAACAAAAACAACAACTGCTGCCACACGCAGACCTCTTAGCTGAGTTTCGCCCTAATAACCAGCTGATTAAACTAAAAGCAGGGCTGCAATCTGCCGGCAGCCCAGTTAGCTCAACTTCTTATCATGAATTATTAAAAATAATAGCCCTAAATTGGTTTCTACAAAATGCTCACGGAACAAACTTGTTTAAAGATATTGATTATGTGGTTATTCTTGAGTCTGGCGCTGAAATAGGACAAGATCTTGTTAATTTACTCAATAAGTCTGAAGCACTCAAAAACAAATTCTTCTTCAAAAAAGCACTTACTAGCTCTATACAAAACAAAAAGGGTCGCACGCTCATGTACTACCCTACCGACACCTGGGCTTACTCGGCTGAGTTAACTGATGAGTTAATCGACAATATCATTGATGCCTCAGAAAATGCTTATAAACGATTAGAAAAAGTCACTGACCATGACTCTTCAACTGATCTGGGACATGAATTATTTAAAGCCATTGATCTTTCAAAAATACATTTTTTGATTTAATCAAAAAAATGCTTGTAAAAATAATCTACAAGCATTTTTCACTAGATATCTGCTAATTTAGTATAAACGCACTAAGTCTGCAGCAATATTGGCCGCTTCACGGGTTGGCGTATCGATATTTTCTTTGCGTTTTTTCTCATTTTCAAGTTCTTCTTGCAAATTACCCTCACCAAAAGACAAACCGTCGTCTAAACGGAAGATGCCAACATCAGACTGCCCTAGCTCCTTACGACGCTCGTTAAATTGCTGACGCTGCTCTTCCATTTCCTTGCGCTCTTGAAGACGTGTCTCATAATTTAAAGAAACTTCTTTGCGATCAGATAGTTTTGAACTATAGGCTACCTCATCAACTAACAATTGCCACGTATCTGACGCCTGGGTACGTTCTTTGTGACGCCTCGAGACGACGGCAATGATAGGTTCCATATCTTTAAACTGACGATAAGTCACTGGCTCAATCTGAGTCCATGGCAGGGCATTGGGATAACTTGACTCACCAAACTCCTCATGATTAACCATAGAAGGGAAATGTATATCCGGCTGTATACCTTTAGACTGCGTAGAAGAACCATTAACCCTAAAGAACATCTGAATAGTCCATTTCAATGCGCCGACTTCGGGATTATTGACTAAGGATTTATTTATGAAATCAGATAAATCAGTCAATGTCTGTACCGTACCTTTACCCCATGTATCATCGCCAACTACGATGCCCCGACCATAATCCTGTATAGCCGCTGCAAAAATCTCCGAAGCTGAAGCAGACACCCGGTTTACTATCACTACTACAGGTTTATCCCAGACAATGTCTTGATGATTACTACGGACATGGGAAATGCGATCGTTGTTATCTTTGACCTGAACGATATGACTCAAAGGACCAACAAATAGACCACTTAAGTTGGCCGCTTCTGACAGAGAACCACCGCCATTATTGCGTAAATCTAACACAACAGCTGATGCGCCCTGCTCATTTAAATCCTCCAAGATCTTTTTAACATCACGAGTGACACTCTTATAGTCAGCTTGCTTGCTTGATTTTGCTTCAAAATCCTCATAAAAACTTGGGATTGTAATGATACCGACGGTGTGATTGGCATCATCAGCCTCAATCTCAAGAGTTTTAACTTTTGCGGCTTGATCCTCCATCATGACTTTATCACGAACTATAGGCACTATCTTAGTTTCTGATTCGATCCCCTCATCACCAGGAAGGATCTCAACGCGCACTACGCTCCCACGCTCACCACGAACCTTTGCCACAATATCATCGAGACGCCAGTCAATCACATCTTCTAGCGGCCCCTCTGCGCCTTGGCCAACAGCAACAATCCGGTCTCCCGGCTTGATCTGGCCTGATTTTTCAGCAGGACCGCCTGCTACTACCTCACGGATTTGGGCGTACTCATCACGCTTTTGTAAGACTGCACCAATACCCTCTACAGAAAGGCTTAATTGCACATTAAAATTCTTGGCAGAAGTAGGACTAAAGTAACTTGTATGCGGATCGGTACTGTCAGCATAGGCATTTAAAAACATCTCGGCAACGTCCTCACTATTTGCCTGTAAGATTAGTTTCTGACTATTAATATAACGTTTACGTAAACGCTCGATAATCTCTTCATCACTACGATCAACTAGCTTCAAACGCAAAAAATCATTTTTCACACGCTGACGCCACAGATCCTGAAGCTCTGCCTTAGTTCTTAGCCAAGGTAATTTTTTTCGGTCTAAAGAAAACAACTCATCTTTGGTAAAATCAAACTCGTGCTCAGAATCTAATAAACTAAAAACATACTGATAGTACTCCTGCACCCGCTCACGATAAAGTGTGTAAATATCAAAGGCCATCTCCAGCTCACCATGAGAGATCATTTTTGCTGTATCTAGTCGATGCGGATGAAAACCCTCAATATCAGATAATAATAAGAACATCCGTTGCGGGTCCAGCGCATCAAAATAGGCATCAAAAATCCGCCCAGCCATGGCATCATCCAAGGGCTGCTTGTTATATTCAAAGGTGGATAAAATACGGCTTGTAAGAATTGAGGCTCGTGAGAAGTCTGAACGACTAGCAAGCTTTGGCAAGATCTCACTATCGCAATGCTCTGAAACGACTTCATTTGCTTGTGACGTAGTAGCCAAATAAGGTGCTCCCACAGAGCCGACTTGAGCAATACTCTGCCTCGGCTGCTCCGGAAGCACAGAGCTCTCACATGCACTGACTACAAAGCAAGAAGAAACAACTAATGCTAACAATCTAATTCGTGATCTAATCGTCATACGGTAAAACACCTCAAAACCAAAATTTACAACCTTATCATTTTAGCGATCTTTAGCTAAGACTGTTAAAATGCAAGAAAATTCCTTTAATTTCGCTTGTCGGAAGATAAAAATGCTACCAAACACCTTAACTAAATCTAAATTAGCTATAGTTAGCGCCACCTTTGTGTTCGCAAGCTCAAATGCCATTGCCCAATCTGCCTCAAGCTTTTCATCTTGTCTACAATCTTTACAAGCAGAAGCAAACCGCTCGGGTGTAAGCACAGCTACCTATTCTAAATTAACTAGCAATTTAGATCCTGATTTAAGTATTTTAGAAAAACTCAATTATCAACCTGAGTTCCGTCAACCAATCTGGGACTATATGGCGTCTTTAGTTGATGAGCAGAGAGTTACTGAGGGGCAAGCCAAACTCCTTCAACATGCGGACACCCTACAAAGAGTGGAGCAAATTTATGGAGTAGATCCTGCCACTGTTGTTGCAGTCTGGGGAGTAGAGAGTAATTTTGGACAAAACTTTGGTAGCTATCCCATTATTCAAGCCTTAGGAACCTTAAGTTGCTATGGTCGTCGTCAAGCCTTTTTTCGTAAAGAATTTTTTGCTGCTTTAAAAATTGTCCAAACCGGTGATATTTCTGCAGAAGAATTTAAAGGCTCTTGGGCTGGTGCTTTTGGTCATACCCAGTTTATGCCAACCACATTCGAGCGTCTAGCAGTAGACTTTGATGGTGATGGTCGCCGTGATTTGATGAACAACACGGCTGATGCTTTAGGCTCCACTGCCAACTATTTGAAGCGTAATGGCTGGCGCACTGGTCAAATCTGGGGTTTTGAAGTTAAATTACCCCAAGGTTTTAATGTGTCCGGAGAAGGACGACGCACTAAACGTAGCCTTCTAACATGGCAACAACGCGGCCTTACTGGTGTTTTAGGACAACCCCTAAGTGACTTTGCGCCCTCTTCAGAAGTCGCTGGCTTATTAACCCCTGCAGGTGCCCAAGGACCAGCTTTTTTAGTCTTTAAAAACTTTGATGTTATTTACAGTTACAATGCTGCAGAAAGCTATGCCTTAGCAATCGCTCATCTCTCTGATCGTCTACGCGAAGGTCCCGGATTTTTTACGCCATGGCCTACCGATGATCTAGGTTTATCTCGTGAACAGCGTGTCACGCTACAAAACATATTACTGGCTCGTGGCCATGATATTGGAGAAGCTGATGGTATTATCGGCACCAAATCTCGTGAAGCTATTAAGCAGGAAGAAGCGCGTTTTAATATGCCTGTCAGTGGTCGTGCCGGTCAAAAGATTCTAAGACATTTACAAAACTAATAACCAGCTACTTCTTTAAACACAAAAGGCTCGCTTCGATTTGAAGTGAGCCTTTTGTCTATTGTATATCGTGAGGAGACTAATTAATCGCCATCAAGAATACGCCCCTCTAAAGCAATAGCTTCATCAGCTGAAGGCATAGGTACATTTAAAATACCATTTTGAACTGCATTATTTATGTTAATAGTCGAAATCAAACTATCTCTATAAGTCACAGCGAGTGAACGACCAATGTTGTTAGTCGTAATACGTTGCAGTTTTTGAGCGCCGGAAGCACTAAAAGACAAACTCAGATAAGGACGACCCTGATCATCTTGAACAGCGATAACATCGGCTAAATCGCTACGCAATAAAGTCTGCCTAGGATCCACATAGATGCGCTGATTATTGCGCTCTACCATAACGTAATCCTGCATAGGAGTCGCTGATGAAGCATAGATAACCAATGAAGAAACTGTCGTTTGCTGCACTGGTGGAGGAGTTTGTGTAGCCGGCGGCGTAGTTGGAACTGTCTCGATAGGCGTACCGGGGGTAGCCGTGTCCTTTGTACCAGAACCAAAAGTGCCATCCATAATATCATTAAAAGTCTGACAGCCCGCTAATAGCGAAGAGCAGACAACTACTCCCAAGAGCAACCTTTTATTAATCTGCATTATCCTATACTCTCAAATTGATTAATAATCATAAATATAACTGCACACATTTTACCGCAATATAGCTTAAAAAAGTGAAAAGCCCCTTATCCGTGGCACTCAATTTAGATTTTCTTCATCAATCTACAAAAAACGTTCATGAGGTTTTAAATAACGCCATTGTCCTAATGGTAAATCACCCAAAGTAACATTACCAATACGCACAAGCTTCATTCCCACTACACCTAAACCAACGACTTTACACATATTGCGAATTTGGCGTTTTTTGTCTTGTTGCACGATAAACTTTAATTGCTCATCGTTTTGCCAAGAAACCTCTGCAGGCTTTAGCTGCTCACCATTTAAAGAAATGCCGTAATTAAGTAAGCGTAAGCCACTATCAGTGATAGTGCCCTCGACCCGTACCAAATACTCTTTTTCTACTTCTAAATCCTCATCATTTAATTGCCTGGCAATACCGCCGTCTTGGGTAAACACAAGTAAACCCTGTGAGTCAATATCTAAACGCCCCGCTGGAGCCAAGCCTTTAAGGTGTTGAGGATTAAAAGTATTTTTACTACGGTCAAATTGCTTTTGCGGGGCAATCAAGGCGCCTGCTAGTCTAGAATGACCTTCTTCATCACTTTGATGTGAAATATACCCAACAGGTTTATTTAAAATGATGGTTGCTCGCATTTGTTGCTTTTCTTGTGCTAACTTATGCAATGTGATTGTTTGTTTAGGGTGTGCCTTAGCACCTAAACCTATCACCTGGCCATCAACCTTAACCCAGCCTTTTTCAATATATTGATCCGCTTCTCGACGCGAGCAAAAGCCTCTGTCGGCTAGCAATTTTGATACACGAATTGGTTGTACTGATTTTTTCATAGTTTTATTCTTTAGTTTTAATTATGTCTGACACTCATTTACTACCGGATTTTTGGAATACCGAGCTTAATACTGCCTTTACTGATGTAGAAAAGTATTGGCTCAGTCGGCCTGGTGCACTAACAAGTGGCTTAAGAAAAGTAGGGAAGTTCTCGATTAAGGTTTTGAATGAATACCTTACTTATGTTAAAGAAGACGAAGCCTACCCACTAAATTTAGCGATTAATCAACGTGTGTGGGTACGAGAGATCTTAATGAGCATCAATGGTCAAATGGCAGTTTACGCTCGCAGCATCACAGAACTTAATGCCTCCAGGGCAAATTGGCAAGGCATTAGAGTACTCAATAATCGCCCACTTGCAGATATTTTATACAATGATCCTGCTATTAGTCGCAGCAGTTTTGAAAGTACAAAATTAAATGCTCAACTTTCACTGCATCGCTCACTTACTGAATACCCCGAATTACCCCATGGTGAGTTTCTAGCACGACGTTCAACTTTTTTTCAAAATAATGAAGGACTTACAGTCAATGAAGTTTTTTTACCAAACTTCTGGCAAGAACTAGCAAAACACCCCTTGGAAAAACAAATAAGCTTCTAAGTCTACTAAATCGCTAAATCGTCTTGTTCACCAGTGCGGATACGAATTACTTTTTCGACATTGGTGACAAAGATCTTGCCGTCGCCGATTTTACCCGTGCGTGCGGCTTTGATGATTGCCTCAATACATGCGTCTGCCTGATCGTCAGTCACAACCACATCAATTCTTACCTTAGGTAAAAAGTCCACGACATACTCCGCGCCACGATACAACTCAGTATGGCCACGCTGCCTGCCAAAACCCTTGACCTCCGTAACAGTAAGACCATTAACACCTATTTCGGACAACTCCTCACGCACTTCATCCAATTTGAAGGGCTTAATAATCGCTGTGATTTGTTTCATTAGCTAAACCTTAAATAAATTGTTATTCTAAATATGACTTTTGTTATTATCGTTCATTTACAAAAACTTTACAGCATGGCAGCAATTCTTTACAGTTGTTTTAATACTTAAAGCCATGCGACAAGGGATAGCACCAATCTAAAGCAAAAGCCCCTTCGCTGATTCTGGGGCCTGGTGCTGTTTGACGTCTTTTGTATTCGTTAAATTTTAACAAACGGCTAATTTTATTAACAGTATCAGAATCAAAACCCGCCTGAATAATATCAGCACTACTGTGCTTTAATTCAATTAAACGATATAAAATATCATCCAGAATATCGTATTCAGGCAAACTATCTTGATCCACTTGCCCCTCAGCTAATTCCGCAGATGGAGGACGAGTAATAATACCTGCAGGAATAATCTCTTCTTGCGTATTACGCCATTTGGCCAAGCGATAGACTAAGGTTTTAGGCACATCTTTAAGTACTGCGAATCCGCCAATCGTATCGCCATAAAGCGTGCTATAACCAGTGGCAGCTTCAGATTTATTGCCACTGCAAATAATCATTCCACCCAATTTATTAGACAAAGCCATAAGAATGACACCGCGAATTCTGGCTTGGAGATTTTCCTCCGTAGTATCTGCCGGCAACTCTCCAAAAACAGGAGCAAGCCCTTTCATATAAGCATTAAACATAGGCTCAATGCCTATATTATGGTAAGTTACACCCAAACGCCCTGCCATATCCTCTGCTAAGTCCAAAGAGAGTTGAGAAGTATACTGTGATGAGAGCATCACGGCGGTAATATTTTCAGGACCAAGAGCATCATAGAGCACTGCCAGCACTAAAGCTGAATCCATACCACCTGATAAGCCAAGCATTGTTTTGTTAATACCGCTATTTTTTAAAAAATCACCGGTACTCAGAACTAAAGCACGCCAAACCTCGGACTCTAGCGATTCACTTGTTTGATAGAGCAAATCCAGAGTGCTTGTATCAACTTTCTTATTCCCACTAAATGCTAACTCTTGGACTTCCAGGCATGACCATGTGTTATCTGCAGTTAACTGATAAATTGCTACTGCCTCTACAAAATGGTCAATTTCAACTTGCAACTCGTTTTCATTATTAAGTAAAAATGAACGCCCCTCGTAAATCAACTCATCATGCCCACCTACATGATTGGTGTAGAAGAGGTTAAACTGCTCATCTACTAACTGATCCGACAAGCTCTTCTGAAACTCTACCATGCGACCCACATGGTACGGTGTCGCATCAAGCAACAAAATACTCTGCACTTCTTGCCTTGATAAAGCTTGTAGGTAACCCTCGCGCCAAATATCATTACCAATGACAAGCGCAAAGCTATGTTCCTTAAGCCTTAAAATGTTTTGCTCTACACTCGGAGCCTCATCAAAATAAAATGTGCTGCCTAACAACTTATCTCTTCTAGATGATAGTTTATGATGTGTTTGCTTAATTTCACCTTCAGCCAAGACAGAAACACTATTGAAAAGCTTATCTTCAGTCGCACCAAGGTGTCCTACAACTACAGTTAAACCAGCGAATCGAGTAAGTTCAGTAGCTAAGCTCTCTAGTGACTCTTGTTGTTGTAACAAAAAAGCTTCCCGTGAAACTAAATCCTGCAGAGCAACGCCAGATAAGGCAAGCTCAGGCAAAACCAATAGCTCAACACCTTTATCGTGAACAGTTTTAGCAATAGCAATAATTTTTTGAATATTGACCGCTAAATCCGCGGTAGCAAATTTAGCCTGAACCACAGCAATAGTCAAAGGAGTCATAGTCATAACATTTTCACAAATAAAATAGTGTTTTCATAAGTCAGCGAGTAAAGCCTTTATAATTAAATGTTGACAGTTTCTAAAGTACCAGCCAAAAATTATTCATCAGTGCTTTAAGCTGCTCGCTAATCGCTATTCTATATAACAGATATTTTCAATTACATGACTGATTCTACTACCCCAGATAACAACACCCAAAACCAATTTGATAATAAAGCCAAAGCTTGGTCAGCTCGTTTTAATGAACCGGTCTCTGACTTAGTAAAGCGATATACGGCCTCCGTCAACTTCGACAAGCGCCTGGCTGCTTTTGACATTCAAGGCTCTTTAGCCCATGCAGAGATGTTGGCTCATGTTGACGTAATTAGCCAAGAAGATTTACAGCAAATCCAAGCCGGCATGGCAACTATTATCAAAGAGATTGAGGCTGGCGAATTCGAATGGTCACTTGATCTTGAGGATGTTCATTTAAATATTGAGAAAAGACTGGTTGAACTGATCGGTGACGCCGGTAAGCGTTTGCATACTGGTCGTTCTCGTAATGACCAAGTAGCAACAGATATGCGCTTATGGTTACGTGAAGAAATTGACACCTTAATCAAATTGGTTAAAGAATTACGCAAGGCCTTGGCTCAAGTCGCCTTAGACAACCATGCTGTGATTTTGCCAGGTTTTACTCATTTACAAGTTGCACAGCCAGTCACTTTCGGCCACCATCTATTAGCCTATGCTGAAATGTTCGGCCGTGATGCCGAACGCCTGGAAGACTGCCGTCGTCGTGTTAATCGCTCACCGCTCGGCGCTGCTGCCTTAGCTGGGACATCCTACCCTATTGACCGCGAACGCACTGCCAGCAACTTAGGTTTTGAAGCAGTTTGCCGAAACTCCCTAGACGCAGTATCTGATCGTGATTTTGCGATTGAGTTTTGCGCCGTAAGTAGCATGATTATGATGCATATCTCACGTTTATCTGAAGAATTAATTATTTGGATGAGTCCACGCTTCGGCTTTATTCAGCTAGCTGATCGTTTCTGCACCGGCAGCTCCATCATGCCGCAAAAGAAAAACCCTGATGTACCTGAACTAGCTCGTGGCAAAACCGGTCGTGTCTATGGTCACTTAACTGCTTTATTAACACTTATGAAGGCACAACCTTTAGCCTACAACAAGGACAACCAAGAAGACAAAGAAGGTTTATTTGATACAGCTGATACTTTGCGTGATACTTTGACGATCTTCGTGGACATGGTGGATGGTATCACTGTTAGGCCTGACAATATGCGTGCTGCCGCTTTACAGGGCTTCTCTACAGCAACTGACCTGGCTGATTACCTGGTTAAAAAAGGACTACCTTTCCGTGACGCTCATGAGGCTGTCGCTCTTGCGGTACGTAAATGTGAAGACTTAAACTGTGATCTCGCTGATTTAGACTTGGCACAGCTTAAAGCCTTTGATAATCGCATCGAAGAGGATGTGTTTGATGTGCTCACCCTAGAGGGTTCTGTCAATGCTCGTAATCATATTGGTGGCACTGCTCCTGAACGAGTTAAGGCTGAAGCCACGCGTATTTTAGGCGAGTAATTAAACTACTCCTTAAATAACGAAAACGGACTAAGAAATATAATTTCTTAGTCCGTTTTTTCATGAAATGACAAAAGCTAAAAATTAGAATTAATCTTCCTCAGGGGCTCCACGAGAATTAACTACCCTATAAACAACATCCGCACTAAAGCCTCTGGAAGCCAAAAAGCGCATTTGTTTAGCCCTGTCTTTAGCCTGCTCTTCAAAACTCTGCCGCTCAGTCTCGTCTAAAGATTCATAATCAACTGAATCCTCAGCATCATAAAGATCAACCCCGTATTTGCTACCAAAGCGCTTAACCCATATATCACGCGCTCTCTGGTACTCCGAGTCCTTAAGATCTTCTTTAAGTTCGCCTAACTGCTCGCTATCAAGGTCATGTTGTGACAAAGCTTGAAGAATCTTCTGATTGCCCCAGCGATGCTCCCTACTCTGGACAAAAGTCTCAACAAAGCGCTCATCAGACTGCCAATTCTCACGTTGCAATCTGCTTATAACTGCATTAATAGCATCAAGATCATCGGTATAACGCTGAAGTTTCTCTCTAAGCCCTTTTTCAGAGTATTCTCGACTAGATAGAAGAGCAACAGCCTTGGCCAAAAGATTAACCTCAGACTTTTGCTTAGTACTATCTACAGACTTAGCCGCTAATTCCTCAGCTAAGGAGCTATACTCCGCTGTACTATCACCATCTCTAGAAGTCATTAAATTAACTCTTAACTTTAACTCTTAACTCGGAAAACTATTGCTCGTCGGGAGAATCAACATCAGCGTCTTCGACCGGTTCAATCGTAATCGCACGCTCAATGAGGCCAAGGTTCTCGCGGATCTTATTCTCTATATCTACCGCCATCGCAGGGTTTTCGCGTAGGTACTCACGGACATTATCCTTGCCCTGACCGATACGAGTGCCATCATAGCTATACCAAGCGCCGGCCTTATCAACAATATCAGCCTTGACACCCAGATCTATAATCTCGCCCTCACGTGAAATACCGGTACCATACATAATATCGAATTCAGCTTGCTTAAATGGAGGAGCAATTTTGTTTTTAACAACCTTGACTCGTGTCTCATTACCAACAATCTCATCACCCTTTTTGATAGAGCCGATACGACGAATATCTAAACGCACGGATGAATAAAACTTTAAGGCATTACCACCAGTAGTAGTTTCAGGGCTACCGAACATAACACCGATCTTCATGCGTATCTGGTTAATAAAGATAACCATGCAATTGGTGCGTTTGATTGAAGCAGTCAGTTTACGCAATGCTTGGCTCATCAAACGAGCTTGCAAACCAGGTAGGCTATCGCCCATATCACCCTCAATCTCGGCACGAGGAGTTAATGCAGCAACAGAGTCAATAACGATTAAATCAACAGAACCCGAACGCACTAAGGCATCAGTAATCTCAAGAGCCTGCTCACCGGTATCAGGTTGTGAGATTAGCAAGTCCTCAAGATTCACACCTAAACGGCTAGCATACTGGACATCTAAAGCATGCTCTGCATCAATAAAAGCACAAGTCCCACCAAGT
>JAAZFX010000002.1 GCA_012511555.1 Alcaligenaceae bacterium | reverse complement strand
TTGACACTTACCAACATACAGAGCTTGAAGAGACTATAGAGTTTGGCGAACGAATGACCGTTCACCTCCAGTAGTAAAGCAAATGGCATTTACACAAAGCTATTTACAGGCTCTTGGCTCCATTCTTTGGATATACTAGAGTTTTGTTTATAGTCTTTCAGATCGGACAACTAGTGTGACATAGGGGGCCATAGTTGCTCTCCTGCTTAACTCCGTTAAAAAGTTCTTTTGTAACTACCCCATTCTTAACACAACTCATCGGTAGAAATAACCTGTTTTTTATACTCTATGGGACTCAAGTCATTGAGTGAGTCATGAGGCCTTTCGTGATTGTAAACTATTATCCACCCTTCCTAATATGGGCGTAGAGAGGACTGTATATTTTAGAGAGAACAATTATTCAGATAGTCTGAGCAAGTCCTAAAACAGCTGTCGACTGGCTCGATAAAGTGCCGCCATTACCGTGGACAACAGCCAATTCAGCTCCGGCAACCTGCCTTGTGCCACACACACCGCGCAATTGTTTTACCGCTTCGATCATGATAAACACACCATACATCCCTGGATGAATACATGACAACCCGCCACCATTTGTATTAACAGGCAATTCTCCACCAGGTGCAATACGTCCTCCACTCACAAAGGCACCGCCCTCACCCTTTTGACAAAAGCCCAAATCCTCAAGGAACAAAATAGTATTAATGGTAAATGCGTCATAAAGCTCAACCACATCAATGTCGCTAGGCTTAACCTGAGCCATTTCGAAAGCAATACGACCAGATTGTTGCGCTGCTGTTATTGTTAAATCGTGCATTGAAGAGATTTGTCTATTCAAAACAGCAGTGGAATTACCTAAAACAAAAACAGGTTCTTGTGGCATGTCTTTTGCCCTATCGGCACGTACCAGCACAAAAGCACCCGCCCCATCAGTCACTAAACAACAGTCTCGTACAGTTAACGGAGTCGAAATCATTTTAGAATTGAGAACATCATCAATCGTCAAATCATCACGCATTTGAGCTTCCGGATTCAACTGCGCCCAACGACGAGCTGCGACTGCCACCTCGGCCAAGTTTTCACGACTTGTTCCATACTCATGCATATGACGAGCTGTGACGAGTGCATATGAACTTAAAGGATTCAAAGGATCGTAGATAGTTTCATAAGGCTGTGGATCCAACTGCTTACGCATATTGCCAATGACCGCACGACTCAATGATGAGGTGCGCTGCGTACTACCATAACAAACCAAAACAGCATTACACTGGCCGGACGCTAAGGCGTGAATTGCAGGCATTAAATGTGCCACAAAACTAGAGCCACCGATCATCGTGCTATCGATAAATGTCGGCCGGATACCCAAGTGCTCAATAACCGGCATAACCCACATACTTGAAGAGACGCTCGCTGTTGCAATACCATCTATGTCTTGCATAGTCAGTCCGGCGTCAGTGACTGCTTGATGTGCTGCCTGAACCAGTAATTCCATCTCAGTAAAACCATGCGCCTGCCCCAGACCGGTTTGACCAACCCCTACAACGGCAACCTTAGCCCTTAGATCCTTATAATTCATCATTTTCCTCCACTGGAACAAAAACCAAAATTACTTCATTTTCCTGTTCCGCAATAGACTTAATCAAGGCCTTAACCCTAAGGTCGATGTAGACAGCAGCGGGGGCAATTCCTTCTACACGACTCATCAACCTGACCCCCTCATCCAAACTAATCAGTGCAACGTTATAGTCACCACCACTTTCTTCTTTTCTTTTAACAACAGTGGTACTGTAAACCCTCCCAAAACCCGTTGGTTCAATCCATTCCAACTGATTCGATCCACAATGAGGGCAAATCATTCGAGGATAAAAAACATGAGTCATACAACACTGACAATGTTGAATTAAGAAGCAGCCTTTTTTTAAAGAATCATGATAGTGCTTCTCAGCACCCTGTAATATTGGCTCCATACCGCTTATCCACCTATAAATTTTAATGTTTTAATGTGAATTTCAGTATATAAAAGGTCCTAAAGAGTGGACAATTTATAAAAATTGAAGATATCTTTTGATAATTTTAACTATCGCGTCATTTTAAAGCAATCCACTCTCCGATATACTCGGGGCGGTTCACTTATTTCATTCCTAGCGGGGCGACGCTGATATAACTCGATAAGATAGTTCAATGTTAAAAGGGTAACTTGATGCTACCCTTTGTTGTGCTCAAAGCATTTTCTTAAGCTCTTCCCTTAGGCGGAATTTTTGAATTTTACCCGATGGCGTAGCAGGCATTTCATCCAGTACAATTAAACGCTCTGGCATATACT
>JAAZFX010000160.1 GCA_012511555.1 Alcaligenaceae bacterium | reverse complement strand
TAGAACTGACAGACAGTAAAAACGTTTAAACCCTCTTCTTCAAGGGCCTTGGAACCACCCAATTCGGGCAAATCAACAATCGCTACTGCTTCAACTACATTGGCCCCAAGGCGTTGCAATAAACGACTCGCTGCCAACATAGTACCGCCGGTTGCGATTAAGTCATCAACTAAAAGCACACGCTGACCGGGACGCACTGCATCCGTATGAATTTCCACGGAAGAAGTGCCGTACTCTAATTCATAGTCCTCGATTAAAGTATCGAAAGGCAATTTACCCTTTTTTCGGACCGGGACAAAGCCAAGGTTTAATTCATAAGCCAATACGCTACCAACAATAAAGCCTCGAGCGTCAACACCCGCAACTAAATCAACGCGCGTACGCATGTAGCGATAGACAAAAATATCAATGAGTGAACGAAAACAGACGGGATCCTGCAGAACCGGCGTGATATCCCTGAAGGTAACGCCTGGTTCAGGCCAATCCGGGATACTACGAATCGTGCTGATAACACGCTGACGTGGGTCTGTGATGGTCATTTTTTGCGGAGCCTCTAACAATGAAAACACAGCTTTTGATTATAACGATTAAACAATTAAAGGACTGCATTAGTCGCCTTCCTAACGTATAATTTTGTTTATGAACAACAACAAAAGCTTCAACTCGACAGACATATTAGCGAGCGGCCGACAGACTATTTTTGCTGAGGCCACCGCCCTGGATCAGCTCGGCCATCGCCTAGCCAATGATTTCGTCGAGGCTGCACAACTCATTCTTAATTGCTCAGGCCGAGTGGTTGTCATGGGCATCGGCAAGTCTGGTCACATAGGCCGCAAGATCGCTGCTACCTTGGCATCTACCGGCACACCTGCCTTTTTTGTGCACTCAGCAGAGGCCTTGCACGGCGATCTGGGCATGGTCACCGGCAATGATATAATTTTAGCCATTTCCTATTCTGGACAAAGTCTCGAGCTTTCGACTGTACTACCTGTTGTCAAAAGACTAGGTACTAAAATCATTGCTATTTCAGGCGACAAAAGCTCTGACTTGGCCAAACTCTGTGATGTCTATTTAGATGGCTCTATTGAGCGTGAGGCCTGCCCTTTAAATCTTGCCCCAACCAATAGCACGACAGTCGCTTTGGCTTTAGGTGATGCCCTAGCCGTTGCATGTCTTGAGGCGAGAGAGTTTGGCGCCAGTGACTTTGCTTTGTCACACCCGGGCGGTGCACTTGGTCGACGTTTACTGACCCATGTCCAGGACGTAATGCGGAGCGGTAATGCCCTGCCCGTTGTCTATCCGGAGCAGTTATTGCCTGAAGTTTTAGAGGTAATGAGTGCCAAAAAACTAGGTATGACCATCATCACCGATGAGCAAAACAAAGCGATAGGCATATTTACTGATGGTGATTTACGTCGTTTAATTATTCAACAAGGCGATATACGCCACACCAAGATTAAAGACGTCATGAGTTTAAACCCCAAATCCATTCATTTCCGCGCCATGGCAATTGATGCTGTTACCATAATGGAGCAAAGCAAGCTCAGTCAACTCATTGTGATTGACGATGATAAGCACTTGGTTGGCGCGCTACATATGCATGACTTGATGGCTGCAAAAGTCATTTAAATAGTTGCTACAAAAAAAGATATAGCTATGATTAATACACGTATTTTACACCCCATTGAATCATTGATACTTTCTAAAGTCCCCGACTCTGTCAGGGATAGAGCTCGCAATATCGAACTGGTCGTTTTAGATGTAGACGGCGTTTTAACTGATGGTAGTCTTTATTACACTGCCAACGGTGAGGGCCAAAAGCGCTTTCACGCACTCGACGGTCACGGTATGAAGATGCTAATCCAAAGCGGAGTCCAAGTAGCCATGATGACAGGTCGTCAAAGCGAAATTACTAATAGACGCGCTGCAGAACTGGGTATTCCTCACTTATTGCAAAACGTACGCAATAAGGGTAAGGCTCTAACAGAGCTGTGCCAAGAACTGAATATTGACCTCAATAATGTTGCTTTTATCGGTGATGACTTAATTGATCTGCCCGCCATGCAACGAGTCGGTTTAGCACTATCTGTTCCTAATGCGCCTATATATATACAACAAGCTGCCCATTGGGTGAGTCAACTTGCCGGCGGTCAAGGTGCTGCTCGCGAACATTGTGATATGATTCTGGCAAGTCAAGGCTTATTGGCCACATTATTATCTCAAGAGAGCCCAATTCAGGGTGAAGTTATTCAATAAAGCAATTTCGCACTGACAGCCTCGACGAGGAACCATATGAAAGACCGTCTGCCCGCCTTGATAGCACTCTTTATGCTGCTCGCCCTAGTAGGAATTACGTGGTGGGCGGCCGATTATGCAGAACGTACCTTTTCTGTAGAGCCGGAACTTGAAGACTCACATGACCCTGACGCTTGGTCCGGTGCTTTTACAATGCTGCAAAGTGACGAAAATGGCGTGCCAGTCACACGCCTGGATGGCGCCAAGTTACGCCATTATCCCCACAATGGCTCCTATGAGATTGACCAACCAGAGCTAATCAGTCAACGCCCCGATTCCCCTCGAGTCATCGCCTCCTCTGATATCGCATACGCCTATAACAATATTACCCTGGTCCACATGGTAGGCAATGCGCATGCTCATCGCTTTGAGACACCTGACAATAGCGCTTTGGATATTACTAGCGAAAAGCTCATTGTTCATCCTGAAGAGGATATGCTCGAAACAGATCAACCAGCTGTCGTGATTCAAGGTGATTCTCGCTTAGTTGGTGATGGAATGAAATACAATAACAACACTAGAAAGTTGGATGTATATGCCAATAGCGGTGTACGTATTGCACCCAAAGATATGCCCAGCTCAGATAACACGTCAAACTAAAGAGACTACATGAAAATTATTTCCGCTTTAGCGCTTAGTTTAACCGTCCTTTTAGGTTCTCTTGCCCACGCCCAAACAGAGGCTGAGCAAGAGCCCGAGACGCTCGTCTTTTCTGACACCTTAAGCTACGATGACATAACAAAAATCACTCAATTCCGTGGTAATGTTATTCTTACTCGTGGTTTATTTCGCTTGACCTCTGATAATTTAGATATTATCGAAGACGACGAGGGATTCAGACATGGTACAGCAACTATGAATAACACTGAGTTGGTTGAACTCATTGAAGAGGACTTGGAAAACTACGAAATGGTCCGTGCTCTTGGTTTAGAGGCGAAGTACAACGGCAAAACAGAAATCGTCAAGATGATAGGTCAAGCAGTGGTGACTCGTTATGTCTGTGGCCAACCCGTCGATAACGTGCGTGGTGAACAGGTCGTTTATAACAGCAAAAACAAAACCTACGAAGCACTTGGTGGCCCACAAAGCTCTGAACACGGTCGTGTACGCTCTTTGGTTCAACCTCGCAGCAAAGCCGACAAAGCATTCGAAGAATGTCGTAGTAAGTATAATGGCAAGCCTATGCCATCCAGCATTAAAACACCTGAGATTTAAATCTTATGCCTGAAACCTCAAGCAATAGCAATCAGCACACTGAAATAATACGATCGCATGGTTTGCTCCAAGCTACTGGATTACGAAAATCCTATGGCAAACGCACCGTTGTACACGATGTCTCTTTATCGGTACGAAGCGGTGAGGTAGTAGGCTTGCTTGGTCCAAACGGCGCAGGCAAAACCACCAGTTTCTACATGATCGTCGGCTTAGTACCTGCTGATTTTGGTCGTATTGAAATTGATGGCAAGGAAATTACTGCTTTTCCCATTCATCAACGAGCCAAATTAGGGCTATCTTACTTACCGCAAGATGCTTCAGTTTTCAGACGATTGGATGTTGAGCAAAACATCCGCGCAGTACTGGAACTACAATATGACAGAGAAAGTGGCAAGCGCTTTAATCGTAAGCAGATAGATGAAAAGCTTGAAGAGCTCCTGGACGAATTACAGATTCAGCATATTCGCACGAACACCGCCATGTCTTTGTCCGGTGGTGAGCGTCGCCGTGTTGAAATTGCTCGCGCCCTTGCCACTCAACCTCGTTTTATTCTATTAGATGAACCATTTGCCGGCGTCGATCCTATTGCGGTTATCGAAATTCAGCGTATTATCCGCTTTTTAAAAGAGCGTCAGATTGGTGTATTAATCACTGACCACAATGTTCGTGAAACCCTTGGCATATGTGACCGCGCTTATATTATTAGCGAGGGCAAGGTGTTGACCAATGGCACACCAAGTGAGGTCATTCAAAATCCGGATGTACGTAAGGTATATTTGGGTGAACACTTTAAGATGTAAAACCCTTAAATATATAGGACTAAGACATTATGAAATTTGACAACGTACTACAAACCATAGGCAATACGCCCACCATTCGCTTCAATCGCCTGTTCGGCACCGACTCTCAAGTCTGGATTAAGTCTGAGCGCAGTAACCCCGGTGGTTCAATCAAAGACCGCATCGCTTTGGCCATGGTCGAAGATGCCGAGAAAACAGGCAAACTCAAACCCGGTGGTACCATTATTGAACCCACCAGTGGCAATACCGGTGTTGGTCTCGCCTTAGTTGCTGCCGTTAAGGGCTATAAACTTATTTTGGTCATGCCTGAGAGCATGTCCATCGAGCGTAGACGCCTTATGCTCGCTTACGGCGCCAGCTTTGATCTGACGCCTCGCGAAAAAGGCATGAAAGGGGCTATTGAACGTGCTCAAGAACTAGCCGAACAAACCCCTGACTCATGGATTCCACAGCAATTCGATAACCCGGTCAATGTCAC
>JAAZFX010000159.1 GCA_012511555.1 Alcaligenaceae bacterium | reverse complement strand
TTGCTATAGTCAATTCTTTTAAAGAGCAACTATTTATCAGTGGCGACAGCAATTTTAAACGCAAGGTGATACCTAAAAGAGGGTAAATCAATGTATGGTGAGCAGCCTTTGAGAGACAGGGCCTCCTAGGAGTCTTTCTAATAAGTTAGACCGCCTTACTGGCCAAACGTAAAAATGTAAGCCGTGCCCTTGCGAGTTAACTGCATAGAAAGGAGAAGGCATTAGTAGCTTGCCTTACTGACCATATCAAAAAAAGCTTTGACCATCTGGGGGAGTAACGAGGATGATTAATCTCATCTGTGGTTAATCAGTTGCTCATTCACTCAATTGCTGAGAAGCCTTAAGTCGGAGCCTGACAGTTTAAGGCGAGTGAGGTGTTAGGTGTCAGTTGTCGAGTTCTGTGGTGTTGGCGCCGCGAATACGCCAGATGAACGATGCAAAGAGGGGACCCAAAGGTCGCCTACAGACTCTTGCTTTGATTTTGTAGAAGTATGCTTAGATAAATAAATGAAAAGTAGTAGCTGTAACTTATTTTTGATCGTAAATTCAATCCACAATAGAAAACTATATTGTTAAGCGGTCATGTTTTTTTGTGTTTAATTACGTAAATATTTAAACGAAATATGTTAATATTTACGGACGCTTTTGTTCGTCGTTTGACACCTGTTTGGGTGATGAACATATAGGTGTTCCTAGCCATATATTTATCTGACAGCTAAGGTATGATACTTCCATTACTTCTTTTATTTTCTTTCGTTGCTGTACCTCTTGCTTTTTTTGTAGCAAAATATTTACGCTCCACTCTACTTGCACTAGTTCCCGCGGTGCTGTTCCTTGGTTTTGCTAGCCTAGGGGTGGAGGTAATACAGCAAGGAGAGCTGACGCAGCAAGTATCGTGGGTCCCTTCATTAGGTATTTCTTTATCTTTGCGTCTAGATGGCTTGGCTTTGATTTTTGCGCTACTAATTACAGGTATTGGTACTGCTATTTTTCTTTACGCTTCAGCCTACTTACCTAGTAATTGGCAAACACCTCGGTTCTTTGTAACCCTAACGGTGTTTATGTCAACAATGTTAGGAGCCGTACTTGCTGATGATCTCTTTGGACTGATCGTGTTTTGGGAGCTAACAAGTTTAGCTTCTTTTATGTTGATTGGTTATGACCCTAGCCAGGCTCAGTCACGACGCTCTGCTCAACAAGGATTGCTTATCACTGTGGCTGGTGGTTTAGCTATGATGGCGGGAATTATTTTACTTGGGGCTCATAGTGGCACTTATGTTTTTTCTGAGATCTTAGAAAATAATATAAGCTCAGATTTTACCCAGCCTTTGGGTACTTGGATTCTATGTCTCGTCGCTATCGGTGCATTTTCTAAGTCAGCACAATTTCCATTACACTCTTGGCTTGCCAATGCAATGGTAGCACCTACACCTGTATCTGCTTATTTGCATTCGGCAACTATGGTGAAATTGGGCGTGTATCTATTAGCGCGTTTAAGTCCAGTATTGTCTGAAAATGCTTTGTGGACTCCTATGTTAGTGGGGGTGGGTAGTATTACCATGCTTGCGGGACTAGTACTTGCCCTAAGAGAAACAGACCTTAAGCGGATATTGGCGTACACCACTATAGTTTCTCTAGGTACGTTAATCACCATGCTTGGGCTGAACCATCCGATAGCAATTACAGCTACGGTCGTCTTTTTGGTTGTACATGCCTTATATAAGGCATGTTTATTCATGGTTGCTGGCATCATTGACCAGCAAACTGGAACTCGAGACAGTTCCATCCTGGGGGGCTTAGCAAAAAGTATGCCCATAACAGCTATTGTGGCTTGTTTGGCTGCGTTTTCTATGGCAGGGCTACCGCCTTTGTTCGGTTTTATAGGTAAAGAGCTGCTCTATGAGGCAACGTTGAGTGCATCTACTCCTTTAGTTACTCTTTTAATCCTTGTTTTAGCAAATGCTACGATGGTTGTTGTAGCAGCCATTATTGTGCTGCGTTGCTTTTTTGGTATAGTCAGGCAAGAAACTAAGGCTCTTAATATTACGCCTCATGACCCAGCTGTAAGTATGTGGATAGGTCCTTTGGTTTTAGCCGTGCTCAGTCTAGTTCTAGGTTTAGTACCTGACAAAGCACAGGACCTGTTTTCATTAGCTGCAAGCTCTATTGCTGGGCGGGCTCTTGAGGTAGAACTTAGTCTTTGGCATGGCCTAACACCTATGTTGGGGCTTAGCGTACTGACTTTTATGGTTGGTATTGCTCTATATTTAGCTTGGACATCTATATCTAAAAAGTTAAGCTCTTACAAGATTTTGGATAATTGGGGGCCTGATGCTATATATGATCGTGCCCTCGATGGTTTAGTTGCTTTTTCCAGCTGGCAAACGCGTCATATTCAAACGGGGAGCTTGCGTCACTATATGGCGATGAGTGTCGGTTTTGTGACGTTTTTAACTCTTAGTAGTCTATGGCTTAATGATGGACTTGTTGCACCTTCATTCCAATTAGAAGATTTAGGTAGAGTATTGGTTTTACCTTTACTCTTGATTGGCACCTCTATTATGGTATTACGTTCACAGGGTTTTGTGCAGGGTATTATTTCTGCCGGTACCGTTGGTTTTATTGTTGCCGTTGTGTTTTTATTGGACGGAGCGCCTGATCTGGCCTTCACTCAATTCTCTATTGAGGCGCTATCAGTAGTAATACTACTAGCTGTTGTTGGTCATATGCCATTTCAAAAAACAGATCCTCGTGAAACAAAGCAAAAGATTCGTGACGCTGTCATTGCTGTTTTCTTTGGCATTATGTTTATCGTGATGTTGTTCAGTGTCTTGGATCAACCATTTAATGAAATGTTATCTGATTTTTTCCGTGAGGCTAGTTATCCACTCGCTCAGGGACGTAACCTCGTTAACGTCATTATTGTCGATTTTCGAGCTTTGGATACGTTGGGTGAAATTGCTGTACTGGCCTTAGCAGCTATTGCAGCTGTAGCCGTGTTTTACAGTTCAGGAGAGGAAAAGATATTGAAGGTTAAGCAGAATAAAGACAGCTCTGGGGGAACGTCAGTATGAACTTGCTTATTTTTAGGGTGGGATCGATAGTTATATTGCCCTTTGCGCTACTGCTATCGTTATATTTACTTTGGCGCGGACATAATGAACCCGGCGGCGGATTCGTTGGCGGTCTTATCGCCGCTGCTGGGTATATTTGCTATGCCTTACCTAATGGTATGGTTGCATTTAAGCGGGTTTTACCTCTTGATACTTTATATATTCTTGCCTTAGGATTGACTTGTGCTTTGCTTTCAGGCTTGTTCGGTTTGTTGGCTAATACTGCTTATTTAACGCATGCATGGACGGAAGTGGCGGGTATTGCTGTAGGCACCACGTTGCTTTTTGATGTGGGAGTGTATCTTGCAGTATTAGGTGCCGTTCTTACATTTTTCACTCTGTTTTTGGAGCAATAAATGGAATCAACTTATATTGTTGCCATCGGAATCATGGCAACAATTGCCGTTTATTTATTAATGTCACGTAATGTTTTACGGATGGTCTTAGGTTTGCTCTTGTTAGGTAATGCTGCTAATTTGACTATTTTTATAGCAGGTCGCTTAGGCTCAAACGTACCCCCTCTTATTGATAGCGAACAAATGACTATTAGCATCAGCGCAAACCCTTTGCCGCAAGCACTTATTTTGACCGCTATTGTTATTTCATTTTCTTTGGTCGCTTTTACTGTTGTATTGCTTTATAAAGCTCACCAGAGCTTGCACCTTGTTGACACCGATAAGATGCGAGTTGCGGAGCCTCTCGAGTTAGACTCCGCAAGTGATGTCTTGAGCGAGGAGGAAAAATGATATCACATCATATCCTGCTTACGCTGCCTATTGTTTTTCCTTTAATGGGCTTAGTCATTACTGTTTTTTTGTGGCGCCACCGTTCTTTACAGCGCTTATCTAGTTTTGTTATAAGTCTTCTTTTTCTATGGAGTGCGATAGAGCTCTTACTTGTAACGAAAAAAGACGTTATAGCAACCCAATTTGGTTCATGGCAGGCTCCTTTTGGCATCAGTTTTGTTTCAGATAATTTAAGTGCTGCAATGGTGTTAATTACAGCGTTGATGGCTGTAGTTGTTGCTATTTATCAATTCTATGACAGTGAAAAAAGAGTGAAACCTATGTTTTACCCCTTATATCATGGGTTGTTACTAGGGGTAACAGGAGCTTTCCTTACCGGCGATATTTTTAACCTGTATGTATGGTTTGAAATTATGCTAATAGCCTCTTTTGGCTTGCTAGTGATAGATGGCACTAAGGAGCAGTTAGACGCAGGTGTTAAGTATGTCATGCTGAATTTAGTGATGACTACGCTATTTTTGGTGGCCGTCGCTTTTTTATATGGTGCAACAGGTACCCTTAATATGGCTGATCTAGCCTCTAGAGTGCCGCAAATAGAAAACTCCGGATTGCTGACAACGTTATCTTTATTGTTTCTTGCCGTTTTTGCTTCTAAAGCAGCTTTGTTTCCATTGTTTTTTTGGTTGCCAGCCTCATATCATACTGCTAGCACTCCTGTTTTGGCTATTTTCGCAGCCTTATTAACCAAGGTGGGAGTTTATGCGATTGTACGTTGCTTTACTTTGATTTTTCCAGTGACAGAAGGTTTAGCCTTAATTATAGGTATATTTGCTGCGCTGACAATGATTACCGGTGTACTCGGTGCTGCTTCTCATTTTGAGATCAGGAAAATACTTTCTTTCCATATTATTAGTCAAATTGGCTACATGTTGGTCGGGGTAGCTATTGGCACCCCTTTAGCTTTGGCTGGGTCTGTACTTTATATCGTGCATCATATCATTGTGAAGGCTAATTTATTTTTAATAGGCGGGGTTATCAAAGATAAAGGTGGGACTTATGAACTTAAACGTTTAGGCGGCTTGCATCGCTCAGCGCCGTTGCTTGCCATTTTGTTTTGTATTCCTGCTCTTTCCTTAGCGGGTTTGCCTCCTTTGTCAGGTTTTTGGGCTAAATATCTAGTAATTAAACCTAGTTTAGATGCAGGGTACTGGTATTTAGCGTTAACTGCTTTGTTAGTTGGTGTGTTGACATTGTTTTCCATGTTGAAAATTTGGAATGAAGCTTTCTGGAAGGACTCAACAGCTCCTAAGCCCAAGATTGCTCAGGTGTCAAGACGTGAATCTATCGTTCAATATGTTGCGATAGCAATATTGTCTGCGATTACCTTATGCATTGGTTTAAATCCTGAGCCATTTGTTAGTTTCTCTATAGAAGCAGCTAATCAATTAGCCGATCAAAATCATTACATCAATGCTGTTTTTGGAGGGGAGTATGCGTCCAATTAATTGGTTATTCAATTGGTTAATTTTAATTTCGCTGTTTGCTTGGGAAATGGTGAAGTCTGTCTATGATGTATTTCTTAATGTACTTAATCCTCACCGTATTACTCAAAGTGCCATTATTGAGGTTCCATTAGATGTTAAGAGTGATTTAGGTGTTGCGCTTTTAGCAAATATGATCACCTTAACGCCGGGTACTACTACACTACATGTTTCTGAGAGTAAGGGCTTTTTGTATGCTCATGTAATGAACTACTCAGACTCAGAAGTTGAGGGTATCAAACAAGGTTTTGAACGCCGTATATTAAAGGTCTTACGATGATGGACATGTTTTATTCAGCGACGATTAGCATAAGTAAGTCATTGCTTTTTTTATCTATGGTTCTTATCTGTATACGAATTGTCCGAGGACCACACGCAGGAGATAGAGTGGTAGCTTTGGATATGCTTAGCATGCTTGGGGTCGGTGTGGCAGCATTAGCGGCTATTATAAGTAGTTCAATGGCTTTTATCGATGTAGTACTCGGTATTGCTTTAATCGGATTTCTTGCTACAGTAGCTTTTGCAATTTTTATTGCGCGTGGAAGTAAATAAAAGGAAGAGGCTGTTATGTTGATGTGGCTGTCAATGTTTTTTGTTTTACTTGGTTCTATCGTAACGTTAGTTGCTGCTTTAGGAGTAATGCGTTTGCCGGATTTTTTTATGCGCATGCATGCAGCAACTAAAGCTGGTGTTGTGGGGCCAAGTTTACTGCTCGTTGGGGCAGGGTTCTATGAACCCTCATTAAGCACATGGATTAAAATTGCTCTCGCAATTTTATTTTTATTTACAACGACACCTATTGCTGCTCACCTGCTCGGTAAGGCAGGCTATTTAGGGGGAGTTGAACTCTGGGCGGGAACTACACGCAATGATTTAAAGAAGGTGTTTCCAAAAAAAGAATTCAAAGAAATGGAGTCATCGGAAGAGGACTAAAAGTGTAATAGGGGTATCAGGCGATTGTAATTGTCTTTGTCTTATTATAAATCTAGCTCCCAAAGCACTACCTCTAGAGGGAAAAGGGGCTAAAATATAGCCCTTTAGAATCCGTTATCATTTTTCCTTACCAGCGATTGCTGTTAGAGAGTTTATTGTGCCTATTTATGTATATCGTTGTGAGAATTGTGGTTTAGAGAAAGAGCTCTTGCAAAAAATGTCTGATGCTCCGCTCACGCATTGTGAGTCCTGTGAGCAGGATACGATGGTTAAGCAGGTGACCGCGGCAGGTTTTGAGCTTAAGGGTACAGGTTGGTATGTGACGGACTTCCGTGATGCTGGAAAGCCTTCCTCAGGCGGTGGTTCGGCTGAGAGTTAAGAAGCCACAGAGTTAATTTAAAAAATTTTAAGATTTAGTATTTAAACTAATAAAATCGCTATTAAGCGAGTTCGGAGTAAATATGAAGCGCACCTGCTATACAGGTCAGGTTTGTTTAGACCAGCTAGATCAAACAGTTACTTTATTCGGTTGGGTCCATCGTCGTCGTGACCACGGTGGTGT
>JAAZFX010000158.1 GCA_012511555.1 Alcaligenaceae bacterium | reverse complement strand
GGTATAGGTCAAGAGGAATTAGCCGAACTGCGTCAAAACGCTTCGAACTACAACACGCAATTGAGTTTTGCCAATGCTTCTGATCGTGCGTATTTAAATAATCTTCAAATACGCATCGTGAACGCTCAACAAACACCTGTTTTTGAGGATAATGAAGTCGGTCCATTACTTTATCTACAGCTAGAGCCTGGCAATTATGAGTTAAGTGCCACTAGCAACGGAGTTGAACAGAAGCTTAAATTTACCGTTAGAGATGGTTCAAACTTTAAAGAGGTCATTACTTGGTAGATTAATTACCTCTTCCTACACCCATCCAAGTAGGATAATTCTCAATATGCTGATAAAGTCTGTGAACCTGTGTCGTCACAGACTTTATTATTTTTAACAGTTAAAAAACAAACACATGAACCCTCAACAACACAAAGAAAAACAACTCCGCTTTCACAAAACACGCGCCACCGGCCTGTTTTTACTGATGGTGGTGATTTTTATTACTTGTGTTATTTTTCAAGATGAGACCTCGCCTATCTGGTTAGATTATGTGCGTGCTTTTTCTGAAGCAGCCATGGTTGGTGCCTTGGCTGATTGGTATGCAGTGACTGCTCTTTTTCACCACCCTTTGGGTCTAAAAATTCCACACACCAATATTATTAGAAAAAAGAAAACACAAATTGGTGATAATTTAGGCGAATTTATTGTTGACAAGTTTCTTAGTGATGAAAATGTTCGTCCCTATATTGAACGCTTGCAACCCTCGCTATTTGTCGGTAACTGGTTAGCTAAAGACAGCACTCAGGAGGTGATTGTTCGCGAAAGCTCCGCAATTATCCTTGACACCTTACAAAAAATTGACGATAGAGAGGTCGTAGCCTTTATCAAAAAACAAAGTTTGGAGATGGCAGAGGGGTTGGAAGCCCATAAAGTAGCTGCCAGTGCGATTGACTTTGTATTGGATAAGCGATGGCATCAAGAATTCATCACAGCCATCTCACAAGAAATTAGAAACTATATAGTCCAAAATCACAAAGATATTTATAACTTAGTTCAAGAAAAAAGCCACAAGCTCATTCCCGAGGTCGTAGACAAGAAAATCGCCAAGGAAATTACAATCTCTTTGATCACTTTTTTACTGGAACTGGAAAATGACCCTAAACATACGGTCTACCGAGAAATCCCCGCTCGACTATGGGAGCTGAAGCAGCAAATTCTGACCGATGCAACATGGCAAAAAAATCTCAACTCGCTCAAAGAAGAGTTTATGCAGGACGAGAAACTGGAGCGCTTTGCCTATGATATTTGGTACACCGTCAAGCAGTCAGCCATAACTGCGATAGAAGCTGATGAATCCGCACTCAAAAAACAGTTACGTCGACAAATTGTGAAATTAGCTGATGACCTTCAGCACAATGGTGTGCTGCAATCTAAATTAGACCCGTGGATTCACAAAACAGCTTATCGCTACTTCCGCAAAAACCGCCATCAAATTGCTAAATTTATCAGTTCGACGGTAGGTAATTGGGAAGCCGACCGCTTAAACAGAACCTTAGAACTGGAAGTGGGTAAGGATCTGCAATATATCCGTATCAACGGCACCTTGATTGGTGGCTTAGTTGGTTTATTGATTCACTTTATTGGC
>JAAZFX010000024.1 GCA_012511555.1 Alcaligenaceae bacterium | reverse complement strand
CGATTGTTATTGGTGGTGGCAATATCTTCCGTGGCGTAGCGCCTGGCGCACAGGGCATGGATAGAGCCACAGCTGATTATATGGGGATGATGGCTACGGTGATGAATGCCTTAGCCTTACAAGATGCACTTAAAAGTCATGGCGTGGTTGCTCGCGTACAGTCAGCAATTAATATCGACCAGGTTGTAGAGCCTTATATTCGCCCCAAGGCACTACGTTATCTTGAAGAGCAAAAAGTAGTAATTTTTGCTGGTGGCACTGGTAATCCATTCTTTACGACTGATACTGCAGCGGCACTGCGTGGTGCTGAAATTGGCGCTGAAATTGTTCTCAAAGCGACTAAAGTGGATGGCATTTATAGTGCGGATCCTAACAAGGACCCAAAGGCTACTCGCTATAGTAGTATTACTTTTGATGAGGCGATTTCTAAGCGTCTCGAGGTGATGGACGCAACCGCATTTGCTCTATGCCGAGATCAAAAGTTACCAATTAATGTATTTTCTATTAACAAAAGTGGTGCCTTGGAGCGGGTAATTCGCGGCGAGGATGAGGGTACCTTAGTTCACGTTTAATATTTAATAATTCAAGAGATAAAACAATGAGTACAAGTGAGATAATTAAATCAGCTGAAGACCGTATGGGTAAGTCGATTGAAAACTTATCAACTAATTTAGCCAAGATTCGTACTGGACGTGCAAGCCCTGGTTTGTTGGACCATGTTCAAGTTGATTATTATGGTTCAATGGTGCCGATAAGTCAGGTTGCAAACGTTAATGTAGTCGATGCGCGCGCACTCAGCGTACAGCCGTGGGAAAAGAATATGATTACGGTTGTTGAAAAGGCGATTAGAGAGTCGGACTTAGGTCTAAATCCTGTCCCTTTAGGTGATTTGATTCGCGTGCCTATGCCGGCATTGACCGAAGACCGTCGCCGCGAATTAACCCGGGTTGTACGTTCTGAAGGTGAAGACTCCAAGGTCGCTATTCGTAATCTACGTCGTGAAGCTAATGACGCTTTAAAAAACCTGGTCAAGGATAAAGAAATATCCGAAGATGATGAGCGTCGCTATCAAGAGGTTATACAAAAACTAACTGATAAATTTGTTGCCCAGATTGATGATTTAATTACTCGTAAAGAGGAAGAGGTAATGACTGTTTAATTAAACAGTTGTTATCTCGGTGAGGGGTTTAGTGTCAAAGTCCAAGATTAGTTCCACACAGGCAGTGCCTGATGTGTCAGTCATACCGCAGCATTTAGCGGTAGTTATGGATGGTAACGGTCGTTGGGCAACTAAACGACACTTACCCCGTACCGCAGGCCATTTGCGTGGCATCGGTGCCGTACGTCGCACGGTGCGTTATTGCGGCCACAAAGGTATCAAGTACCTTACTTTATTTAGCTTTAGTTCTGAAAACTGGCGCCGACCACAGGCCGAAGTGGATTTGTTGATGCGCCTCTTTGTACGCTCTTTACAAAAAGAAGTCAAAACATTACACAAAAACAATATTTGCTTAAGAGTTATTGGCGATCTTTCCGCTTTTAATTCACAGATTCGTGAATTAATTTTAGAAGCAGAAGAGCTAACCAAGAATAATGATGCGATGTACCTGACGATTGCTGCTAATTACGGTGGACGTTGGGATATTTTGAACGCTTTTCAGCGCTACATGCAGGAGCATCCAGAGCATATTGTTGATGAACTTGAATTTGATAAGTATCTCAGTATGTCTTGGGCTCCAGAACCTGATCTGTTTATACGTACCGGTGGTGAACAGAGAATCTCAAATTTTTTGATTTGGCAGTTAGCTTATACAGAGCTGTATTTTACATCTATCTACTGGCCTGATATCAGGGACAAGCACCTTGATGAGGCTCTGGATTGGTACGCAAGCCGGGAGCGCCGCTTTGGTCAAACTAGCGCTCAACTATTGAAATAATTTCCTATCCTATAGCGAGTTTGTATGTTGCGAGAACGCCTGATTACAGCAGTCGTATTGTTACTGATTTTAGTAGTACTACTATCATTACAGCAAAGTGTTTATTTTGCAATTTTCTGTGTAATCGCATCCGGCTTAACTTTGGCTGAATGGTGGCGGATTAGTCTGGACAAGCGTTTTACAAGCTTGGCTTTTGGTACAGCTGCCGTGTTAACGATTATTGCTGTTCTTTTTAGCTTTGGTATGGTTACACGAGGTGATGAAGGGGTAGTAAGTTCACAGTTTAGTGATAGTGGATTAATACATTTTAATTTATTTTTAACAAGTATCAGCAGTGTTATTTGGTTTCTTATTATCCCTTATGTCTTGAGAAAAGAACAAACACAGCATAAAGAAAATCATTTGTTTCATAGCTTATTTGCTTTAGTCGCCGTATCCGCCGGAGCACTTTCCCTAATACTGTTCGTACAGTACCTGGGTGCCTGGTTTGTATTTTCTTATTTAATTTTAATTTGGTGCGCTGATAGCTTTGCTTATTTTGGTGGGCGTCATTTTGGCGGAGCCAAATTAGCACCCGGAATTAGTCCCGGCAAAACACGTTCTGGTGCTATTTGCGGTATTGTTGCGGCTACGTTATGGTTAGTTATAAGCGCTTATCTAAGCCCGACTTCTTTTGGTGGTATTTTATTAGAACACAGCAATATACTTGTAGTCATCGTCAGTGCTGTCGTTTTAACTGCCTACTCAATTGTTGGCGATTTATACGAGTCCCTCATGAAGCGTAGAGCAGGCCTTAAGGATTCCAGTAATATTCTGCCTGGGCATGGCGGTGTTTGGGATCGTTTAGACTCCGTTTTAGTTGTTACGCCAATGACTTTCTTATTGATGTATGTTTTTTTAATTTAAAAGAATTTAGGAATTTTAGAAATGGCAAGACCTCAACGTATTTGCTTATTCGGTGCGACCGGCTCAATTGGTGACAGCACACTGGATGTGATTGCAACTCACCCTGAGGACTTTGAAGTCTATGCCATGAGTGCATTTAATCAAGTCAATAAATTGGTTGATTTGAGCTTAAAACACAAAGCAAAAGTCATAATCCTGCCTACTCAAGAAACGAAAAGGCAATTTATCACTCTGTGGCCTAGTGATCATCCTCTTCCTGAATTGCGCATTGGTGCTGAGGCATTGGTTGATACCGCGATAGACTCAGAGGTTGATACGGTCGTTTGCGCTATTGTAGGTACTGCTGGCTTAGCATCAGCCTATGCGGCAGCCAAAGCAGGTAAGCGGATACTCCTGGCTAACAAGGAAGCTTTGGTGGCTTCCGGCGAGCTTTTTATGGAGGCTGTTAAGCAAAGTGGTGCTGAACTGCTACCAATTGATAGTGAACACAATGCTATTTTCCAGTGTCTGCCTAATCCCATTAATCATGGCGAGATTAAGCAGATTATTTTAACGGCTTCAGGTGGACCATTTAGGGATATAGACCCTGGTTTATTAGCTAATGTCACACCCGCACAGGCCTGTAAACATCCTAATTGGTCCATGGGTCGTAAAATTTCCGTTGATTCTGCGACTATGTTAAATAAAGGGCTTGAGGTCATTGAGGCCAAGTGGCTGTTTGATGTGCCGTTGCAGCAAATTAAAGTCTTGGTACATCCGGAGAGTACTGTACATTCGATGGTACATTATTGTGATGGTTCGATTCTTGCTCAGCTTGGCCATTCTGACATGCGTATTCCGATTTCTCATGCCTTGGCCTATCCTAACCGTGTAATTAATCAAGCCCAAGAATTCGATCTGAGTCAGTTTTCTCAATTGAATTTTAAACTTCCGGATTTACAGCGTTATCCATGTTTGGCTTTGGCTTATCAAGCATCTGCTGCCGGGCAGGAGAGCACTATTGTGCTTAATGGCAGTAATGAGGTGGCGGTTGAGGCTTTTTTAAATAATAAAATTAAATTTACTGATATTCCTTGTCTTATAGACTCAATGCTGGAACAAAACTGGCACCAAAATGTCGACTCAATAGAAGCAGTTCACGCCTTTGACGAAGAAGTCCGAATCAAATCCGCTGAACAGTTACTGCAGTTTATCTAGGCTTATAGAAGATTTCTTCATGTTAACAACTATTATCAGTTTTTTAATTACTATCAGCATTGTCGTCGTTTTTCACGAATGGGGACATTATTTAGCATGCCGTCTATTTGGCATACACGTCGAAAGATTCTCACTTGGCTTTGGTCAGATCGTTTACAAAAAAATCGATCGTCGAGGTTGTGAGTGGGCTTTGAGTGCTTTACCTCTTGGTGGTTATGTAAAACCACTTTCTATCGCTTCTGAGCATTATGGCAAACTTTTAGATAGTCCTGATGGTCTACCCGGCAAAACCATTGAGTCAGTTACACCATGGCATCGTTTTGTCGTTTATGCTGCAGGGCCGTTATTCAGCTTTATATTGGCAATTTTAATTTACAGCGGCTTAAATCTGAAGGGTGAGCAGGAGGCGGTTGCCATACTGGCTGAGCCGCAGGCTGCATCTGTAGCGGCCAAGGCCGGTTTGCGTCATCATGATTTGATTACTGGGGTTAATGGCTCTGCGGTTTATAGCTGGTCGCAGTTAAATGAGGCTTTGTTAGATCCTATACATTTCGGACGTGCAGCAGAATTAAGTGTTATACGAAATTTAGATAGCCAATCTTTACCTGAGCATATTCGTGATTTAGAGCAGCAGCTTGCTTCCTACCCTAAAGAGTCACTGACGATTCATTTTGAAGCCGTCAGTGGCAGCTTGGAAAACCGCAACTTGATGGCGGAAAGTGGTTTATTTATCGATACGTCCCGGGTTAGAGTGGTTGAGGTCATGGTTGATAGCGCCGCTGCCAGAGCTGGACTCATTGATGGTGACATTATCGACGGCTTTTGTGCTCCGTTACAGCAAATCTCAGCGGAGCAGGGCGCTTTTAGTCTGCAAGGTTTAATGATGGCATTTAGAGCCCATCCTGAACAAAGTTTATGCCTGAATGTAGAGCGCCAAGGTGCTAAGCTGTCCATTCAGCTAACGCCTGAGTTAGTTAGTCAAGATGAACAAAGTTTCGGTCGTGCCGGTATGCGTTTGTCTGCTGATTTGCCGACAATGACTGTGCGGTATGGAATCACAGAAAGTATTACTAAGGCAGTTGAAAAAACCTATCAGCTAGCCACGATGTCAATTAAAGTTGTCGGCCGGATTATTAGTGGTGATGTTTCGTGGCGTAATTTAAGTGGTCCTATTACCATTGCAGATTATTCAGGCAAGGTGGCTCAAGCAGGCATTTGGCCTTTTGTTTCTTTTATTGCATTAATCAGTCTTAGTATTGGTGTACTTAATTTGTTACCGATACCCGCTCTTGATGGTGGGCAGATGGTTATTTGTGCAATTGAAGGAGTACGTGGCAGACCTTTATCTGAAAATATAATTCGCCACCTGCACGCTACAGGTTATGCTTTGTTGTTGATGTTGATGGGTTTGGCATTTACTAGTGATATTTTTAGACTTTTATAAAAAAAACTTAAATGGCGCTTGAACAATGGCATAATTGAGTAGTTTTACTCATCTGTTAACTTTACTAACACGATCAGTAAATTTATCATAAAATTATGGTTTCAACTTTTTTGCATAGCCTTGTCGGCTTTTGTTTACTGGCAATTTTCTTAAAATTAAAGGATTGTTAATGCGTATACGCCAAAACTTTACCCATAACAAAAAATCCTTAGCATTGAATTTAACAGCATTTTCTTTGGCTTTACTGATGCCACTGAAGGGTCTGGCTTTTTCACCGTTTGTTGTGCAGGATATTCATGTTACAGGTTTGCAGAGTGCAGAGCCGGGGATGGTCTTTAGCTATTTGCCGGTAGGAGTAGGCGGTACTTTTACTGAAGATCAGGCTACCGAAACTGTACAGCGTCTTTACGCTACAGGTTTATTTGATGATGTTAATATCCATACGCAAAATCGTATTGTTGATATTCAAGTAGTCGAAAGACCTATTATTACCTCATTAATTTATGAGGGTATGAATGCTTTTAATGATAAGCAATTAAATGAGTCATTGTTAGAAGTGGGTTTTGGTGAGGGTCGAGCTCTTAATCCGGCTTTACTGGATAGAGCCAAAGATGAAATACGCTCTCAATACATCCTTAAAGGTCATTACGGAGCTACTATTGATCATACTCTGACACCATTGCCAGGTAATCGTGTTGGCGTTAGTTTCCAGGTTCAAGAGGGTGGTCGCGCACGTATTAGCGACATTAATTTTGTTGGCAATGAAGTTTATAGCTCGTCAACCTTGCGCAAGCAGATGGTACAAACCACGCCCGGGTATATGACTTGGTTTACCGGCACACATCGATTTAACCGTGAGGGCTTGGAAAATGATACGCAGAATTTGCGTAATTTTTACTTGGACCGTGGTTATCTCGATTTTTATATTAGCGAACCGCAAGTAAGCATTTCGACTGATCGCCAGAACATTGCTCTTAACTTTACTGTTGACGAGGGCGAGCAGTTTACCATTCGCAAGCAGCAATTAGCCGGCGATCTGATGGGGCTTAATGATGAGTTGCGTGGCTTGATTGTACAGAGTGAAGGTCAGGTTTTTAATAATAGTCGCGCGCAAGAAACTGTAAGACGTATTGAATCACGTTTCGGTGAATTAGGATATGCCTTAGCTGAAGTTAATGTAGTACCCATAAAGGATCAAGAAACAAATCAAGTCGATGTGACTTATTTTGTAAATCCTGGTAACCGTATTTATGTACGCCGTATTAATATCGGTGGTAATGTCCGTACTCGTGACGAGGTGATTCGTCGTGAAGTGCGCCAGCAAGAGTCTGCCTGGTATGACGAAGCGCGTTTAAACACCTCCAGGGATCGTATTGATCGTTTAGGTTACTTTAATACGGTTGATCTTACTCAGACTGCGGTTCCAGGTACGGCCGATCAAGTAGATATTAACGTGGACGTTAAAGAAAAACCGACCGGTTTAATTAACTTGGGCGTGGGCTATGGTTCTACTGACAAACTATCATTCATGGCCGGTATTAGCCAAGATAATATTTTTGGTTCCGGTACAAACTTAGGCTTGCAACTCAATACAGGCCGTTATAACCGTTCAGGTGTAATTCACCATACAGATCCTTACTTTACCAGTAGCGGCATCAGTCGAACTACCTCATTGTATTATCGCGAAAATCGACCATACAATGACTATGTATACGATCAGGACGAGAGAACTTATAGAATTCGTACTTATGGTTTTGGTATGAATTTTGGTGTACCCATTTCCGAATATGATCGTATCTTTATGGGCGCTACTTTTGAGCAAAACCGTGTGACATTACCGGAAAATAGCGAATATTTCGGCACCGTAATTCCTAGAGCTTATTATGATTTTGTTGAAGAGTATGGTGAAACTTCTAACGTGTTTTTATTCAATGTTGGTTGGACCAAGGATACTCGCGATAGTGGTCTAGCGCCTACGCGTGGTTATCGTACTAGCTTGGATGCAGTGGTTGGAGTAGGTGATTTAAGCTATTGGGTAGCTAGTGCGTCCGGTCAATACTACTTACCTTTAGGTAGAAACTTTACCTTGGCCTTTAACGCTTCTGTGGATTATGGCCGCTCATTTAATGGCTCAAAACCATTCCCTGTTATTAAGAATATGTACGGTGGTGGTATTGGTTCGGTCCGTGGTTATGATGGTGCTTCTCTAGGTCCTCGTGACCCAGATTCGGGTGACTTCCTTGGTGGTTCAAGTCGAATTCTCGCCAATGTCCAGTTGTATCTGCCTTTCCCTGGCACTAATCAGGATCGAACATTGCGTTGGTTCCTTTTTGCTGATGCAGGTAAGGTCAATACAACCGGCGCAAGCCAGTGCTATACGGGTAATGCTCGATATGGCGGCATTGTTCAGGATCCATGTGATTGGCGTTATTCTGCGGGTATCGGTTTATCATGGCAATCGCCTATGGGACCTCTTGAAATATCGTGGGCAAATCCAATTAATTCAAAACCGGGTGACGAGAAGCAGCAATTCCAATTCCAGATTGGTACCTCCTTTTAATACTAAGCGGTTACAATCAGTTAAAAAAACATTAGCGATGATTCTTTAAATTTAATATCATATTGCTTTGCAAGAATCATCGACTTTAAAATTAATTCAATCAGAGGTGTTTTTTAGATGAATAATACGTCAAATCAAAGTTTTATTTTGCGCAAGTTGCAAGCCATGTTGGTAGCTGCTACTCTCACTTCTTCTATTGCAGTAGTACCTGCTGTGATCGCACAAGAAGCTGAAGCACCTGTAACAGCTAACGGCATTAAAATTGGTTTTGTTAATACAGAGAAGATCCTTCGCGACTCTAAACCGGCTCAAGAAGCTCAAGAGAAGATTGAAGGAGAGTTTGGTAAGCGTGATGAGGAATTACAAGCCTTAGCTGAAACTTTACGCACTAAGTACCTGGATTTTGAAAAAAATGCACCTGTTATGTCTGATGCAGATCGCACTAAAGCACAACGTGAGTTGACAGACCTAGACACTGATTTACAACGTAAACGACGCGAGTTCCAGGAGGATTTCAATCGCCGTCGTAATGACGCTTTCTCAACCATAGTTGAAAAAGCTAATATCGCAATTCATGAATTGGCAGCTGAAGAAGCTTATGATCTAATTCTTCAAGATGCCGTTACTGTTAGCGAGCGTATTGATATTACCGATAAAGTAATTGAAGTCCTGGATAAAAAATAAATAGCAACTATGTCAAACAATCTTAGTCTTCCACTCGATCAGTTATTAAAACAAGTCAATACTGAGGGAGTTCCTTACTCTCTCATAAAGCCTGATAACTTAACAATGCCGAATATTGTTGGTTTAGGTTCTTTGTCTCATGCTGAAAGCAACCAGATTAGCTTCCTGTCTAATCCGCGTATGTTTAATTTACTTATGGAGACTAAGGCCGGTGCAGTCATTCTGCCTCAAGCAGGTGTCGACAAGTTGCCTGAGACTGTGCCGTTTGTTGCTATCGTTTGTGAAGATCCCTATCTTTTATATGCTCGTATTTCACATCATTTTGATGACTCACGCATCGATCTAATTCCTAAGGTAATCCATCCCACGGCAGTTATTGATGAATCTGCCGAGATTGCTGATGGTGTTGCTATCGGTCCTTTTGTTGTTATCGAAGAAGGTGTCAAGATTGGAGCAGGTTCTGTGATTGGCGCTCATTCAGTCATTGCTAAACATTCTGTCATCGGCAAGGATACTAGACTTTACCCTCACGTTACACTTTATCGCAGTACGCAAATTGGCGATCGTTGTCTTTTACATAGTCATGCTACTTTGGGCGCAGAGGGTTTTGGTTTTGCTCCTGATCATACTGTTGAAAAGGGTGCTTGGTGCAGAATTGCCCAATTTGGTAACGTTGTCGTAGGCAATGACGTTGAAATAGGTGTTTGTACCGCAATAGACCGTGGCGCACTAGGCGATACCATTATTGGCAACGGTGTTAAATTGGATAACCATATTATGATTGGTCATAATTGTGAAATTGGTGATCATACAGCAATGGCTGCATGTGTAGGCATTGCCGGTTCAAGTATTATTGGTAAGCGATGCACTCTGGCTGGAGCAGCAATGCTCGCTGGTCACCTGGAATTGGCTGATGATGTTCACATTTCTGGTGCGACTGGAGTCATGTCAAGCATCAATAAGCCTGGACGTTATACCTCTGCTTATCCTATTGAAGAGCATAGTGAGTGGCAAAAAAATGCGGCAGTCATTAAAAATCTATATAAACTGCGCAGAAGAGTACAAGAATTAGAAAAAAAGCTCTAAAACAGAGGCTTTTTACTACAAAAATCATAGTTTGTTAAAAAAAATAGTAGTTTTTGGGAAGAAAAATGAGTAATGAAGTGCAGTTAGATATAGCCGCGATTATGAGTCGGCTACCACATAGATATCCATTTTTATTGGTGGATAGGGTGTTGGAAATTGTTCCGGGTGAAAGTATTGTAGCGATCAAAAATGTCACTATTAATGAGCCTTTTTTCCAGGGACATTTTCCGCATATGCCGGTGATGCCCGGTGTATTAATTATTGAGGCATTAGCGCAAGCAGCTGCCTTATTTACTTTCGTCTCAGAGGACGGTGAGTCTTTAGATCGTGAAAAAACAGCTTATTATCTTGTCGGTGTTGATGGTGCACGTTTTCGCACACCGGTAGTGCCCGGCGATCAATTAGTACTCAAGGTCAAGGCCGACCGTATCAGTCGAGCGATCTGTAAGTACACAGCAGAGGCCTTGGTTGATGACAATGTAGTAGCATCAGCTAAAATTATGTGTGCTATTCGTAAAATCGACGAATAAATATATTCACAAGTTACTGTAGTACATTTCTTAATCCAGATTTTTAGACAGGTTCTTATGGCTAATATTCATCCTACCGCAATTATTCATGATGGAGCACAATTACACGAGAGTGTAAGAGTTGGCGCTTACTCAATTATCGGACCTGAGGTCATTATGGGTGAGGGGAGCGTAGTTGGCGAACACTGTGTTATTAGTGGTCGTACGATCATTGGTAAAAACAATACTTTCTACCGCTTTTGTTCAGTTGGTGGTGCTCCTCAAGATAAAAAGTATGCGGGTGAGGATACAGCATTAGAAATTGGTGATGGTAATATGTTCCGCGAGTTTGTTACCATCAATACAGGTACGGTGCAAGACTCTGGTACAACGCGTTTAGGCAATAACAACTGGATCATGGCTTATGTTCATATTGCCCATGATTGCCAGTTGGGTAATGAAATTGTTATGTCTAATGGCATTCAGCTTGCCGGCCATATTCATATTGGTGATTGGGCTATTATCGGCGGCTTGGCTGCAGCACATCAATTTACCAATATTGGTGCGCACAGTATGACCGGAGGTATGAGTGCTATTCGTCAGGATATTCCTCCTTATGTTTTAGGTGCCGGTCAACCTTATAAACCAGCAGGAGTTAACTCTGAGGGTTTAAGAAGACGAGGCTATAGTGCAACTCAGATTCAAGCAATTAAAGAAGCTTATAAGTACATTTACTTAAGAAGTTTAAAAATTGAAGATGCGGTAGCTGCTATTCGTAATCTACAAAAAAATAGTGAAAAAGACATTGCGGATGTTTTAGAGCCATTCGTTGATTTCTTTGAAAAATCTTCTGCTCGTGGCGTAGGGCGCTAGGCACTAAAAGCAAATGAGTTATAAGATTTCCATGGTAGCGGGTGAACCTTCAGGTGATTTACTCGCTTCCCGTGTGATGCAGGGCTTAATCAATCAGGATCCCAAGATTCAGTTTAACGGCATTGGTGGCCCGCATATGCAAGAAGCGGGTCTGCATTTAAATTATTCCATGGATGCCTTATCTGTTTTTGGCTATATCGATGCTCTTAAACAGTTGCCACGCTTAATTTCTATTTATAGTGGTTTTAAAAAACAAACCATCGCTAATAAGCCTGATGTTTTTGTAGGAGTAGATGCTCCTGATTTTAATTTACGTCTAGAAGAGCAACTTAAAAAATCCGGCATACCTACAGTACAATTTGTCAGTCCGTCTATCTGGGCTTGGCGATATCAACGCATAGAGCAGATTCGTCGTGCAGTTGATCATATGTTGGTGCTCTTTCCCTTTGAAGTAGATATTTACGAAAAAGAAGGTGTGCCTGTAACCTATGTAGGTCACCCTTTGGCTCAACAGATTCCGCCAGAACCGGATCCTCGTGCAGCACGCTTGCGTTTGGGATTAGACCCTGACAAGCCTGTACTGGCAATCTTGCCTGGTAGTAGAAAGTCTGAAATCAAGGCGCTCTCACAGGTATTTCTTGAAACAGCACAAAAACTTCACCAAAAATATCCTGATCTTCAATTTATCGTGCCCCTGGTAAATGAAGCTCGCAAAGAGCAGTTTTTAGAAATAACTAAAGATATAGCACTGCCAAATTTACATTTATTTTCGCAGGCTGTGTCAGAACAACCCATTTCCCGTGATGTCATGGAAGCTTGTGATGCTGCTTTATTAGCAAGTGGCACCGCCTCTTTAGAGATGGCTCTTTATAAAAAACCGATGGTTATTGCTTATATTTTATCGCCTCTAATGGTTAAAATTATGGCTTGGAAGTCTGGTCAGTCTGCTCCCTTGTTACCATGGATTGGTTTACCAAATATTTTATTGCGTGAATTTGCTGTTCCCGTGCATTTACAGGAAGAGGTAACGGCTGATAAGTTAATGCTCTCTTGTGTGAGAGCCCTAGAGGATCAGGAGTATATTCAAGAGACTAAACGTAAGTTTCAAGATCTCTATACTACCTTGGCTGTTGATACTCCTCGTTTAGCAGCAGAGCAAATTTGGCACATAGCTTCTCAAAAATAAGCAATTCACCTCTCTTTTTTATGCAAACTACCATAAGTCCTTTTGAATTTACTTCCTTGCCTCATACTTTAATAGTCGGTATTGATGAGGCAGGGCGAGGTCCTTTAGCAGGTTCTGTATTCGCTGCTGCTGTTATCTTGAATCCAGACAAAACCATTGATGGTCTAATGGATTCAAAAAAATTAAGCGAGAAGAAACGTGACTATCTTGCTGAGCGCATTAAAGAAGATGCTTTGGACTGGCATATTGCTTCAGCTTCTGTAGAGGAAATTGATAGTCTCAATATTTTACAAGCAACAATGCTAGCGATGACCAGAGCTTGGCAGGGTATAAGAGCTGAACATACGCGAATACTTATTGATGGCAATCAAGTACCCAAGCCGATGCGTGTCAGTCTCCCAGGCAATCTTTTAAATGGCCAGACGGTTGAGGCAATCATTAAGGGTGACGATTCGGTTCAGGCGATAGCTGCAGCTTCTATCTTGGCCAAAACAGCAAGAGATGCTGAGCTATATGCTCTCCATGAATTATATCCTGATTATGGTTTTGCCCAACATAAAGGCTATGGTACTAAACTCCATTTGAACAAAATTCAGGAGTTTGGGCCTTGTCCCATTCATCGACAGAGTTTTGCTCCCATCAAGCGTTTTTTGAATAATACGCAGCCCTAATAAAGGTTTTTATGTCTTTTGAACCTAAACTGATTGATTCAAAGAATAATCCTACTTTTAAAAGATTTCTAAGAATTGCCAATAATAAAGACAAGAAGTTCTGTCTTCTGGAAGGCATTCATTTGTGCCAAGAGTTTTTAAAAAACGCTAGGGGACTTAAGCTTCAGCATGCGGTTTTTCAGTCTAGTACTTTAAAGAAGGCCACTGAAACTAATGAAGCCAATGAATTAAAGGCTCTTTATGATAATTTTGCTCCTCAAGCGCTAATTCTTGCAGACAATCTATTTAAACAGTTATGCGAAGTACCTAGTCCTCAAGGCGTTTTACTTATAGCAGAGGTGATTCAGAGTGAAGCAGCGGCCATCCCTTTGGCAGAAAGTATGGTGCTTTTAGATCGTTTACAAGATCCCGGAAATTTAGGCACAATTATAAGAACTACCGCAGCTGCTGGAATTGAGCATTTGGTCCTATCCATTGCCTCAGTAAACCCATGGTCTTCTAAAGTGCTACGTAGTGCACAAGGTGCTCATTTTTCATTAAATATTTATACTGACTGCGATTTAGATGCTTTGCTTAAAAGACTGCAGGTGCCAATTTATGCAACAGCGTTAAATGATCAAGCTGAATCACTCTATGGAAGCGTATTAGCCAAAGACTGTGCATGGCTCCTAGGTAATGAAGGACAGGGCGTGAGTAATGAGCTATTAGCACAAGCCACCAAACACATATTCATACCGCAAAGCGATAAAGTAGAATCTTTAAATGTGGCAGTAGCTTGTGGCATTGTGCTGTTTGAGCAAAGAAGACAGTTATTAGCCTCTGCTTCTTAATAGCTCTTGCGATCTAGATTTAAAATCTTCAAGGCAGTCGTTGAGATTTCCTCAATTGATTTAGTGGTTGTTGATAACCAAGCAATATTTTCTCGACGCATCATACGTTCAGCTTCAGCTACCTCATATTTACATTGGTCTAACTCAGCGTAGGCACTACCGGGGCGACGCTCCTGGCGCACCTCATGTAGACGTTCGGGGTTAATCGATAAACCAAAGAGCTTGTGTCGATGTGGCAGTAGGGTATTGGGTAAAGAACCGCGCTCAAAATCTTCTGGAATCAAAGGAAAATTAGCTGCTTTTACAGAGTATTGCATGGCCAAGTACAAACTTGTTGGGGTTTTACCACAACGTGATACACCGACAAAGATAACGTCGGCATGCTCTAGATCATGTACAAATTGACCGTCATCATGCGCTAAAGTGAAATTAATCGCTTCGATACGACGACGGTACTCATCAGAGCTCGCATTGATATGAGAACGGCCAATAGCAGGATTTGATTTTGTATTTAAGCTTTCTTCAAGTTGATGTACACAGGCAGCAAAAATATCCATATAAATACACTTACTTGTGCGTAAAAAGCTATTAATATCCTCGTCAACTATAGTGCTAAAGACAATAGGAGGAAGACTGTCACGCTCAGCAAAATCGTTAATTTTTTGTGCTACATCCCGAGCTCGCTCTGCGGAATTTACAAAAGGTTCACGTTCTTGATCAAAAGAGAATTTATGAGTAAACTGCGACAACACAGAATGTCCAAAAGTTTCGGCAGTAATGCCGGTGCCGTCAGAAATTATAAACACGGTGCGTTTTTGTAATTCCATAGATAAAACCTTTTCCCCTACAGTCCGGAATGGGCTACAATGTAGCCTAAAAATGTTACGGATTTATGATAATTAAAATTGACTTCAAATGGCATCAGTCGATTTATCACAAGATATAACACAAATTGATACATAACAATACACCAAAAGGCCTATTTGTTTAGCAAAACGTGTTTTTTTGAACAAATATGCTTTTTTTATCTTTGAGGTACTTTTATGTCTTATATCCTTTCATTTGAACAATGTCGCATGTGTGATGTCGACGTCGTCGGCGGTAAAAACGCATCTCTAGGCGAGATGATTAGCCAACTAGCTTCTGCTGGTGTTCGCGTGCCTGGTGGCTTCGCTACGACTGCACAAGCTTTCCGCGACTATTTAAAGCAGTCTGACCTGGGCCAACGAATCAATGCTCGTCTTGATCGTTTAAACCCCGATGATGTCCGTGAATTAGCTGAAGCAGGTCAAGAGATTCGTCAGTGGATCATTGATACTCCTTTCCATCCTGAATTAGAGTCCCAAATCCGTACAGCGTTTGCCGAGCTAGATGCTGACGGCAAGGGTACCTTTGCTGTTCGTTCTTCTGCTACCGCAGAAGACTTACCGGATGCCTCATTTGCCGGTCAGCAGGAAACTTTCTTAAACGTTGCCGGCATTGATGACGTTCTAGACAAGATTCACCACGTATTTGCCTCTTTATACAATGACCGCGCGATTTCTTATCGTGTTCACAAAGGCTATGCTCACGCCGACGTTGCCTTATCTGCCGGTATTCAGCGTATGGTACGTTCTGATTCAGGTAGTGCAGGCGTTATGTTTACTCTTGACACGGAATCGGGCTTTGAAGACGTGGTGTTCATCACTTCATCTTATGGTCTGGGTGAGACAGTTGTTCAGGGTTCAGTTAACCCGGATGAGTTCTATGTGTTCAAGCCAACACTAGCAGAGGACAAGTATTCTATTATCAGCCGCCGTATCGGTTCTAAACTCATCAAGATGGAGTTTAAAGAAGATCGTGCACCAGGCGAAAACGCTGTTCGCGTGGTTGATGTTCCTACCTCTGAACGCAACCGCTTCTCCCTTACTGATGAAGAAGTTATTGAGCTGGCCAAATATGCTGTCATTATCGAAGAGCACTACCAGCGTCCTATGGATATCGAGTGGGGTCGTGACGGTGTTGACGGCAAGATTTACATTCTTCAGGCACGCCCGGAGACGGTTAAATCACAGCAATCCAAGCAAGATGTACAACAACGCTTTAAGTTAAAAACAACCGGCGACGTATTGATTACCGGTCGTGCTATTGGTCAGAAAATTGGTGCCGGTAAGGTTCGTATCGTGCATGATATTTCTGAAATGGATCAGGTACAAGCTGGTGACGTATTAGTTACTGATATGACTGACCCTAACTGGGAACCGGTAATGAAAATTGCTTCTGCCATTGTTACTAACCGTGGTGGTCGTACATGTCATGCTGCAATTATTGCGCGTGAATTAGGGATCCCTGCTGTGGTTGGTTGTGGTGAAGCCACTGAGGTATTAAAAGCCGATCAAGAAGTTACTGTTTCTTGTGCTGAAGGTGATGAGGGTCGTATTTACGATGGTCTCTTAGAAACAGAGATTGAGGAAATCAAACGTGGCGAAATGCCTGAGATCCCCATCAAAGTGATGATGAACGTTGGTAACCCGCAATTGGCTTTTGATTTCTCTAGAATTCCTAACAAAGGTGTTGGTTTAGCGCGTTTAGAGTTCATCATTAATAATAATATTAATATTCACCCTAAAGCTGTCTTAGACTATCCTAATGTTGACTCAGAGCTCAAACAAGCTGTTGAATCAGCTGCTCGTGGTTATGCTAGCCCACGTGCTTTCTTCGTTGAGAAATTAGCTGAAGGCGTTGCAACAATTGCCGCTGCCTTCTATCCAAAGACAGTGATTGTCCGTATGTCAGACTTCAAGTCTAACGAGTACCGTAAATTAGTCGGTGGTTCTCGTTATGAGCCTGAGGAAGAGAATCCGATGCTAGGCTTCCGTGGTGCATCACGTTACCTGTCAGAGGACTTTGCCGAGTGTTTCCGTATGGAATGTGAAGCGCTTAAAAAAGTACGCGATGAAATGGGTCTCGATAACGTTGAGTTGATGATCCCGTTTGTGCGAACTGTAAATCAAGCTAAGCGTGTTATTGATCTACTGGCTGAAAATGGCCTGAAACGTGGTGAAAATGGCTTACGTATTATTATGATGTGTGAGGTACCATCTAACGCTATCTTGGCTGATGAGTTCTTGGAGCATTTTGACGGCTTCTCTATCGGTTCTAACGACATGACTCAGTTAACCCTGGGTCTAGACCGTGGCTCCGGTATGGAGGTCTTAATGGCTGACTTTGATGAGCGTGATGCAGCTGTTCAGTTTATGCTGTCACGTGCAATTCAGGCTTGCTTAAAAGCTGATAAGTATGTTGGTATTTGTGGCCAAGGTCCTAGTGACCACCCGGATTTAGCTTTATGGTTACAAAAAGAGGGCATTATGTCCATGTCTCTAAACCCGGATACTGTGGTTGATACATGGCAGAAACTTGCTGAGCAACAAAACTAATCGATTTATCTAAAGTCCAAGTTTTGAATCCCGTTAATCTTCATTGATTAACGGGATTTTTTATTAAGTTTGTCAGATTCAGGTAAACTATTTTTCAGACAGCTATGTAAATAGTTAAATCTTAATTTAATGGAGAAATTTATGACTGAGTTAATTATCGAAGACTTGACAGTAGGTTCTGGCGATGAAGCCAAAGCAGGCCAAGAGGTAACAGTACACTACACCGGCTGGTTGTTGGAGGGTGGTCAAAAGTTTGATTCAAGCAAGGATCGTAATCAACCGTTTTCTTTTCCTCTCGGTGCCGGCCATGTTATTAAAGGCTGGGATCAAGGCGTTCAAGGTATGAAGATAGGTGGTGTTCGCAAATTAACTATTCCGGCTAACCTGGGCTATGGCACGCGTGGTGCCGGAGGTGTTATTCCACCTAATGCGACACTCGTATTTGAAGTTGAGTTGTTAGGGCTTAACTAATAAAGGATTCGCCTATGTGGATTTGGTTTGCAATAGCCGCCATTGCGTTAATTTTAGAGTTACTCAGTGGCACCTTCGTTTTATTATTAATTTGCTTAGGTGCGGTAGCAGCAGGTGCAGCGGCATGGTTTGAGCTGGGTATCATTATCCAATTAGCATTGCTGGCAATTATTCCTGTAATAGGGATATTTGTACTAAAACGCATAGGCAAATTTCACTTACGGAACCCTTTGGCCAGCGAAGCTGATTCTAATCTAAACCTTGATATTGGCAAGTCAGTATATGTGGATGATTGGGATCTGGAACGACGTCGTACGCAGCTTAAGTTCAGAGGAGCGCAGTGGCAAGCCAAGCCTGCTGAAGATTACGACGAACTCCGTACAGGCAAGCATATGATTGTCGCTATCAAAGGAATTATCTTAATAATCAAGCCTCTGGGAGGTAACTAAGCATGTTTGATTTTGATTCATCACTTTCGTTTTGGCTTGTGATTATTGTTCTGGCCATTATTTTTCTGTTCAAATCAATTGCTATTGTGCCTCAGCAGCATGCATGGGTAATTGAAAGATTAGGGCGATTTGATCGTGCATTAAGTCCAGGACCTCGTTTAGTAATTCCATTTATTGAGCGTATCTCATACAAGCACTCACTCAAAGAAATTCCCCTGGATGTGCCTAGCCAAATATGTATTACTCGTGACAATACACAGCTGCAGGTCGATGGTGTAATTTATTTCCAGGTTACTGATCCGATGTTGGCCTCTTATGGTTCTTCAAATTATATATTGGCAATTACTCAGTTAGCGCAAACAACATTACGCTCAGTAATTGGTAAGATGGAGCTCGACAAGACCTTCGAAGAGCGTGAGCATATTAATAGTAGAATCGTTGCTTCCCTGGATGAAGCGGCCACCAACTGGGGGGTTAAGGTTTTACGCTATGAAATTAAAGATCTCACTCCACCTAAAGAAATTCTTCACGCCATGCAAGCTCAAATTACAGCCGAACGTGAAAAGCGTGCTTTAATTGCTGCCTCCGAGGGCCGTAAGCAAGAGCAAATTAATATTGCAGAAGGGGAGAGAGCTGCAGCCATCGCTCGCTCAGAGGGTGATCGCCAGATGCAAATTAACCAGGCGCAGGGTGAGGCAGAAGCGGTGATTACAGTTGCTGATGCAACCGCAGAGGCGATTAAAAAGGTGGCGCTCGCTATCAATGAGCCGGGTGGTATGGAAGCGGTTAATCTACAAGTCGCTGAAAATTACATCGAGTCTTTTGGCAAGTTAGCCAAAGAGGGCAACACCTTAATTATTCCTTCAAACTTGGCTGATATGAGTAGTTTAGTAGCCAGTGCCATGACTATTGTCAAGAGTACTAATAAATAGTTGGTGTTCAGTAGTCATAAAAAATTAAAGGCTGTCACTTCAATGGCAGCCTTTAATCATTTAGCGAGATAGTTAATTGCGCGTATCATGCTTCATGAGTCGTGCTTTTTCACGCTCCCAATCACGGTCTTTGATGGTGTCACGCTTATCGTGCTGCTTCTTGCCTTTGGCGAGAGCAACAGTCATTTTTATTCGACCTTTTTTATAGTAAAGATTTAATGGCACAAGGGTATAACCACGTTGTTCTACGCGGCCAATTAATTTACTAATTTCACGCTTGTGCATTAGTAGCTTGCGTGAACGAGTCGCATCAGGCCTGATATGAGTTGAGGCCGTTTCTAATGGACTAATATGCATATTGAGCACAAAGAGCTCACCGTCACGGATGATTATGTGGCTCTCAGCAAGCTGTATGCGGCCAGCGCGTATTGACTTGACCTCCCATCCTTCAAGGACAATGCCTGCCTCAAATTCTTCTTCGATGAAATAATCGTGTCGTGCTTTTCTGTTATCAGCAATCCTGGTCATTCTATTTAATTCTATGTTTTATTTGCTATTGATCGTTAAAATGTAGATCATATGTTGTTAAGGGCCAATCATCTATTCTAATAAGAAGTGGTGATTTTCGCCATCATTCGTTCAAATTATCAATTTTATTTATATGCATACCGTAAAACGCAGTGTATTAGTACCTTATAGTGCCGAACAAATGTTCCAGCTTGTCGCTGATGTAGATAAGTATAAAGAGTTTATGCCCTGGTGTGGCGGCTCCGAGATTAAAGAGCATTTGGATAATGGACTAGTTGGCTCAGTTACTATTGCTCTTTCTAAAATCAAGCATACTTTTACTACTCGCAACACACACGACTACCCGAACCGTATTCAACTTGATCTAGTCGATGGACCATTTTCTTCGCTGCATGGCGATTGGGTTTTTACACCCCTGGCAGAAGACGCCTGTAAGGTTGAGTTTACACTAAACTATGCTTTTAATAATAGACCGCTTGAGTTTATTTTAGGTCCTGTTTTTAATAAAGTTGCCAATAGTTTTATTGATTCCTTTAGTAAAAGAGCTGAGCAGCAATACGGTGAGGCTTTTTAGCATTAACCATGATGACAATTCAAATTATATATGCTTCTGAACCTCATGAAGTGTGGCAGCGTCAAATAGAAATTCCTGCGGCTTTAACTATTGAACAAGCCCTTCAGCAAAGTGGTTTATACGAGGATTTTCCCCACTTAGTCAATACACTAAAGGGAGTGGGCGTTTTTGGACTGGTGAAATCCCTTAGTGAGATTGTCGCTGATGGTGATAGAGTTGAAGTTTATAGGGAGTTAAACTTTGACCCTATGGAGTCACGTCGGCGCCGTGCTGCCCATAAGCAAAGCGGTATTCTTAAGAAAAAGCATCTGAAGCCGGACCGCTCCAAGCGTTTTGAGTATATAGAACATAAAGATGATGCCCACAAGAGGAGGGAGTATGAGTGAAGTTGTATTGTTTACAACCATAGATAGTGGTGACAAGCGTATTGCGGTGGCCACTTTAAATCGCCCCAAGGCTTTGAACAGCCTTGATTTGGAAATGTCGGAGCTATTAGCTCAGCAATTGAAGCGTTGGGCCGAAGATGATGATATCGTTGCGGTAATTTTAGACTCTGCAGGCGACAAGGCTTTTTGTGCCGGTGGCGATATTACCTGCGTTTATCAGGGTATGCTGGATAATCAAAGTGCCAAACCCATGGGTAATCAATACGCCGTTAATTTCTTCAAGACAGAGTATGCCCTGGATTACAATTTGCACACTTACAAAAAACCGATCATTGTCTGGGGTCGGGGTATTGTTATGGGTGGTGGCATTGGTCTACTATCCGGCGGCAGTCACCGAGTAGTTAGTGATGATGCTCGATTAGCGATGCCAGAAGTTACCATTGGTCTATTTCCTGATGTCGGTGGCAGCTGGCTCTTGCCTCGTTTAAATGGTCAAAGCGGGCGCTTCTTGGCGGCAACCGGCGCTATTGTCGGCAGTGATGACGCCTTATTTACAGGGCTTGCAGATTATGCCATGCCTACAGAAGCATGGACCAATTTTATCCAGGAGCTTAGCGTTCAAACATGGCCGACTTATCCTTGTAAACGACGAACTCGAATTGAGCGTGACGATTTAATTCATGATGTATTAAGCAAATATGCTCGCATCGAAGCTAAAGAGATCGGGCCCCTGCAAAAGAACCTGGCTTTGATTAATCAAATTTGTTCAGTGCGCGATTATAAGCGTGTCTATCACGAGATTGAGAAGTTGGCAGAGCATGAGGACAGTTGGCTCTCTAAGGCCGCTGCTACTATGTTGCGTGGTTCGGCATTTACGGTGGGACTAGCCTTGACTCTGCAAGATTATGCCAAGAATATGTCCTTAAAAGAGGTCTTTGAATTAGAGTATGTTGTCGCTCTACATTGTGCCTCTGATGGTATGTTCCAAGAAGGCGTGCGTGCTTTATTAATTGATAAGGACAGAAACCCTCAGTGGCGTTATCCATCAATTGATGAGGTAGATATTAATGATATCCATGATTATTTTAAAGCACCGTGG
>JAAZFX010000023.1 GCA_012511555.1 Alcaligenaceae bacterium | reverse complement strand
ACCGCAGAGCAATAACACCAAAAACTTAACGGGGTACCGAAATAATCGATACCCCGTTAATTCATTCGTCAATCGGTGATCATCGGACGCTTACCTTGGTGGAACGTAACCTTGAGCTTCGATGTCCTGGTCTTCGAATAAATAGCTTTCCATCTGACCGGTAAGGTATTTGCGAGCACGGGCATCAGCCAAGTTAAGGTGATTTTCGTTAACTAAACGAGTTTGAATATCGATCCAGTCTTGCCAAGCTTGTTTGGAGATATTTTGCCAAATTTTAACGCCAAGTTCACCTGGGTAAGGAGGGAACTCTAAGCCCTCTTTTTCTTCTTTGTATTTAAGACAGTTAACTAAACGAGTCATATTAAATTCCTGATTTAAAGTTTTTGAAAAAAATCAAACTGTTGCGATTACGATTGTAAGTCAACTGTTTTGACTTGGGCAGATCACTGACTGTACCGCGCGTAAAGCCACGCTTGATAAACCAGTGTGAGGTGCGTGTAGTTAAAACAAACATACGCTTCATACCCTTTGCCTTAGCCTTGTTTTCGGCATGGCGTAACAGCATCTCCCCGTCGCCGGCAGTCTGCCAATCGGGGTGGACGATTAAACAAGCCATCTCGGCCATCAACTCTTCCGGATAAGGAAATAGCGCAACACAGCCGTAAATAACGCCATCGTGCTCAAGCACACTGAACTTCTCAACATCGCGTTCAATTTCACCGCGCTCACGTGGTATCAGGGTACCATCTTCTTCCAGTGGTTGAATGAGGCTGATAATTGCCCCGATATCATCAACTGTCGCCGGACGTAAACGGTCCAGAGAGTCTTCGACTACCATGGTACCGACACCATCGTGGGTGAAGTACTCGAGCAGGAGTGAGCCATCAATCTCAAAAGGAATCAAGTGAGCACGCTTGACACCTCGGCGTACAGCTTCATTAGCCCATTTGAGATAGGATTGAGTCTGTGGTTCTAAAGTCTGTGCAGCAACCAATTTCTCAGCCTCGTCACGAGCCAACTCAGTAATGAGAGTGCCTTCTGCATCACGTACACGGTTGTCTTGAGTGACAAATAACAGCTTATCGGCCTTGAGTGCACCGGCTACACCGGTCGCTAACTCCTCCATCGCCAAATTAAAGGCTTCACCGGTGGGTGAAAAACCGATTGGCGAGAGCAGGACAATGGCATTAAGTGCTAATGCTTTGCGAATAGAGTCTAAATCAAATTTACGAACCTTGCCTGAATGCTTATAGTCGATCCCATCCACAATACCTACCGGTTGTGCCGTCACAAAGTTACCGGAAATAATATGGATTTGTGAATTGGACATTGGCGTATTGGGCAGTCCCTGGCTAAAAGCCGCTTCAATATCTAAGCGAATCTCACCAGCCATTTCCTTGCAGCACTCAAGGACATCAGCATCGGTAGGTTCAATGACCCCACGCTGCAGCTGCTTATCGATGCCTTTAAGTCTTAATTGCTGGTTGACTTGAGGATGTGAACCGTAAACTACTACCAACTGAACACCCAGCGCACTAAGTAATGATAAATCGATGACCAAGTTGTTAAGCTTGGACTCCTCGATTAGCTCACCGCCGAAGGCGACCACAAAAGTTTTGCCGCGAACTTCTCGCATATAAGGCGCAACTTCCCTGAACCATCGCACGAACTGCGTTGGGGCAAACTCAGCGGCTTCTAGAGCAGAAACAGTTTCAAATTCGGGGGTGTTGGACATGGGTGCTTAAACCTCGTAGCTAATAATGTAATTGACTAACCTTTGATTTTAGCTCAATTTGCACTCTTGTATAATCTTAACAAGGCACAATCTACTAAGCCTTAAAGACCTTATAAAAAATACTTAATTATTAGCAAGTTATCTATGCATAAAGCACAAGATCGAGAACACTCGAATCTTCCTAAAAAAACTGCGAGCAAAAGTGTTTCGCCCAAGCCTGCACCGACACGGTCGCCATTACCAATGATCAACTTCCCTGATGATTTGCCGGTTAGTGAGCGCAGAGAAGAAATACAACAAGCGCTAGAGCAACATCAAGTGATTATCGTCGCTGGTGAAACCGGTTCGGGTAAGACCACGCAACTGCCCAAAATTTGTTTAGCAATGGGGCGCGGTCAAGATAAAATGATCGGTCATACGCAACCACGCCGTATAGCCGCCGTCTCGGTGGCTAAGCGTATTGCCCAAGAGCTTAAGACCGAGGTCGGTCAATGGGTTGGCTATCAAGTCCGTTTTAATGATAAAACAGGGCCGCGATCAGCCATTAAGTTGATGACTGACGGGATTCTTTTAGCTGAAACTCAACGTGATCCGCTCCTCAAACGCTATGACACGATCATCATTGATGAGGCGCATGAGCGTAGCTTGAATATTGATTTTCTCCTTGGTTTCTTAAAAAATCTGCTTCCAAAACGGCCTGATTTAAAAGTGATTATTACTTCGGCAACCATTGATGCGGCACGTTTTGCGGAGCATTTTAAAGCGGCAGATGGCAAACTCGCCAAAGTCATTGAGGTGACGGGCCGTATGTATCCTGTAGAAGTACGCTATCAATTAAAAGATAATCTGCTAAGCACTATAGACGACGAGGAAGAAGAGGGGCAAGAGCCGGTTGATCTACCCGAGATGATTGGTGATGCGGTGGCTGAGTGTATGCGTTCGGGCCCCGGTGATATTTTGGTCTTCCTCCCGGGCGAGAGAGAAATTCGTGAAGCGGTTGATGTCTTGCGTAAGCCTGGTCAGGCGATTTTAGAAGTGTTGCCGCTTTTTGCTCGGATGTCACAAAGTGATCAAGAACGTATTTTCCGTCCTACAACCAATCTACGACGTGTGATTTTAGCGACTAACGTGGCCGAAACTTCTTTAACTGTGCCTGGTATTCGCTTTGTGGTGGATAGTGGTTTAGCGCGAGTCAAGCGTTATTCATGGCGCAACAAGGTGGAGCAACTGCAGATTGAACCAATTTCTCAAGCTGCTGCAAATCAGCGGGCCGGACGTTGTGGCCGTTTAGGGCCGGGTATTTGTATCCGTCTTTATTCTGAAGATGACTTTAATAAACGCTCTGAATATACCGATCCGGAGATTTTACGATCTTCTTTAGCTTCAGTGATTTTACGCATGAAGGCGCTACGTCTACATGATATTGAGGCCTTTCCCTTTGTTGACAAACCGGCAGGGCGGGCCATTGCCGATGGCTATCACTTGCTACAGGAATTGGGAGCGCTGGACGAAAATAATCGTTTAACGCAAACTGGTCGAATGATTGCGCGCTTGCCCTTGGACCCTAGAATTGCTCGCATGATCTTAGCCGCTAAAGATAATAATTGTCTTACAGAAATGACCATTATTGCTGCGGCCATGTCTGTACAAGACCCGCGTGAACGTCCTTTTGAAGCGCAAGAGGCGAGTACGCAAGCGCACTCTAAATACAAAGACAAAGACTCAGAATTTCTCTCTTATCTAAAGCTCTGGTCATGGTATCAAGAGCAATACGACAATAGAGAGTCCAACCGTAAGTTGCAGCGACACTTGCGTAAAGAGTTTTTATCGCCCGTGCGACTACGTGAGTGGCAAGATATTCACCAACAGTTAAAAACTTTGGTTGAAGAGCAGAAATGGCGATTTAATCAAGCGGCAGCGACTTATGAAGAATTGCACCGCTCACTGTTGAGCGGTTTATTAGGTAATATCGCTTTGCGCACAGAGACTAATCGCGAGTATGAGGGGGCAAGGGGAATACGTTTTTACGTGCATCCAGGATCCTATTTGCACCGTACGGCGGCTAAGTGGATTATGGCCGGTGAGTTGGTTGAAACGACACGTTTATTTGCCCGCACTATTGCCAGAGTGGAGCCGCAATGGATTGAACAAGTAGGTCACCACTTACTGCAGAAGATGTATGCCGAACCTCACTTTGATCCTCGCCGGGGGCAGGTCATGGTGTATGAGCGGGCGACGCTTTATGGTTTGCAAATTTACCAGGGCCGTAAAGTCAGTTACGGACGCTTGGAGCCTAAGCATGCCCGAGAATTGTTTATACGTGAAGCCTTGGTTGAAGGTACCATCAAGAATCCCTTGCCTTTCTTGGCGCGTAATTTGCGTCTCATTAAAGAGATTGAGCACTTAGAACATAAGTCACGTCGTCAGGATATTTTGGTTGATGATGAGTTGATTTATCGCTTCTATGATCAATATATTCCGACGGATATGCACCAAGTAGCGACTTTAGAGCATTGGTACAAAAATCTATCCGCCGAAGATAAAGGTCGCCTTGAACTTAATAAAGATGAGTTGATGCGTCATGAGGCTGCCGGGATCAGTACTGAGCAGTTTCCAAAGCGCCTGGAGCATGATGGTTTAAGTATGCAGTTGGCTTATCACTTTGAGCCGGGTTCCCCTAAGGATGGTGTGACCACAGAGGTGCCGGTGTATGCGCTCAATCAAATTGATCCTGTAATGGCTCAGTGGTTAGTGCCGGGCATGCTCAAAGAAAAAGTTGAGTTGTTGTTGCGCTCTTTGCCGCAGCGATTGCGTCGTCATTGTGTGCCGATTCCTGAGTATGCTGAGCGTTTTGTTGAATCTGTAGCAGCAGAGCCTGAGCTCAAAGAAAAGTCGTTATTAGAGGTGCTAATTAACGATATTTGGCAACAAAAAAGGATCCGTGTCCAATTTACTGATTTTAAAGAGGAAAATATTCCACCGCATTTATCGATGATTTTTAAAATTATCGATGAACATGGTCGTATGCTCAGTTCGAGCCGCAACCTCGCACTGTTAAAAGCCGAGCACGCACCGCTGGCACAAGAGAGTTTTAGGCAATTAATCGACAAAGATCAAACTGCCAAAGAAACGATAGAAGACAATCTTCACATCAGCAGTTGGAGTTTTGGGGAATTACCCGAGTTACTAGAAATTAAGCGTGGGCGTCAGTCTGTTGTGGGTTTTCCTGCTTTGGTTGATCAGGGTGAGGATTGTCGTATTGATGTCTTTGATGAGCCGCACGAAGCTGCAGTAGCGCATCGTCAAGGTTTAATCCGTTTATTTAAAATAGCCTTGAAAGAGCAGATTCGTTATCTTTCTCGAAATCTCAAAGAGTTGCCTCAATTGGGTATGCTTTATATGGCGCTAGGGACTCAAGAAGACCTCAAAGAAGAGATTATTGACTGCGCTTTAATTCAATCCTGCCTCGCGCAGCCATGGCCAAAAAATGAGCAGGAATTTAATGCTAGAGCCAAAGACGCGAAGACCCGCTTTGGCTTATTATTGCAAGAAGTGATTCGTCTCCTGCAGCAAATTATGAATGAATGGGCACTCGCCCTCAAAAAACTTAATTTGATTAAAAGTCAGCAAGCGGTTTATGACGATATTCGCCAACAGCTCAATGGCTTGATCTACAAGGGCTTTTTAAGTCGTGTAGAATATGCCACCTTACAACATTACCCTCGCTACCTAAGAGCGGTACAATTGCGTATTGATAAATTGAAAAATGACCCTCGTCGCGACCAGCAATTGATGCAAGAAGTGCAGATGCTACAGACAAAGTATCAGCGTCGTCTAGCCCAACTCAAGGGAGTGCATGATCAGCAGATGGATGAGTTTGCTAATCTCCTGCAGGAGCTAAGAGTCGCTTTATTTGCCCAAGAGTTGCGTACGCCAATGCCGGTCTCAGTCAAGCGACTGGAGCGCGCGTGGCAAAGTCTGTCACATTAAAGTCCTTAAAGTAATTAAAGAAGTAATTAAAGAAGTTTTAGAGAGTAAATTATGTCCGATACCCTGCTCGCAGCTGACCATAGCAGCGCGGCTGAAGTTCAATCAAGCCCGGCCTTTGTGCACCTTAGAACCCATTCTGAATACTCTGTGGTCGATGGCACGATTCGTATCGGGGATTTGATTAAGCAAGCCAAGACCTATAATCAGCCGGCCTTAGCGCTGTCGGACCTGGGGAATTTATTTGGTTATATCAAGTTTTATCGAGCAGCGCGTGCTACTGGTATTAAGCCCATCGCGGCCTGTGACTTTTGGATTGATAATCCGGATGACGACAAAAAGCCTTTCCGTTGTTTATTGATTGCCCGTAATCACGACGGTTATTTACAGTTATGTGAATTAATTTCTAAATCGTGGATTGATAATCCTCAGATTGATCGTGGTCAGTTAAAGCCTGAGTGGTTAGAAAAATCTGCAGATACTGATGGTCTGATTTTGTTATCAGGTGCTCGCCAGGGTGATATAGGTCAGGCGATAGAAGTAGGGCGTTTTGATCAGGCGGTGAGAATTGCTGAGCGTTGGGGCAAATTTTTCCCAAATCGTTTTTATATTGAATTACAACGTGCCGGCTTTGATGGTGATGAGCGCTATGTTCAAGAGGCTCTTAAAGTGGCTCAACAAACGGGGTTGCCAGTTGTTGCCACACATCCGGTGCAGTTTTTAACGCCCGATGATTTTGATATTCATGAGGTCCGTGTTTGTATTGCCCAAGGTGAAGTGCTGGCCAATCAAAACCGACCCAAGCGTTTTAATCCTCAGCAGTATTATCTAAGTTCTGAGGAGATGCTGCAAAAGTTCAGCGATATTCCTTCGGCAACGCTTAATGCGGTTGAAATCGCCAAGCGTTGTAATTTAACCATCGAGCTGGGTACACCTAATTTACCGGATTTTGAAACTCCTGACGGCATGACCCTTGGTGAGTATCTAATTGATCTTTCTCATAAGGGTTTAGATGAACGTTTGGAGTTTCTCTTCCCTGATCCTGAGGAGCGTGCTCAACAAAACCCTACCTATCGTGAGCGCCTGGATCTTGAGTGCAAGATTATTATTGATATGGGTTTCCCCGGTTATTTCCTGATTGTTCAGGATTTTATTAACTGGGGTAAGTCCAATGGCGTGCCGGTAGGACCGGGTCGAGGCTCCGGTGCGGGTTCCTTAGTGGCTTATTCTTTAGGTATTACCGATCTGGATCCGATTCGCTATGACTTGCTATTTGAGCGTTTTCTAAATCCTGAGCGTGTTTCCATGCCTGACTTTGATATTGACTTCTGTCAGGATAAGCGTGAAAAAGTTATTGAGTATGTTAAAGAAAGATACGGTCGCGCTGCAGTAAGTCAGATTGCAACTTTCGGTACCTTGGGCGCTAAAGCTGTCGTGCGTGACGTTGGTCGTGTCCTGGAAATGCCTTATTCACTGTGTGATGGGCTTTCTAAACTGATTCCCTTCAATCCGGCGAAGCCTTGGAGTCTTAGTGACGCGATGGAGGGGGAGCCCGAGTTTAAGCGTCGCTATGATGACGATGAAGACGTTAAGTCGATTGTTGATAGTTCATTGCCGCTCGAGGGTCTGGTTCGTAACGTCGGGATGCACGCCGGGGGCGTCTTGATTGCTCCAGGTAAATTAACTGACTTCTGCCCGCTATATTGTCAGCCGGGGCATAGTGGTAGTGTAGTTTCACAATACGACAAAGACGATGTCGAGGCTGCCGGTCTGGTCAAGTTTGACTTCTTGGGTCTGCGTAACCTGACCATTCTTGATTGGGCTGTACGTTATGTACAGCGTTTTAATCAAGGTCAAGAAGCTTTTGATATTATGTCAGTGCCTTTAGATGACAAGGCCACCTACGATCTTCTGTCAGCCGGCAATACCACCGCTGTCTTCCAGTTAGAGTCGCGCGGCATGAAGGAGCTTTTACGCAAGCTCATTCCTTCTACCTTTGAGGACGTCATTGCGGTTTTGGCCTTATTCCGTCCGGGTCCTTTAGACTCATGGATGGTTGATGACTTCGTCAACCGTAAGCATGGCCGGGCCGAAGTAGATTACTTTCATGATGACTTGACCAGTACCCTTGACAGTACTTACGGAGTTATTGTCTATCAAGAACAGGTGATGCTGATTTCCCAAATTATTGGGGGCTATAGCCTAGGTGGCGCGGATCTGCTACGACGCGCCATGGGTAAGAAAAAGCCTGAAGAAATGGCCGAGCACCGTAAAATCTTTGAGGCTGGTGCGATTAAAAAAGGCTACGATGGCGAGATGGCCAAGAACCTTTTCGACCTTATGGAGAAGTTCGCGGGTTACGGCTTTAACAAATCACACTCAGCCGCTTATGCCTTGATTTCCTATCAAACAGCGTGGCTTAAGAAATACTACCCTGCGGAGTTTATGGCCGCCACCTTATCATCTGATATGGATGATACGGATAAGATTCAGATTTTCTGGCGTGACTCTTTAGATAATGGCTTGACTGTTTTGCCGGTAGATATTAACCATTCTCAATATAGATTCGAGCCGGTACCTGATCAGCACCTCAAAGAAAAAGGCAGTATACGCACCATTCGCTTTGGTATGGGTGGGGTCAAGGGTGTAGGCGAGAGTGCCATTGAAAATATCTTGGCGGCACGAAATAGCGATGGTCCCTTTACTGATCTGTATGATTTCTGCTCCCGCATTGATCGCCATATGGTCAATAAACGGGCGATGGAGGCTTTAATTAGAGCGGGTGCTTTTGATGAAATTGAGCCTAATCGACGTGCCTTGTTAGAAAGTCTGCCGATGGCCATTGATGGCGCAGAGCAAAATGATCGCAATGCCAATCAGGTGTCATTATTTGGCGATGACTCCGGCGATATTGTTGCGCACGAGATTCAGAGCATTAAGCCCTGGTCTCTGTATGACACCTTAATTGAAGAGAAAAAGGCCTTGGGTTTTTATTTTAGTCACCACTTATTTGATGTGTGGCGTGATGAGGTCAGACGCTTTGCTCCCTCACCCTTGGCAGCCTTGCAAGAATCTCGCTCATCGCAATGGGTTGCGGGTGTATTGATTGCTTCCCGCGCTTTTCAACTCAAAGACAAAGACGATCGGCTGTATTTTTTATTAATTGATGATGGTAGTGCGCAAATTGAGGTGACATGCGATTCTCATTTGTATGAAAGTTGTCGTCATTTAATTAACAGCGATGATTTACTTCTGATTGAAGCGCGTGTTTCTCGCAGTAAGTTTAACAACACTCTTCGTATTAGTGCCAATGCGCTTTACAATTTGCAGTCTGCGCGCGAATCGGTGGCAAAGGATTTGAGTGTGGTGTTAAATGAAGCTATTCCGCCTAAGCAATTACATGTACTGATGAATCCATACCGGGCTGAGCCGGAAAATGGTTTCCATGGGGTGACGGTGAAGTTTTTGTATCAACCTAAAAAAGATATTTCGTGTGAAATTCAGTTGGGAGATGAGTGGCGTGTGCGCCTGAACCCACAACTTTTAGAAGGATTGGCTTCTCGTGCAGAAATTACTAGCTTTGAAGTGAATTATTAGTTAATTTAGAGTTTTTAAAGAGCAGACAACCCCAAGGATATGGCAGAATTTCCTTCTTTTTTTAGTAGCTACCTTGTTTCACTGATTGTCCCACAGAACTTGGCATTGTTTTTATTAGTGCTGGCTGTGGTGCTTTTTATTATTCGTTTTAAGCGTTTAGCTAGATTGCTGCTACTGAGTGCGGCTCTTTGGCTAGGTTTGTGGTCCTTACCCATTACCTCTATTAAAGTAGGTTCTTTTTTAGAGCAACAATATGCCATCAGTAGTTTTGAACAATTGCCAAAAGCTGATGCGATTGTCGTGCTGGGTGGCAATACGGCAGCCAATAGACTGAATTGGTTTGAAGAGGAAGTCGATAGAAACTCTACACACCGTCGTTTAGATACCGCAGAAGCACTTTACGTGGCTGGCAAAGCGCCGGTGATTATTGTCTCGGGTGGGGCTAACGAAGGTCCAGTTAGTGAAGCACGCGGTATGGAGGCTAGTCTACGCAGCTTGGGTGTGCCTGCTGAAGCCATTATCCGCGAGGATCGTAGTCAAACAACTTGGGAAAATGCTCTATATACCAAACGCACTATAGAAGAGCAGGGTATAGGCTCGGTATTAGTGGTAACCTCTGCACTGCACATGCCCCGAGCAATGGGGGTCTTTGAAAGTCTAGGCATTAAGGCCTATGCAGCACAAAACCCGCCGCAGATTCAAGTGCCACAAAATAAGCCTGACTTTAATCCCTATTTGCCAAATATGCGTGCATTAGCAGCGAGCCGTTCAATTATTAAAGAGTATTTAGGCTATTGGGTGTATCAGTTCAGAGGCTGGATTTAATCGCTGCCTCGTAACACTTTTTCAGCAGCTGCTAACACCTCGTCCTGCGTAGGCCAATGGCCTATTTCTCCGAGTATTAAGGCACTAGTAGACCAAGGTCCGGTATGCTCAATTTCGCTCACGCCAATTAAGGTGATTTGTTTAGCAGTGGCTACTGCGCTAAGATGTGATACGCCGGAGTCATTGCAGATGACTAAAGCGGCTTCTTTAAGTAGCGCGGTATAAGGCCCTAAAGCCAGAGGCGGCAGTAGTTCAGCTGAAATAGCATTAGCCTTGGCCTGAGTAGTTTCATTGGGCGGTGGGCACATGATGACTCGGTGACCTTGGCGTTGCAAGGATTGGGTGAGTTTTTCATATTCTGGCCAAACTTTGCTTTTGCCATGATGCAGACCCTTGGAGGTAGGTGCGATAATAATAAACTCATTGCTTTTTAAAGCATGCTGAGACATATAGACATCTTTTTCGACTATATGCTCGTCGGTGAAAGGAAGTAAGATCCTTCTGTCTGGCTGATCTGCACAGTTAAAGCCCCAATGACTAAGCGCAATCCGGCTAAGATGATGCCAAGAGAGGACATTATGTAGCCTGGGAGTGATTTTAGTGACAGGCCAGCGTAGGAGCAGCGATCGGCCATCATCTTTGTAGCCCGCGCTTGATAAACCGGCTAGCTTGAAGGTTAGAGCACTGGTTAGCGAGTCCGGAATTAACAGCCCCACTTCTTTTTTTGCGACAGGATTGATTTTTCTATAGTTACGAATTTTTTTGGAATCGTCGCGCCATTTGCCACTAAGCGCTAAAAAATCAACATCAGGATTTTTTGTGTAGGCTGCCAACAGGTTTTCAGCCCAGGGTTTAGCGCAAATGACAACTTTGGCTCCCGTGTTAATTACAGCATTGAGAGAAGCGAGACTCATACAAACATCGCCGATCCAATTTGGTAAACGGATAAAAATTCTTGATACTTTTTTCATATAGAATATGTGGTGATTAAGCAACTAATGAAACTTTACACTTTTTTCGCACCAACCGTTAAAATCATGGTTAATTATTAAATAATAAGGTTATTTGACTTGAGCTATTTTGAAAAATTAAGTAAGGAAGAGCAAAAGACAATTCGACGCCAATTATGGCGTCGAATTTTTGAGCGAGTAGGATCTTTTTGGAAGTTTTTAGTAGTTTCTGTTATCTGCACCATGATAGCTTCTGCTACTCAGCCGGCTCTTGCTTATTTAATGAAGCCGCTGTTGGACGAGGGTTTTGCCGGCACCCGTCCTGATTTTATCTGGATTATGCCATTGGCGATGATTAGCTTAATGCTGATTCGGGGGGTGTTTAACTTCTGCGGTGAGTATTTAATGGCCTGGGTCTCCAATAAGGTTTTATTTGGCGTACGTGGTGAGATGTTTCAAAGCCTCTTGCATATGCCCGATACTGAGTTTCAAAAGGGCGAGAGTGGTCGTTTGCTTAATCGATTCACCGTCGATGCAGGTAATGTCACCCAATACGCTGCGGAAATTGTCACCAATCTAGTTCGTGAAGTCTTTGTGGTGATTGCCTTAATAGGTTTATTACTCTATTTGTCATGGCAACTTACACTGATTATTTTGTTGATTTTTCCTTTTTCAGTTCTAGTGGGTGGTTATTTTGCCAAGCGTTTGCGTACGATTAATCGCCGCACCCTGGATATGAATGCCAGTCTGACCGCTACGGTTAGAGAGAGCATTGAAGCGCAGCGCGTGGTAAAGCTATTTGATGGCTATGAGCGCGAGAGCAGCCGTTTTCAAACGGTCAATAAGGGCTTGCGTGCTTATGCTATGCGTGCTTCAGTAGCTGATGCCGTGATGTCGCCACTGACTCAATGGGTTGTATCTTTTTCAGTAGCGGCAGTAATAAGTGTGGCTTTACATCAAGCTGAACGTGGTTTGACGACGGGTGAGTTTATTGCTTTTATTACTGCACTGGGTCAGATTTTTGATCCGGTACGACGCCTAACCAACCTTGCCAGTAAGTCTCAAAAAATGATGGCTGCGGCTGAAAGTGTTTTTAAATTGATCGATACTGAAAAAGAAAAAGACGAAGGCACCAAGATTTGTCATGTCAAAGAAAACTCAATCATTGATTTTCAAAATATCACTTTCCGTTTTAATGACGACGGTGACGAGGTGCTTAAAAACTTGTCCTTTAAAGTTGAGGCCGGTCAAACTGTTGCTTTAGTCGGTAGGTCAGGTAGTGGTAAAACTACTTTAGTTAATATGTTGCCACGCTTTGTTGAGCCTACTACCGGGCAAATTACCCTGGATGGTACGCCGATTAATGACTTTACATTGGCCAGCTTACGCTATAACTTATCCTTAGTTAGTCAGCATGTTGTGCTCTTTGAGGGTTCTATTGCTGATAATATCCGCTATGGTTCAAATCAGGATGCCGATGATGAGAAGCTTCGCTCAGTACTTGAAGCATCCAATTTATGGGATTTTGTTCAAGGTCTGCCTCAGGGCGTTAATACGCAGGTTGGTGAGAGTGGCTCTTGGTTGTCCGGCGGTCAACGCCAACGCTTGGCAATTGCTCGTGCACTACTCAAAGACGCGCCGATTTTAATTTTAGATGAAGCGACGTCGGCACTGGATAACGAATCAGAAAAACTAGTGCAAGACTCTTTAGAACGCTTGATGAAGGGCCGTACTACCTTTGTCATTGCTCACCGTCTGTCAACTGTTAAAAACGCGGATAGAATTCTGGTTCTCGATGATGGCGTCATTATTGAAGACGGTAGCCACGAAGAGCTCTTGAAAAATAGCGGATTGTACCAATCTCTTTATCAAATGCAGTTTAAAGAGAGTTAAATCAATTCTTTAACGACGACTATAGCAAATTCAAAACCCCGTAAGCCAATGACATCAACTGATTAACACGGTATGATGAGGTGATACGGGGTGATTTTTTCGGAGAATAACATGACTAGTGCTAAGAACCACACAATTGAAAATTGGGGCTATGAGCATCCGGAGGTGAGAGGCCCTAACGCATTGATGTTTTTTACATGGGACTTGTCAAAGACCATTGAAAATGCTTTTCAAGATGCGAACGAAGAAAATCTTGACCAATATGTTATGCAGGCTCAAGCTTCTGTTGACCGTTTATTAAGCCGTTATGTAGAGATCGGCGCTGACCCGGAGGTGTTTGATGGGCAGTATATTAATCTTAGTATTGAAAAACGAAACGACTCTAATAGTGCTTTAATCGCTTTAGAAACTTCTCCTCAGTTAGAAGAGAAGATTATCGAGATGCAATCTCGTGTACAACCAGGTCATAGCTAATCTTTTTTAGTTCTGAATCTGCTGTATCACATCAAAGGCGCCTCATAGTTGAATGGCGCCTTTGGTTTTTAAATCAGATCAAAATAATATCGTACATTTCCTGGGTGTAGTTATTGTCTACTTCCAGACTGATGGGTTTGCCAATAAATTCATCCAGCATACCCAAGAAAGCGCTTTCTTCATCAAGCAGCAAATCAATCACATGAGGAGAAACTATTAATCTAAATTCCTTAGGATTAAATTGCTTGGCTTCGCGTAAAATTTCACGCATGATGTTGTAGCACATTGTACGAGCGGTCAGTATATTGCCCCTCGTTTGGCAGGTCGGGCAGGGCTCACATAGTAGCGTATGCAGTGAGTCGCGAGTACGCTTACGTGTCATCTCGACTAAACCCAAACTGGAAAAACCATTAACCGTGGTATGTGTACGATCCCGTGCCAAGGCTTTTTTCAGCTCTTCCAGAACCGTTTCCTGATGCTCGGCATTGTCCATATCAATAAAGTCGATAATAATAATACCGCCTGTGTTGCGCAGACGTAACTGTCGGGCAATCGCTAAGCTCGCTTCTAAATTAGTTTTAAAAATAGTGTCGTGGAAGTTTCTATAACCGATATAACCACCGGTATTTACATCAATGCTGGTTAGCGCTTCATTATGGTCAAAAATCAAATAGCCACCGGACTTTAGATCGACCCGCCTTGAGAGAGCAGTTTTGATTTCTTCCTCGACGTTGGCCAGATCAAATAAAGCGCGCGGACCTGTGTAGTGATTGATTTTATTTACCACAGCAGGCGTATAAATCTCCGCCCATTGCTTAAGATTATGAGTAATTGTGCGTGAGTCAATTTGAATACTTGTTGTATTTTCATTGGCAAAATCACGCAAAACACGCTGTGCCAGTGTTAAATCCTCATAGAGTAGCGCAGGGGCCCCGTGTTTTTTCATCCCGTCAATAATATTTTGCCAGCGTAAACTCAGGTACTCTTGGTCATTTTTTAGTTCTTCATCGGTCGCCCAACCAGCTTGGGTTCTAATAATATAGCCGCCTTTTTCGTTGGGGGACATCAGGTTTTGTACGCGCTGTCTGAGCTTTTCTCGTTCCTCTTCAGAATCAATTTTTTGAGAAATTCCAATGTGCGGGTCATGTGGCAGATACACCAAGGAGCGACCGGCGATGCTGATTTGATTGGACACGCGCGCACCCTTAGTGCCTATAGCATCCTTGATAACCTGTACTAATAGCGTTTGCCCCTCAAACAAAACCTTTTCAATTTGGACCTGCACATTATCGCTTTGGCGACTTTCGCGGTTTTCCCTTAAGTCGGCCAAATGGATAAAAGCAGCGCGCTCTAAGCCAATATCAATAAATGCACTTTGCATGCCCGGTAAAACGCGGGCTACTTTGCCTAAGTAAATATTGCCAACGATACCACGTTGGTTGCTGCGTTCGAGCTGTATTTCCTGTGCTGTGCCTTGCTCAACAATAGCGACACGCGTCTCGAAGGGCGTGACGTTGATTAAAATTTGTTCATTCATTAATTTAAAATACTATAAATTTGATTTACTAATATCTTAGCGTATGTGGCTTGGCTTTGCTGTGCTATAGCTTTGAAGTCTTTTATGAGGCTGAAATTTTTTTTCTAATTCAGTATCATGGTTAGCTTTGGTGGGTTTTACATGGTTAAAGGAAGTCATGAATTTAAAAGCAGCACTTAGGGGGGTACAAGATGCCTTGCCCATTGTCTTGGGTTATGTGCCTGTGGCAATGGCCTTTGGAATTAGCGGTAGCAGTTTGGGCTTAAAAGCTAGTGAAATCTCCTTGACTTCGTTGATTGTTTATTCAGGCGCAGGGCAATTTTTTATTCTAGCAGCGATGAAAATCGCGACACCTTGGTTAATGATCGTTGCTCTCATTACCTTACTCAATATGCGTCATTTATTTTATGGGCCAATTATTAGTTCCTATTTGCCCGATTCTTTGAAGCAGCGTTTAACTATGGCTTTTTTTCTAACCGATGAAGTTTTTGCCACTTCTTTTCATCGTCTTAAAGATGTTAAAGAGTCAGAACGTGCAGCTTGGTTCTGGGGTTTAGGCATTACTGCCTGGCTCTCATGGGTGGGAGGCACGGTCTTGGGTCTGATAACCGGTGAGCAGTTGCTGGCGCATTATCCTTTATTGGAGCAGGTTCTGAAGTTTTCTTTGCCGGCTTTATTTGTGGTGTTGACGGTGATGAGCGTATATCGTCAGATGCTATTGGCATTAATTGCTGCAGCCATGGTTAGTCTGGTGGTGACGCTTAGTGGTTATCCGTCCTTGGCTATATTTGCGGGGGCGATTAGTGCTTTTGTACTTTACCAGCCTAAGGGTAAGCGCCATGAATAACTCATTTTTATGGACCATTTTGGCTTTAGCCGTGATTACTTGGTTGACCCGCGCATTGCCATTTTTGCTGCTTAGTCGTAGTAAAAAGAAAATTAACTTTTCTCAAGGTCGTTTACAAATCTTGGGCCCCGCTTTATTGCTATCGACTACCGTTGTGGTCTTGACTGGTGAAGTTCAAGATTTAATTAATCAGGCCGTTTCATTGTGGCCTTATTTTATCGCTGTGATTGTAGTGATAGTCATTACTCGTTGGAAAAGTAATATTGGTTTGTCCGTATTGCTGGGTCTCATCACCTATGGCTTATGTCTTTTAATTTAGAAGTAAAAAAAGGTCCGTTATCTATAATCAGAAAACGGACCTTTTGTTTTTAATCTATAGCGAAGCCTAAATACTCCGGCAGCCATAAGGCAATCCCCGGAAATATCATAACAATTAATAATGCTGAGAACATCGTTGCCATAAATAATATGGCCCAACCAAAGGTATGCTCTAAACGAATATTAGCCACCTTTGTGGTCACTAATAAGTTAACAGCAACGGGCGGAGTAAATTGTCCTATTGCAATATTCATCGCCAACAAAATACCAAACCAAATTGGGTTCCATTCGAAGTGATTAATCAAGGGGATTAAGACTGGCGTTAAAATCAAATAAATTGAAATAGCATCCAGCAGCATACCCGCAAACAAGACTAGGACCATAATCAAGATTAGCAGTACCCACGAGTTATCCGAAATACTCAACATGGCATCAGCTAACTTAGTGAAGGTACCTAAGGTGGTACCGGCCCAAGCAAAGATGCCTGCTAACGCAATAATCAATAAAATGATGCCGGATAACTTTGCTGCTTCATTGAGCATATCAAATAAACTACGCCAAGTGAGTTGGCGGTAAATTACTACACCGATAAAAAGGCCGTAGGCCACGGCAACTGCCGCAGCTTCAGTTGGCGTAAATAAGCCGGAACGTAAACCGCCTAAAATAATCACCGGAGCGAATAATGCAGGCAAGGCTTTGATAAAGCTTTTTCTAAACGGAGGGCGTTCAACTTTTTCAGTAGTCCCTTTTTCCCAACCACGTAGACGTGCAATTAGATAGCAAGGAATCAGGATAGAAATACCGGCTAAGATACCCGGAAAGAGACCCGCAGCAAAGAGCGCACGTAAATCCATCCCCGGCAACATCACAGAGTATAAAATCAAAGCGATAGAAGGTGGGATTAGAATGGCCGTTGATGCCGAGGCTGCAATCATGGTCGCTGAAAAGGGACGAGGATAACCGGCTTTGGTCATACTAGGCAACATAACCATCGCAACTGCTGCCGCATCTGCAGGGCCGGAGCCACTCATGCCGGCCATAATCAAACACACCATCACGGCGACCAAGGTTAAACCGCCCGGTCTTTGTCCAATGATGGATTGAGCAAAGGTGACAAGACTCGCCGCCACACCAACGCGTTCAAAAACAATACCGGTCAAGATAAATAATGGAATAGCAATGAGTGGATACTTAGCCACGCTGTTATATGTGTTAGTGCCTAAAGTAGCCAACATATCCGGTGATAGCCCGGCAATAATGCCGATAGCACCGCCAATTCCCAGTGAGTAGGCGACAGGCATGCCGATAATTAGGCATAGACCAAATGAAAGTAGCATTAATAAATCAGGACTCATTGCTTTCCTCCTGATTGCCGCTAAGCATGATCTCAAACCAGTTTTGAGTCGTGCGGTACATAATAGCTAGCGATAAAATCGGTAGCCAGATTAAATAAATCCAGTTGGGATGACCCAGCCCCGGGGAGAGTGAATCATAAATATATTCTTCCCAAGTTAGGGTGACACCATACCAGGCGACTAGGCCAAGCACGATCATTGCGCCTAACCACTGAACGGTATAAATCAGGCGTCTAGCTTTAGTACCGGAACGGCGCTCTAATAAACTGATGCGAATATGTTCATTGCGTCGTGATGCTGCTGCAGCGCCGGCAAAAGCCAACACGACCATAAGAAAAATGGAATATTCCTCAGTAAAGGCAAAGGAAATATCTGTGACGTAGCGAACAACAACATTAGTGAAGCTGATGATACAAATTAGGGCTAAGGCAATAACCCCTAGTGAAGACTCAAAACGCGTTTTTTTGCTTTTAGACATAGTGTTTTAAAAAAGAAAAGGCGCAGCTTTTAGGCTGCGCCGCATAAAAAATAACAGTTTAACGTTCGGCAATTGCTTTTTGGGCAGCATCTACCAAATCTTTACCAATACGCGGAATCCATTTATCATAAACCCCCTTGGTAGCATCAACAAATGCTTGATGCTGTTCGGGAGTTAATTCATTAACCTCGACACCACGCTCACGAATCTGAACCAAGGTTTCATCTAATTCGGCACGAGATTTTTTAATGCCCCATTGACCTGCATCATAGGCTGCTTGCTTTAACATGGCTTGATCTTCTTCAGCGATTGTTTTCCAAACGCGCTCACTGACACCGAAAATTAGCGGATCGTTCATATAGTGCCATAAACTTAAGTACTTTTGATTGGCACGGTCGGCTCGTGCAGCAGAGAATACGGAAAGAGGGTTTTCCTGGCCATCAACTGCACCGGTAGTTAATGCCGGCATCGCATCGGCCCAACTCATTTGTGTCGGGTTAGCGCCAAGTGCATTAAAAGTATCTAAAAATAGAGGTGAACCAACTACGCGTATTTTCATACCCTTAAGGTCGGCTGGCATAGTGATTGCTTGCTTGGAGTTTGAAATTTCGCGGAAACCATTTTCGCCCCAAGCCAGAGGTATCACGCCACGCTTGGCAATGGCTTCAAATACTGTCTTACCAGCTTCGCCCTGAGTAATAGCATCGACTGCAGTATTGTCGGGCATTAAAAATGGTAATGAGAAAAGATTAACTTCTGGAACTTGCGGTGACCAATTAATAGTAGAACCTACAGCCATATCAATTAAACCGCTGCGCATGGCCGAGAATTCTTTAGTTTGATCGCCCGAAACCAATTGCGCATTTGGGTAGACTTTAAGGGTAATGCGGCCGTCGCTACGCTCTTTGACTAGTTCAGCCCATTTTTCAGCCATTTGGCCCCAAGGATAGGCATCGCCAAGTACGGTAGAGACAGAGTACTCCTTGCTCTCTTGTGCTAAAGCGACGCTTCCAATTGTGGCAGACACTGCTAATGAAGCCACTCCTAAGCTAAACCATTTTTTTAATTGCATAGTTAATCTCCAAGATTTTGTCATTTCAAGAGTTAAATTGTGTCGTAGTAATGACTACTTGTGTGATGAAGGCTTTATTATCTAGGGTTATCTCTAGTGTAATTTGTTGTATTAATGGTTATTCATGCGTCTAGATGCTTCCATACAAGAATTATGACTATTGCTGAAGCTTCAGCAAAATCGTAATACAATAGGTGATTCTGAATTTGATTTATATAAAGAAGAGGTGCTGGTGAGCGGTTCTGATATAGACACAACTTATATTTCTAATGTCATACGTAAGCGCATCGTAACAGCTGGTGCTCGTTTCAACGCAAATGACAATATCGCTGAGTTTATTGAAGAGGGCGAGTTAGAGTTACTGCAACAAGAAGTTGAAGAGAAGATGACCGAGGTCCTAAAAAGCCTCGTTATTAATATTGATACTGACCACAATACGCAAGAAACAGCACGTCGCGTGGCCAAGATGTATGTGCGTGAGGTTTTTGCCGGTCGTTACCATGAAATGCCACCAATTACTGAGTTTCCAAATATTGAAAAGCTCAGCGAGTTAATTATCATCGGTCCAATCCAGGTTCGCAGTGCTTGTTCACACCACCTTTGCCCAATTATGGGTCAAGTCTGGGTCGGTGTATTGCCTGATTCAGGCTCTAACCTTATCGGCCTATCCAAATATGCTCGTCTCACACAGTGGGTAATGGGTCGTCCGCAAATCCAGGAAGAGGCGATTGTGCAACTTGCCGATCTTCTTGTCGAAAAAATGAATCCTCAAGGCTTGGCTATTGTGATGAAGGCCGACCACTTCTGTATGCAGTGGCGTGGGGTCAAGGACATGAATTCCAAAATGATTAATAGCGTCATGCGAGGCGCTTTTTTAAAGAACTCTGATTTACGCAAAGAGTTCCTGGATTTATTAACAAAAACAGAGTAAGGCAGTAGTTTCTAATGAGCAAAATAGTAAATAAAATCGCCGTGATGGACGGAGACGGTATTGGTCAAGAGGTAATTCCAGAGGGATTAAAGGTAATTGAGGCAGTACAAAAGCGCTTTAATTTAAATTTAGTCTTTGACCATTATGATTGGGGCGATTGCGATTATTACCTTGAGCATGGTCAGATGCTGCCTGATAATTGGTTTGAAACCTTAAAAGAGTATCAAGCAATTTTTTTCGGGGCCGTTGGTTGGCCTGCAAAGGTAGCTGATCACATATCTCTATGGGGTTCTTTGCTACAGTTCAGACGCCAATTTGATCAATATATTAACTTGCGCCCAGTGAAGCTGTTTGAAGGTGTGCCTGCGCCGCTCGCTAAATTCAAGCCAGGTGATATTGACTTTGTGGTGGTTCGAGAAAACACCGAGGGTGAGTACTCATCTATTGGCGGCATCATGTTTGAAGGTACTGATAGAGAGTTTGTGATCCAGGAATCTATCTTTACTCGTCAAGGCGTTGATCGCGTCTTGAAGTTTGCCTTTGAATTAGCACAAAAGCGCGGCGGCAAAAAGCTAACCGCAGCCACGAAGTCCAATGGTATGGCAATTAGTATGCCGTATTGGGATTCGCGTGTTGATGAAATGGCTAAGAGCTATCCTGATATTGCCTATGATAAGCAGCACATTGATATTTTATCGGCGAGATTTGTTCTAAATCCTGATCGTTTTGATGTCGTGGTTGCTTCAAACCTATTTGGCGATATCTTGTCTGATTTGGGCCCAGCGTGTACAGGCACCATTGGTCTAGCTGCTTCAGCCAACCTAAATCCAGAACGTAAATTCCCATCATTATTTGAGCCTGTACATGGTTCAGCACCTGACATATTTGGTCAAAAAATAGCTAATCCATTAGCAACCATCTGGACTGCGGCAATGATGCTGGAGTTCTTGGGTAATGGTGATGCCGACTATCAAGCAGCTCATGACTTAATTGTTGAGGCGATCGAAGCAGTACTTGCGGATACAAATGGTCCAAAAACACCAGACTTGGGTGGCAAGGCCCATACTCATGAATTGGGTGATGCGGTTGTAGACTATATCAAGTCTCACTAAGAGTAAGAAAGAGCGGCGTGCTTTTTGTCACGCCGCTTTAATTTGGAAGGGGTTTTGTTTTTTAGCGCAAGCGATTAAGTTTTTGTAAATCAATGCACCAATAGCAGCACCTATAATTGGCGCAAGCCAGAATAACCATAATTGCTCAATAGCCCAAGTCCCTTGGAATAGAGCAACACCGGTAGAACGAGCAGGGTTCACTGAGGTATTAGTTACCGGAATACTGATTAAGTGAATTAAGGTTAGAGCAAGACCAATGGCAATAGGCGCAATGCCTTTAGGAGCACGCTCATCTGTTGCGCCCATAATAATAATTAAGAAAAAGGCCGTTAAGACAATTTCCGCAACTAAAGCCGCAACCAAATTATAGCCATCAGGTGAGTTTGCACCATAACCATTACTGGCAAAGCCACCTGTGGTTGCATCAAAACCAACTTTACCTGAAGCAATTAGATAGAGAATTGCGCCAGCGGCAATTGCGCCGATAACTTGGGCAACGATATAAGGGATTAATTCTTTAGCTGGAAAACGACCCCCGACTAATAGGCCAACAGAAACGGCAGGATTCAAGTGGCCACCAGAAATATGACCAACTGCATAAGCCATCGTTAGTACAGTAAGACCGAAGGCTAAGGCGACACCGGCAAAACCAATACCTAGTTCTGGGTAGGCTGCAGCCAATACAGCACTACCGCAACCACCAAAAACCAACCAAAAAGTTCCGAAAACTCCGCGAAATATTTATTCATTTAAATTTCCTTAAAAATTAAAGGACTATGTTGTTAATTAGTTAACATCGTTTAGCTTATAAAAGCATCAAAAGCCAAACAATTTAATTGTAAAGTAAAGCGTAGAAATTGTTGCTGTGATTGGCACTGAGAGTTTTTATTGATGAGTTTTATGCAGAACAATTAGTAATTGTAAATTTCTAATTAATTAAATACTAAATAAAAGATATTGGTGTATCATTAAAACTGTAGATTCCTGATATATGAGCTTTTAGCAACTCGCTACAAATTATTTGTCGTTAAAAAGCACAAGTCACTTGACGGCGTTCAATATATAGCTCATAATTCATCTCTTTCCTCGCTACGGCATCTAGGGTTATCCCTTAAGTCGATATGAAGCAAGTTGCTTCAGGTGAAGAAAAGCAACGCTTTTTATTTGATGTTTAAATTAATTTTAAGTTTTGATAAAAAGTAGTTGACAAGAAGATTTGGATGCTTCATAATTCATATCTTTCGTCGCACAGGCAACTGGAAGTTCTCCAGAAGCTGGTAAAAGAAACTTAGAGTTTCTCGCGACAAAAACAACACTTTGAAATTGATTGTTAATTTATTTTAAACTTTTTAATAAAAAGTGTTGACAAAGAGATTTAGATGGTTTATAATTTAAATCTTTGCTGCTCACGAGGCACTAGTTACTAAGTAACGTTTAGTTCATTATTAACTGCTTACGTGACAGGCTGATGACAACAAATTAATTGATTAAGTTTTTTGATTAATTACTTGGT
>JAAZFX010000022.1 GCA_012511555.1 Alcaligenaceae bacterium | reverse complement strand
GAGGTACTAGGCCTAAGTTCTGACCGCATCACTGAAGGTCACCGCTTTATGGGTTCCAGCACTCTCAGCCTCAACCATGCCGAAGAATATGAACAACGTTTAATCAACGAAGGCATGGTGATTGCTGACTACGAAGTCCGCAAAGCAGATATTCAAAAGCAACTACTTGAAACTGCTGAATCATTAAACACCACCATTGGTGACGATCCGGAAGTAGCTGCCCTATTAGATGAAGTCACTGCCTTAGTTGAACACCCAACGGTGTATGTGGGCCAGTTTGATAAAGAGTTCTTAGCAGTACCACAGGAATGTTTGATTCTAACCATGCGTTTAAATCAAAAGTACTTCCCACTGTTTGATAAAGTCACAGGCAAACTTGACCACCGATTCTTAATCGTCAGCAATATGCGTCCTACTGATCCTTCAAATATTATTGAGGGTAATGAGCGTGTTGTTCGTCCACGTTTAGCCGATGCACAGTTCTTCTTTGATACAGATAAGAAAACCTCACAAAACTCACGTGTTGAGCAACTTGCCAATGTGGTTTATCACAATAAACTAGGCTCTCAACTGCAACGAACTGAGCGTGTCCAACAATTGGCTGCACTTATCGCCAGTCAGCTAGGTACAGATATCACTGCCGCTGAGCGAGCCGCCTATTTGGCCAAGGCTGACTTGACCTCTCTAATGGTTGGCGAGTTCCCTGAACTTCAAGGCGTGATGGCTGCTTACTATGCAGCTCATGAACAAGAATCTAACGAAGTTTGCCAAGCTCTTTCTCATCAATACGATGTGCGCTTTAATTTAGAACAAAACAAAGAAGCCCTAACAGCTTTAATACTCTTTATTGCTGAGCGCGTAGAAACCTTAGTTGGTATTTGGGGTATTGGCTCAATTCCAACCGGTGAGCGTGACCCCTATGGTTTACGTCGTGCGGCTTTAGGTATCATCAGCGCCTATGAGTGGCTTAAAAACGCTAATTTAGACGGCTTCAATGGCACTCAATTGGACCTGCCGACTATTTTAAATAAATCAATCACACTATTTAATGCCAAGAGCGAGTTAAATCCGAACACCGCCAAAGAGGTTTATCAATTTATTCTTGAGCGCTATCGTAACCAATTACAAAACACTCACAGTAAAGCAGTAATCGACGCTGTTCTGGCCGTTAACCCACCGCTTGATCAAATTCCTGAGCGCGTTGAAGCCATCGAAGCTTTCTCAGCACTGGAAGAAGCAGAAAGTCTAGCAGCGGCCAATAAACGCATCAGCAATCTATTACGCAAAGTTGAGGGTGAATTAGCAGAGCTTGATGAGTCCTTATTACAAGAAACGGCTGAAAAAGAATTATTTGCTGCACTCCAAGCGGTTGAACCTAAAGCTCGCACCCTCTTTGCTGACAAGGACTTCGCCGGAAGCATGAGCTTGATGGCTACTGTGCGTCCAGCAGTTGATAACTTCTTCAATGAGGTCATGGTGATGGCTGACGATCCGGCAATTCGCGCCAATCGTCTAGCGCTACTGAATCGCTTACACCGCACCATGAACTTAATTGCAGATATTTCCTGCTTAGCTTAAGCTGTTTAGCACCAAGGAGCTTCAAGATGCCTAAATTAATTATTCTCGATAGAGATGGAGTGATCAACTATGACTGCGCCGACTACATCAAAAGCGCAGATGAGTGGGAAGCTCTTCCAGGCAGTCTTGAAGCCATTACACGACTAAATTCAGCTGGCTATAAAGTAGTGATTGCGACTAACCAGTCGGGTATTGGTCGCGGCTACTTTACCATTGATGCCTTAGCCGAAATGAACGCCAAAATGCGCTCATTATTAGCCGAAAAAGGGGGCATCATTGATGCTATCTTCGTCTGCCCCCATAAACCTGAAGACGCCTGCCATTGTCGCAAACCTGCTCCCGGCATGTTTGAAGAGATTAAACGACGCTATAGCATCGACCAAGCCACAGGCATTTATGCAATAGGTGATTCCTTACGTGATTTACAAGCTGCAGAAACTGCCGGTTTTAAGCCCTGGCTAGTCCTGACAGGCAATGGTAACAAAACAAGAAAAGATCCTGCTTTTAATCCTGACACCCCCGTCAGTGACAATCTAGCTGTTGCCGTTGAGACCATTCTCGGCTCACAACACGGTTAAAGGGAATTGTTAATGAACTTTATTCGATCTTTAATCTATACAATTTGCTTTATAATCCTTGCCTTTACCTTGGGGCCTTTAATCGTACTAGCTCGGCCCTTACCTTTATATAAGCGCTATAAATTTGCTGTACAATGGCCACGCTTACAAATTTACTTGGCTAAAGTTGTACTGGGCATTCGCTATGAAGTGAAAGGACAGGAAAATATCCCTGTGGACCGCCAGGTAATTTACTTAATCAAGCATCAGTCTGCTTATGAGACGTTATTTATGCCTTGGTTCACACCCTACCCCGTCGTTTTTGTTTACAAAAAAACATTAGAATATATCCCTCTCTTTGGTTGGGCCTTAGCGAGTTTAAATAACATCCCTATTGACCGTTCTAAAGCATCTGAAGCGCTACGTCAAGTAATTCGTAAAGGCTCCAAACGTATCGAAGAAGGACGTTCTCCGGTGCTATTTCCTGAAGGCACGCGAATTCCGGTTGGCCATAAAGGCCGCTATAAGCCAGGCGGTGTACGCCTCGCCATGCATAGCAAAACAGATATTATCCCAGTGGCTCACAATGCCGGTAAGCTGTGGCCCAGAAATTCCTTTTTAAAAAAACCGGGTTTAGTGACCATCTCTTTTGGCCCTCCTATCAAGCCCGGTGAACGCAGCAGTGAAGAAATCACTGCTGAAGTCGAGCATTGGATTGAATCAGAAATGATCCGCATGAATCCTGAAGACTACCAAAGCAATGACCCCGCTGACACCCCAGTCTACAGCGCTCTCAAAAAAGGTTAAAATAGTGGCAGCTTATCCTGCAAATTAACCTTTTAGGAGATCCTATGTTATTACTGCACACCATGTTTCGCGTCGGTAATTTAGAACGTTCTATTGATTTTTACACCAATGTTTTGGGTATGAAGTTACTTCGTACCTCAGATAATCCTGAATACCAATACACTCTCGCCTTTTTGGGTTATGCCTCTAATCCTGAACAAGCTGAGATTGAGTTAACCTACAATTATGGCGTCGAAGAGTATGACTTAGGTACAGCCTATGGACATATTGCGATCGGTGTTCCTGACGCTTATGAGGCCTGTGAAAAGGTCAAAGCGGCGGGCGGTAAAGTTACTCGTGAAGCCGGTCCGGTACTTGGCGGAGAAACCGTTATAGCCTTTGTTGAAGACCCTGATGGCTATAAAATCGAGTTTATCGAAAGAAAAGACATGAGCGCGCCCGGTACAGGCTTGCGCTAATTTTTAGAATTAGCCATATCAGCCAGGGCAATAAACTGCGCTAAACTCAAATCCTCTGCTCTAGCGGTTTCTTCGATCCCTAGAGCAGAAAAATCAAATTCCCACTGATTAAGACTGCGACGAATCATCTTACGGCGCTGACTAAACGCCTGTGCTACGACACTTGAAAACAACGGATAGCTCTGTGGCTTTAATCTATCATCACCCAGTGGAATCATCCGTACAATCGCTGAATCTACTCGTGGCGGTGGGTCAAAGGCGTCCGGTCCAACCTCGAATAAGGCCTGCATACTATAACGCTGCTGCAGCATCACTGAAAGGCGACCATAGTCCTTGGTTCCGGGTTCTGCGACCATGCGCATCACCACCTCTTTTTGCAGCATAAAATGATGATCGACAATCTGATCAGCATAATCCATCAAATGAAATAAAATTGGCGTAGAGATATTGTAAGGTAGATTGCCTACTACGCGCAGCTTTCGCTCTGTGTTATTCAGTCCAAAAATCTCTGAAAAATTCACCTTTAGTGCATCGCCTTCAACCACTCTTAGTCGCTCGGCAGAATAAGTCTGCTCCAGGCGTTGCACTAAATCCCGATCAATCTCAATGACTGTGAGCTGCTTTAAATGCTCTAACAGTGGTTTAGTCAAAGCCAATTGACCCGGACCTATCTCCACCATCAGATCATTTTCTTGAGGATTAATCGCACGGACAATTTCCCCAATGACATAGTTATCAATGAGAAAATTTTGACCAAAACGCTTACGAGCTTGATGTGCCAATGCACTCTACCTATATAAAAATTAAACTAACGATTTCTCGTCTTATCAAGACGATTATCAATAAAGGTGCGACCACGCAACTGCTCTAGCCAGTCATCCAATACAGCTGCAGCACGCTCTTCAAAAATCGCCTCATTAGCCAAGCTCTTGCGAATATCCGCTTGCTTATCCTCTGTACGGCGATCCATCACCTCAATTAAGTGCCAACCAAACGAACTGCGAACCGGCTCACTTATTTGACCGATTTGTAAAGTAGATGCGGCAGCCTCAAAGGCAGGGTCTGCCTGGCCAGGAGTAACCCAGCCAATATCACCACCAATCGGCGCTGAGGAGTCTTGTGAGAACTTCTCCGCAGCGTCAGAAAAACTCATCCCGCCTTGAATAGCTCGTTGTACTTCCAAAATACGCTCATGCGCCATTTCATCAGTGACTACCGGTGTATAACGAATTAAGATATGGCGAATATGGGAGTCTGTCACTTCAACGGGGCCCTCTTGACGCGCAGCAGCAACACGCGGATCATGTACAATAACTGGCGCCGGTCTTGGCGGCTGCACCATTACCTCGCGTTGACGTTCATGAATAATACCTCGACGCTCTACTACTTTTAATATATGGAAACCGTTAGCAGCACTAAATACGCCTGTCACTCCGCCATCACGAACATTGCGCGTTTGATCAACAAACAATTTAGCCCAGTCTTCAAACATGCGAATACCTAAATTACCTCCCTCTGCAGCTTGAGGACCATCAGAATACTCAGCAGCGATCGATTCAAAGCTAGCTCCTCCACGAATTTTTCGTAAAGCCTCATTAGCGCGAGCACGTGCTTCCTCAACCACCGAGTCAGGAGCTCCATCGGGTACGCGAACATGAATGTGCTGTAAAGCAATAGCCATCGGCTCAAAACTCTGCTCCACCACAATACGCTTTTCTGGTGGTGGTGCTTCCGGTTGAATCAACTGCGGCTGATAGGTCGGCGATACACCGGTAGGATTTTGCTTAATATAAGCATCAATATCAGCATCGGTGACTTTGATGCGCGAACGTAGAACTTGACTGCGTACCTCATCTAATAAAACCTGCTGACGAATCCCTTCAAGATAACTTTCCCAATTAATGCCATATTGGTTTGCAGCTTCGCGTAATTGCTCTGGTGTCATATTGTTATTAGCGGCAATCTCACTTACCACTTGATTTAAACGACCGTCAGAAATTCGCAGACCTAAACGTTGCGCTTCATCCTCAACCAACAACTCATCGACCATACCCTGCAAGATTTGCTCTCGACCACGGCTATCATCTCCGGAAATACGATTAGCATTCATACGCTCTTGCAACTGACGCATGGTGATTACCTCTGAGCCTACGATAGCGGCAATGCCATCAGCAAACTGTCCTTGCTGAGTTGCTCCGACGCCTTGATTTTGAGCCTGAACAAAAGTCATTGGCAAAGCCAAAAGAACTAGAGGTAACGCTTTTAAAGCAAATTGTCGTAATGTTACTTGTTTACGCATTTATTCATACCTTTCAAATATAGAACGTACCGGCATTGGTAGCTCTGTAGATTCGTATCCTGGGATATTTTCTCGGATCGTTGACATTGGGTCAGAGCCCAAGGCACCTAGACCACTTAATTCTAACTGGAAATATACACGTGAATTAGTTTTTTCACGTGCAACCGCATATCTTTGGAATAATACGCGAGCAGCCCAACAGCATTCACCCTTATATTCAAGACCTACAATAGACTGAGTAGAACGACTCTCTCTAACTGAATAGTCCAGTCGTCCGACCGCATTCAATCGTTTAGTAAATGGCCATTGACCGGCAACAATCACGTTTTCTTTGGCCGGTAATTGGTAAGGGTAAACTACACCGGTTTCCGGGTGTTCATATTGATCACGCTGGTATCGATAAGACAGGCTCAATGATGTTAAACGCTTTGGATTCCAACGTAGTGAAACAACTGATTGGGCAATTTTCTTTTCATAAGGATCATATTGTACCGCTACCTCAGTATTTAACTTATCAGTTAAGCGAGCGCTCAGAGCCGCTAAAAATTCCGAACGATTATTAGCCAATTGCTCATTATTAGAAAGCGTTACTTTTTGCGGCTCAAAAGAAAAACTCTGTGCTACTTGCAAGGCTAATCGCTCGACCCCAGTATCAGCTTCCAACCAACGAGAGGTTAAACCTACAGTCACTCGATTGGCATTATTAATCCTATCCCAACCACCTGCATAACGGTTTTCAGTAAAAGCCGTACCAAAACCAAATTGACTCACTGATGTATCATAAAGAGGAATGCTGGACTGATCCCTATAAGGAATATAGAGATAGTATAGACGCGGCTCTAAAGTCTGCTTTGCCGCATTACCGAAGAATGTCGTATCACGCTCAAAAGTCATACCTGAGTCAATAGAAAAAATTGGCAAGGTACGACTTTGGGCACGAATCCTCGAACCATCTTGAGCACTATTTGCACCAATCCAATCAGTCTCGTAATGTGAAAAGTGCAAACCTACCTTAGGCGTAATATACCAACCCGGTCGAACAATCGGATAGCTAATGGTGCTGTATGAGGTAAAGCGTGTACCATCATGACGTCGATGTCCTCCATAGTTCTGCCAAACAGACTCACCACCACTTAAATGTGCAGGGAACTTTGGAAATTCAAAACGCGTCAAGGTATTGACCGTATTGACATCAAAACCACCCCAGTCATAACGAGCTCCGCGCACTAACAACTCCGGTTTACGCTCATATTGAGCGTAAATACCGCGACCTGGCGTTTCTCTATTGAGTTGCAAATCATGCAAACCCTGATACTGTTGCCAACGCAAGAAACCACTCCAATACTTATGTCCGGAAAAGGTTAAAGATGCGCTCTGATTTAAATAACTATTATCCGAGTCATTAATATCTAAATCGTTAAGATCACGGAAATAATCTCCGTCAGAGGCCTTATTCCAATTCACATTTAAACCGATATTAAAACCGAGTACTTGACCTAACTGCTGACGATGCACAATACCATAGGTCCAACGCTGTTCACCAAACTGTTTGTCATCTTCTAAAAAAGCACCAGTAATTTGGCCAGAGTAACTTGGTTGCAAATAGCGAAACTCGCCACCCAACATAAGACCACGCTTTGAAAGCCAACGTGGGTACAAAGTCAAGTCATAATTAGGTGCTAAATAGACAAAATATGGCACCACCAAATCAGCACCACTACGTGATGAATAACCAAACGTCGGTGTTAAAAAACCGGTTTTTCTTTCTTGCTTAATTGGAAAAGTAAAGTACGGTGACCAAAAAGCCGGTACTCCACCTACATAAACCTTGGCATTGCGCGCTATTCCCTGATTTTCATCGTTATAAAG
>JAAZFX010000255.1 GCA_012511555.1 Alcaligenaceae bacterium | reverse complement strand
TTGTCAATGGCATGAGTGTCGTGATGGTCACCCATGACCGCTTTGAGGCGCTGCAATTAGCTGACAAAATTTATATTCTGCCGCAGAAGCCTGCACGCAATCACAAGCTGATTGAACTGGATCGCCCTCGCGAAGAAAGAGATCAGGATTTTGTCCAGGAGTATTTAGCACAACCCTTTTGGCAGGCCTATCATGACTAAGTTCACTAAGAAAAAGACGCTATCTGAAATTGTTCATGACTTTTTTACAAATCCATTTCGCCTGTTCTTTCTACTCGCGTCCATTAGTATCATTCCTATTGCCTTTCTATGGCTGTCCGTAGGTTTAAGTGCCTACTTTGGTTGGGCAGCTTTGATGCCGAGTATCGATCCTCTCAGCTACCATGCCTATGGTTATTTGAATATTTTCGGTTCCGCTGCTTTTGCCGGTTTTATTATGACTGCGGTACCGGAATGGACTCACTTTACTCGCCCCTTACGCCGCCTAAGCGCACTTTGCTTGGTTTTATGGCTTGGTGGCGTGGTATTTGCATTTGTTAGCCTACAAAGCAGTGCTTTCTTAATGAGTGTTTTTTGGCTCTTACTCACGGGCTTTACGGTGGTTGCTGCTATTGATGACCGTAATGACAAGCAAATCAGTGTGTGCCTGATGATGGGCTTAATCACTGCACTAAATATTGCTTATGCCTTGACCGGCAAATGGACCTATATTGTGATGATGACCCACGCCTATATGATTGGCGTGGCTCTAATAATTTTTCGTATTGGCATGGCCATGGGCTTTAACTCCCTTGAGCAAGCAGGTCCCAAAGCAGACAAGCTGAGTTATGTACAAAATCCCTACTATAGAAATCTGAACGTTATTTGCATGTATTTATACGTATTCAGTTTGCTATTTTTTAGTGATCCGGTTTTTTCAAGCTGGTTGGCCCTTGCTTCAGGACTCTCAATGATCGCGCGTTTGCGTGACTGGCATCATGCGATTCTGTGGCACGCTTCTTATGTACGTTGGCACTACCTGACCTTGCTGTGCATTGGCCTGGGCTATTGTTGGCTTGGAATCAGCGGCATTTTATCTTGGGGCAATCCGACACAGGCTTTGCATTTAATACTGATTGGCGGTTTTATCTTTATGGTGATGCAAATATTTAATATTGCCGGTCTTATTCATAGTGGTCGAGACCTGCCCTTTCCCTGGACTAGCCAATGGGCTTTAGCGGCAATATTTACGGCGGCCATTCTACGCTCAATGAGTTTAAACTTTGGCTGGAGCTATTCCCTCTTTAGCTTGACTATTCCTAGTGCTCTGTTAATTATTGCCTTTGCTCTGTATATTCCAGTGTTCTGGCGGGTATTTATCAGTACTGATGCGGTACCACCCAGTCCCCGTATTTAGTTTCTGTGGGTAAAAAAACTCACCCCCATAAAAACTACTGGAGGTGAGTCAGGGAAAATCACATTAAATTTAGAACCTGAAATTCAACCCTGCGGTAACTGTACGACCATTACCCGGGAAATACATTTCCTGGTTGTTTGCATCTTGGGCAGAAGCCATTGCTGGGGTCAAACTCCACGAGAGGTAACGCTTGTCGGTGATGTTATCGACTTGTACATAGAAATTGGAATCTTTGGCAAAGTCATAGCTGAAGTGGGCGCCCAAGACGGCATAACTACCCATTTTCTGAGTATTAGCATGATCCGCATAAGATGAACCTAAGGCACCCCGGACATTAACACCCACCACAAAATCACTGTAACGATAGTCCAAGTTAGCACTCAAGTAATGGCGCGGTAAACCGCCAATGTCGTTACCGGAAAACATACCATCACGGAAGGTTAAGTTATTATAGGTATAGGCAAGGCGTGCATCTATGGCTCCTGCAGAACCGAAGTCCCACTTTCCGGTTAAACCCAACTCCACACCACGGTGGCGAGTATCACCCTCGTAGTTATAAACAAAAACGTTAGCACCATCAGGTGAATAACCAATTAACTCCTTCTCAATATCAGCATGGTAAAGCGTAATATCCCAACCATATTGATCGTTAAAGGAGCCTCGACCGCCTATCTCATAGCTAAGATTTCTCTGTGGTTCTAATTCACGCACATAGGTCAGACCGCGTCTAAACATAGGTTGACCATTAGGTCCTAACACCGGAGCACCGACGGGACCGGCAAATTGCACCATATCTCTTAGTGTAGGTGCCTCGCGACTGGTACTGACGTTGGCAAAGAGCATGGTCTTATCGTTAGGCTTCCAAGCCAAAGCGATCTTGGGTGACACCCAACTCCAACTGTCACTTAATGACTGCAGACCATTTAACCCACTATAGATGCCATGAAGATCACGTCCGGTATGAACAAAGCGCAACTGTCCGCTTAGCGTCCAATCAGGAGCAAACTCCCACGCAGCACGGACTTGAGCCACGATATTGTCTGCTTTTACATCATAGTCCTGAACATGCATCTGACGAATTGGCGGCTGCGGTTGATCTGGATTCCCGTAGACAGCAAAATCACCAGATGAATAACTATAACTTAAGCCCCCGCCGAAGGAAAAGCGATCGAACTGAGCATCCACTATATACTGCAAACCAAGGGTATTTAAATCCATGTCCCAGACTTGGGCAGGTGTTTTAAAGCTATCATCAGTATTTTGAATATAAGCACCAATGCTATGCGTCCACGGTCCGGAATAAAGTGTGGTCATATTAGCCAAGCGCCAACCCTCAGTTCGACGTTGAGGATTAGTCAGCCAAGGTCTTAATGGTAAATTATCGGTGACTGTATGGTAGCGATCATCATCTAAAGCTGCATTACGGCTAATTGGTCCCGGAATCTCAAAGTGCTGATTGGTATAGGATAACCATGTACGATTTTCCCAACCACTGCCATAAATCCCTAAATTTGCTCTAAAAGACTGTCGTCGTTGACGACTATGGTCACGAAAACCATCTGTGCGTTGATCGCCTGCAGCCACATGAAAATCCCACGTATCATAGGCGCGACCTACAGCTACGCGACTGGCTAAGCTGCTATCGCTACCATATTGCAAACTTAAACTACCTGTTTCAGTGGCTCCTGTCTGGCTCAGAAAATCCATTTCACCACCCAGACTTTGAGCACTTGGGTTCATCGCATTGGCACCACGGCGAATACCAATCATGCTGCTATTGCGCGGTTCTAATAAGCCCATATGAAAAGAGCCGTCTGCGTCATTTAAAGGCAACCCATCAACTAGCAGCGTAATGCCCCGGGCCACTGGCTGACTCTGTATACCAGAGCCACGGATTGAAATAACCGGATGGTCATTACCACCAAAGAAATCTAATAAGGTAATCCCGGGCTGGTGCCCAAGGACATCTCTTAGTGTTGCCTGACTGCCCGTAGTATCGGGTTTAATCGCACTAGCGCCGCCGGCAGTGGCCCTATATGATTGCTCTAAGGCAGCTGGCGTGCGAGGTACAGAAAGACCACGCGCTGCATCTACCTGTATACCAAGTGACGGCAAAGCAACAGGCTCTGTAGCAGCTGCTGCACTTTCTTGTGCCACCGCTGGCTGACTTAATATCGCTGCGCCTGCTAGCCCCA
>JAAZFX010000157.1 GCA_012511555.1 Alcaligenaceae bacterium | reverse complement strand
TTAATATACTTTTGTAAATTTAAACTTGACTGAATGGTAAATTATTAATATACTTTATTCATGCAGTAAACAAACCGAACATCTCGGTATAAAGATGGAGCCGAGGACGACGCCTCTAACAAGGAAGAATCGGAGCAGGAAACGGGAGTTAGGAGCTTTTGGCTCAACCGGAGTACTCGAGTGAATCAGTCACCAGTATCTGGGTAACGGGCTGATGCAGTAGCTCTAAGTGCATTCAGTGAGTGTGCTTAGGATTACTGATTGAATTTAGGCGAGAGATTGCGGCGTAGAAAAAGGCGGAGTGTTCTAGGCACCCCGCCTGATTCTAGTAGGTCACAACATAAATCAATAATGCAATAGCTTGAATGACTTTTGCAATATCGATATTAACGTTCACCTTTACATGGGTCGTTAATGCGCTCTTCTAGGGGGCGACTGCAATCTCTCACCTAAGTTCAACTTAATGTAGCTTACTGACAAGATGTGGCTTCAGTTTATTTACAGAGATAGAGACATGGTAAACAAAGTATTTATATTATTCATAGCCTTAATTTACGTACCCTTGATGATGCTTTCGTTTGGCTGCTTTGTCATTGGCGAAATAATTAATTTATTTTTTCACCGGGATGATTTTGATGTGAAAAATTTAATTATGGGAATTTCGTTTGCAATTTTGTTCTTTGAGCAGTTCATCAAAAGCTTGCTCAAGCCTGACTAAACGCTCTGCATGTAACTCAAGTTGTCTTTCTTTGGTCTCTAACAGAATTTTGTGATATTTAATATCTCTATAAAGGCTTGATATATTAGTGTCCCCTCTAAAGCCATGATAGAACTTGAACAGTGCAAAGCCATAATAATTAACAAAAACCACAAAAAATACTATTTCTGGCCAAATAGGAGGTTCCTCTCTAAAGGTTGCGTAAGGAATTACAACGAACGGCAATCCCCAGTAGTAAATTATTGCAGTGTATTTAATCACCAACCACAAGCAACGGCCAAACAAAACACCAAAAGCTCGAACAACATAACCGTTGATCGCTTTTCGTTGTTCTTCGGTGAGCCACCCAATAATAAATGTAACTACGATAGTAAGAATAGGAACCATAATTTCTGATGACATCTTTACCTCTTTTGATAGCGTTTGTAATGTGGAAGTTACATGCTATCACGCTCACTGACCAAGTGATAAAAGCAGGTGACAGTCCGGAGAGACGGACATTATTAAATGTAAATCACCAGATTTGAGCGGATTCTTTGCGGGTAGCAAAAAGGATAGTAAGGGATCTTTTGAGTCCGCTCACGTGTGGTGAGTACACGGGCTGACGTGTAAACGGTCGCGAGAAGATAAGGTCTTGGCGGATAAACGTGCTAAGCCGTGATTTGGTTCACTGCTGCTATGAAAAATCACCGGAACGCCATCCATGCAGGAAATCAGCACCTGCCACCACAACTAATCAATAACACCCCCACCCTCTTCTGAGGGTTTTTTTATGTCCGAAATTAGGAGGACGGTATGCGCAAATACACAGACAATGAGCTTTATTTTATCGCTGACGCAATGGAGCAGTTCGGCGGTTCTTTTGTTCAAGCGCTTAGCTTGGCCTTAAGAAAAGCAGACATGTGGAACAGAGATAGGCTAGTAAAAGCGTTCCCAGAGCTGTTTGAAGAGTATTTAATTAAGTCGCGCCAATACAGGAAACAGCAATAGCTATTTTATAAGTAATCACTAAACGCCCTCC
>JAAZFX010000156.1 GCA_012511555.1 Alcaligenaceae bacterium | reverse complement strand
TGTTGAGTTAAGCAGTAACTTGTTCAACGTCTTAGGCTACCGCCAGTTTGGCAGTCTCATGCCACATAAATGATGGCATAGGTTCAAGTAGCTGCCAGGTAATACTCATCGGCTTACTACCTTCATGTTTAAGGTACTTTACTTCACCAAAATTTACATAGCCCATGGTATTGCCATACATATCATCTGATTGTTCACGAACAAATAAAAAGATTAGTTTGCCATTTTTGACTTGTTCAATATAACTTAATCCACGTCCTTTATCAGGTCGTGCGCTGTTTTGTGACTGCCAATGAAATAGCTCCTCACTGATAGCATAATCATGGTACATCGTAGTGGGTGAAAAGAGTTTAGGGTTCTTGTTAAGCGTAACGAACAGCAGCTCAATATTTTGTTCTTTTAATTCATAGACTCCTTCACGGGCAGTCACTTTTTTCTCAAAGGTATGGGCTCCAAAAGCAGTTAATATCTGATCTCTAGCATAGCGGGCATGGAGTAATAAAGGCACTTCCTCTAAATGAGCTAATGGCTTTTGTAAGTGCTTAATTTTATTTCTTAGAATTGGAACTAAAGCCCCTAATTCCTCTTTTAAATGCGGATGATTTAAGGCCTTGATGCTTTGAGCCAAACTAGCAAAATCAAGTGATGGTCCGGCATCGTCCCATAAGTCATAGTGCAGCATCAATGCAAGCCTTGGATCCATATCACCACTTAAACTAAACTCCTGTTCAACAAGTTTCTCTATAAAGAGTAGGTAGTTATTGGCATCACATGTCAGCAGACGATTCTTGATGCCTTTGATCCAGCGTTTAGTGTGGTCCTGCTTAGCCGCATCGGCAAGTTCATGGGAAGATTGTCCTTTTATCAGATTTACCCAACCACCAATAGTATCTTTATAAATATCGTTAAGCTCAACCTGTGGGTAAAAGCTTAAGAAATTACTGAGACTTAAAGGTAGAGAACTATCGTGTGAATAGCGCTGCAATAAGCGATTGATACTGTTCTTATTGATAACCGCTTTTCTAATATTATTTAATACAATATCTTGGCTGATTTTGCTAAATTCAATCTGACAGCCTAGCGGTAAGCGCGGGAATCCTTCTTTAATATCATCACTTAAACTACGCGGGCTTGGACCAATTAAGGCCCGGAATTTTTGGCCAAAGTCATACTCTTCACGAGCATTGCCAATAAAGTCGAGTACGGTACATACTTCTTTTTCCTGAGCTAGCCGTAATCCACGACCAAGTTGCTGGAGGAAGATGGTTAGACTTTCAGTTGGGCGTAAAAAGAGCAGGGTATCGACTTCGGGGATATCTACGCCTTCATTAAAGATATCGACGACGCAGAGGACATTAATCTCGCCTGAACGAATACTTTGCTGCTTAGCAGCGCGTTCATGGCTGTTTTTACTGCTTAGTACATCACTTTTTATGCCCTTGAGTAAAAACTGTTTACTCATGTATTCGGCGTGTTCCTGACTCACACAAAAAGCTAAAGCGCGCATCTGTCCGACGTCGGTAATAATGTCTTCAACAGCTTGAATGATTTTAGTCGCGCGCGTATTGTGATGAGTATAAAGACGTGTCAGAGCGGCGATTTCGTAGCGACCCTTAGTCCAGTTGATGTTTCTCAGATCGGTATCATCATCAATTAAAAAATACTGAAAAGGGCAGAGGTAGCGCCGATTAATAGCTTCTGTTAAGCGGATTTCAGCAGCAATGGTACCATTAAAGTCTTTTAAAATATCACTGCCGTCATGACGTTCGGGAGTTGCCGTTAAACCTAACAGTATTTGAGGTTCAAAGTAATCAACAACTCCTCTGTAGCTCGGTGCCGCTATATGGTGCACCTCATCGATCACAATATAATCGTAGTAGTCTTTGGACAATCTTAGCTCGTCCAACTTACCATTTAGTGTTTGTATGGAAACAAAGAGTTGCTGATAATTTGCTGGTGTATTATTACCTACCCAGAGCTCACCAAAGTGTCTATCTCTTAGAACCTGTCTAAATGAGCTGCGTGCCTGTTTTAAAATCTCTTCACGATGTGCTACAAACAAGAAACGGATATCAGGTTTTTCTTTGTAATAACGTGCAAAATCAAAGGCTGAGATAAGTGTTTTACCGGTACCCGTTGCCGCAACGACTAGGTTGCGATGTCGATTATGGAGTTCTCTTTCTACTTGGAGCTGTTCAAGGATTTCTTGCTGATGAATAAAGGGCTTGATATCAAAGAAAGTTAATTCTTCGTCTTCTGCTGCTGTACCTTGATTACGTTCTTGCTTAATGGCACTACGTAATTTATTTATTGACTCTTCAGTATTTTCAAAAAGCATGAACTCTTTAGACTGCCAATAGGTTTCAAAGGTATTAAGTGCCTTATCCAACACATGTGGAATTTCTTGCGTGGTGAGTTTTAAATTCCACTCAAGGCCATTGCTTAGGGCAGAGCGGGAGAGGTTTGATGAGCCAATATAGCCTGTATGAAAACCGGTATTGCGTACAAATAGATAGCTTTTAGCGTGTAAGCGCTCGCTCTTGGTGTTGTAACTCACCTTGATTTCAGTATTGGCGAGTTTAGCTAACTCTGTTATAGCTTTGGGATCAGTCGCACCCATGTATGTGGTGGTTATGATTTTTAACTGACCACCTTGATTGGTGAATTGTCTTAGAGCAGGCATCAATATACGTATACCGCTCCATTTGATAAAAGAAATTAGGAAGTAGATTTTGTTTGAACTGACAATCTCACGTTTAAGCTCAGATTCCAAAGACAACTCAGCATGACTACCACTAAACAGCTCACTTTGTGATAAGCCGGTTTGTGGATAATGGTCCTCAACAAAGCGTTTAATATCCTTCGCAATGGGATTCTCTAATTCATACAGAGCAGTGAGGATTCGACCACGTGTATCGATCAGGTTATCTTCGATAAGCGAGTCGTCTTGAAAGCGATCTCTTAGCCAAAAAAGTAAGTCATTAGCAAAATCAATCTGCTTTTGTAATTGTTCATCACCGCTTGGTACGGCATTAACAGCATATTCCAAGACATCAGCTAAAAAACGACTTAAAAAAGTAGCCGCTTCCGTTTTATCTAAGCTTCGTTCACCAATAAAATAACGTTTTCCGTCCAGCTTCGACGCGATGAGTTGGGTGATAAGCGATTCATAAAGACCGATTTGTTGCATGGCTTTTAATTAAGGATATATTGACTAATGCTTAATTATGCCAGGCAGGATGATTTGAAATAGTATTACTGGTATTTATTTCAAACTTAAGTTATTAATTTGTATGGGTTTAGAGTAAATTTATTAGAGATATAGTCACTAATCCTTCACAATCGAATACTCACTTATCCTGGCAACTAATTCCGGTAGGTTGTAGTTTTTTTCTACGACAAATTCAGCTAATCTTCCGTAACTTTTTCTCTTTGGGCAGAACTCTTCGACTATGTGGTAGCGTGGACGGAGCAGATAGTCATCAAATAAAATAACTGCGCCCGGTTTTGCACAGAGAAGGCTATAAAGGAAACATGCAACGCGAAAACGACCGTCTATCATGATCAGATCAACATCAAGGTTTTTTTCACTGGCTACCTTCCATGGTGTGACCATGTAGTTGTGGTAATTTTTGATGCCATCGTCATTGATGGGCTTGCCCCAATTGCCTATGGTGCCAATATTGCAATAGAGTAAATCTGCGTTTGTGGAGCCGTTTAGGGTTTTCTTGATTGCTTGGGTCCAGTCTTTTGAAGAGTCGACGGAGATGATGTGTTTGGCGCCCAAGCTGTGTGCTCGTAATGTACTGCCGCCTGAACCGTATTCTAGATAACAATTGGAATTTGAGACATAACTCTCAAAAATGGCTAATGCATCTTTACTAAGATGCGGAGTGATATCGTCACGTTCGTATTTTTGTACTCTTGTCAAAGCAGTTCCTTCAAAAACCAAATCCCCTACAATCAATTAGTCTTATTTTGTTGCTTGTAGAGGCTTCCATATTTATATCACGTTATTTTGACAAGATTAATACAGATTTAAAAAGCCAATCCGTTTAAATGGTAACTATCAGTTATATCAAGGCGGGACACAGTTTAGCGGAGTCTGCTGAAAATAGTGAAGAGAAGATGGTAAGAATGGAGTATTAGACTCTCCTCTTTGTGATTGAGGAGAGAGTCGGACTATTTAATATTTTTTAACGCAAAATTATGACTTTTTGCTAAAATTTCTATTTGCTGTGCGTTGAGGAAGGTGACGGTAGGTGATACGACCTTTAGTGAGATCGTATGGTGAGAGTTCCAAAGAAACCTCATCGCCCGCTAGAATACGGATACGGTGTCTGCGCATTTTGCCACCGGTATAAGCAATTAGCGGGTGACCATTGTCTAGCGTTACGCGAAAACGTGCATCTGGTAGAACCTCAGTGACTAAACCTTTCATTTCGATTAATGCTTCTTTCGACATAGTTTCTCCTATAAAAAATTAAAAAAACACAGCAACGAAAAGACCATACTTTTTACAAAGCAGTTCTTTAGCGTGCCAGTGTATAGCGTACTGAACGGATACTAAAACGTAGTATTCCCGTAAGGGGAAGATGAATGAAGAGCTTGAAAAGCAATCAAGTCTTAGTGCGCTTTAATTAGAAATGGTCTAATTAAAGAATGTGGTAGGAGCTAGGTACCATGTATCCGATGGATCGTCACATGAGTGACAATCTAGTATTATAGCATGTTTGAGGTGAAAGAGCGAATGGCTGAAGAAGGGGGAGGTAGTGGCGATTAGCCGTTATAGTTTTGTTTAGTTAATACTATTTCTGCATGATCACCCAATAATATTCTGCGGGTTGTAAAAAAACTTGGCCACGTTTCTGAAAACCACCTGCTAGCTAATTTTCGATGGATTAGCTTATCTCCAATTCTTCTGGCTTTGGCGATTTCTTGATTGTAGTGTTTCAAAACTACTAAACGATCGTCGCATAGGCGTTGGCAGTTTAGATTAAGAAATTGAATGGTTTTTGTGAGTAATTCATAAAAGTTTGCGTAATTATTAGTGCCAGTAAAGTTTACTGTCTGGCAGAACTGCTCATTGGGTCTCAACTCTCCTGTTGCTTTGTCAAAGCTAAAGAAGCAAAGAGTACTATTTAGTTCTAATGGGTTAAGTACATACCCCTCACAATCTACATTTAACTTGTTGGCTGTGATGCAAGTATCCTTATAAGCATCACAGCTTAGGTTGTCAGGAAGTGGGTGTTGTCGATGATCGGTGTCACTGATTTGGCTTCCGCCTGTGCACACAGCGAGTAAATTTTGCCATTCTAAGTTCCAGTTTTTATTGGGATCTGAAGTATCTGACTTAGGATGAAAATGTTCGACTCTTTGCAAATGAATAGGCAAATTATCTAGTTTTTTTTCACAATAGGCGCACAAACCACCTTGATCAGCCAACAAAGTTTTCTTTGTTTGTTGATAAGCTGTTCTACCGTGAGATTTGAAATGGTTCCATGAAGCCTGACTATTCGCTCGCAGAAAGGCGGTTAATTCAGTAGGGGATGAAGATTTATTTACTTTTTTCAAGCTCTTTCTCCCACTGGCGATTTTCAATGTGTAAATCTAATTCTGTTAGTTTGGGTTCTTCGTTGGCAAAGATTTCATTTAGTTGGTGTCGCAACTCAAGTGCTTCTTCGCTATCCCACATATCGTCATAGACTAATTTTTCATATTGTTTCAGTAATAGAGTGTTTGGATCATGAGGAGGGCGAGAGTCTACTTTGAAAATACGATTGAGTAAGCGTGAGGACTCTGCACCTTTGCTACCTGCAGGAGCACTATAAACCATACCATCAACTAAAATTCTAATATCTTTTGCATCAATTGTGCTTAGTACTTGAGGACTGTGGGTAGTTAAAATAAATTGAAGTGATGGAAAGGCTTTGGTTAATGAGCTAACGACCATTTGCTGCCAAATGGGGTGTAGATGCATGTCAACTTCATCTATCATAATGACACCTTGAGTTTCTTTGGCCGCATTTTCCAATAGATGACCGTTCAAGAGTACGCAACGATAAGCAATATCAGCCACCAGTCCCAGCATGTTTTTTATACCATCACTGAGTTGTGAAACTTTCAATTTGCCTTGTTCTTTATGATTTAAAGCTAAAGAGGCATCTAACTTTTGACTGAATTCTAAATCGTGCCAACCGACTGGTTCTAATACGGTATTAATTGCGTCCTGTATTACTTTAATAAGTGAAAAATAGGGTGTGTCTTGAAGACTAAGCTGGTCTCCTTGTTCTAGTGCTTGAATTTGCTCTTCGCGTGCAGTTTTATAAATGGAAATAAACCATTCTTCGAATTCGCGATAACTTGAAGCAGGGTCTAAGCAATCACGATAAGCAAAAGTTCTAACTTTTTGGTTTTTTCTATCCGTTGCATTTTTCTTTGACTGAGTAAGGCGCTTATGTTGCCAAAGCCGACCAGTACCATAATAACCAAATAAGGGTAAGTCAAGATGAGTATCCTCAAGGTTGCGAACTTGTTTTTGTAAAGTTTGAGCTAGTTTCTTAACTTTAGAAACACCTTCACCATCAATCGTTTGTGAACGTTTAGCCTCGCTTTTGCGAACTCGGGTCCATGAAAGAATTTCGTGATTAAACTCACACTTAGTATTAATTTCACAAGGTAATTGCCTTGCGATTTGCTCTTTTATTTGAACATGGGAAGCGTCAGGGCGTAATACGAGTACATCATCAATTTGTATGCCGTTCGCTGGGTCATTGTATGCGGTGCGTGCCAAATCGAATTGACTGACGAACGGCCAAAACGCAATACGCAAAGCATCTAAAATGCTGGTTTTACCTTCTCCATTTGCAGCGATCAATACAGTAACCTGAGACTGAAACTCAATGGTTAAGTCAGGGTAACAACGAAAGTTTTTTAAGGTTAATTCTTTCAGCTTCATTTTGACGACTCTGTTTTATAAAAAGCTATGATTCAGTATTTTAAGGGGTGCGACTATGCAACTGCTCATTAAACTTTAGCAGATGGTTGAGACCTTTAATTGTACATTGTTTGTAAGATGTAATTTTGTATGGTGGATTTATTTTCTAGCGATGAGTCCCCAAGCTCTAACTCAGGAAATCATAACAAAATCATTTTTATTGAGCCGTGATTTTTTATTGATTGAGTTAGAACTTGAAACTAATGAGACATTAGGAGAGGAATGTTGGTTAAAGCTTCTTAAGGTGAGTGAAGTTTATTTAGCCGAAGAAAAAGAATACGAAGAAAGTAGGTCTGCTTTAGATTGGAGGTACCAATCAGTCGAGGCTGCTTTAAAATATTTACGATGTAGTTACTGTCAATGTCTCAATCCCAAGTATAATACCCCTTCTAGCGTGGTTCGAAACCTTCCCGCGCCGCTCAATTACTTTCGATTAGAGCGAAACTAAAACTACGGAAATTATTATCATGTCAGTATCAGATCAAGCCCTGGTCATCTTTTCGGGTGGCCAGGATTCTACGACCTGTTTGTTACAGGCGATCGCCCGCTTCGGGGCAAGTCACGTTCAAGCTATCAGTTTTGTGTATGGTCAGCGCCATGCCATTGAGCTGGATTGCGCTAAGCCTATCGCTCAAGAACTTGGTGTTAAACAAATCTTCATTGACTTATCGCTTGTAGGGCAAATAACGCACAATGCGCTGATGGACGATCAGGCGACTATTGAAGAGTCTGAAGACGGCACACCACCCAATACTATGGTCGATGGGCGTAACGCTTTATTTCTCATGTATGCCGGTATTTACGCCAAGTCGCAGGGTATGAAGAACATTTATTTGGGTGTTAGTGAGACTGACTTTAGCGGTTATCCGGACTGCCGTGATGTCTTTGTAAAGTCGATGAACGTTACTCTCAATCTATCCATGGATTATGATTTTCAAATTCATACCCCTTTGATGTATTTAACAAAAGCGCAAACTTGGGAATTAGCCGACGATTTAGGCTATTTAGACTTTGTACGAGAAAAAACTCATACATGCTACTTAGGTGTAGAGGGTGGTTGTGGTGAATGTCCTAGCTGCGTTTTACGAGAGAATGGCTTGCGTGAGTATTTAAGAAGCAAGGGGGCGCGTGATGAAAGTCGTTAAGAGCTTTAGTTTTGATATTGCCCATATGCTTGATTGCCATGATGGCAAGTGCAAAAACTTGCATGGTCATACCTATCGACTGGAGGTTGAAATTAGTGGTGCGCTAATTGAAGAAGGTCCAAAAGAGGGGATGATCATGGACTTTTCTGATCTGAAACAGGTAGTCAAGCAATGGATTGTTGAGCCCATGGATCACGCCTTTTTATACAATGCAAAAAGTGAACGTGAAGTAGCATTAGCTGAAATGCTTGAGGGCTGGGATCTAAAAACTTATGCCCTTGATTGTCGCACAACGGCTGAGGCAGTTAGCTATCACATTTATCACGTACTGCGTGAGCAGGGAAATTTACCGGTGACGCGAATTCGTTTGTGGGAAACGCCGACTTCCTACAGCGAATATGAGGGGGAATAAATGGTTGAGACTGTCATTCTCCCCATCCCAAGCCGCAAACCCATTCAAAATACAAACCCTGAATTTCGTATTGTTGAGATCTTTGAAAGTCTGCAAGGTGAGGGATATAACACTGGCATGCCGGCGATTTTTATTCGTTTGGGTCGTTGTGATTTAGCTTGTTCATGGTGTGATACAGATTATCAGACCTACGACTCCATGACGTTGACGCAGATTTTAGAAAAACTGCAGGGCTATACCGCAAAAAATATCATTATCAC
>JAAZFX010000155.1 GCA_012511555.1 Alcaligenaceae bacterium | reverse complement strand
GCCATCCAAGGAATTTTTGGACCAGCACTAATTAACTGAAGACCAAAAAAGTTCCAACCATATCCTAAACCAACCAAAAACATGACACCTGTAATAGGCATCAAGAGCATACAGGCATACAGTACGAAGTGACCAAGCTTGACCAATAGAGCGGTTGCTGGATCTTGCAAAGGACGATTATTACGTTGAGTATAGGCCCAAATGATGCGCAAGATTACTAAGAATAAAATCAATGAACCAATCTTGCCATGGAAAGACACCAAGGTCTGACCGACCCAGTGCTCACCGTCATTGATGCGGTCAAAAAACTTTAGGCCTTGCCATACAACCAAAACGGCCATTACCCAGTGGAAAAGGCGCGTAATAACGCCATAACGCTCTCTTGAATCATTCATCATTTTTCTCCTATGACGATTTCTTTAGTGGTAGCTATATATTAACATTACTTGACTAGGGGTTATTCCTAGTAGAAACAGAACGAAACAATTCGACAAATAGTATGTAAAATTGTTCCGGAGATAATGAAGAATACCCTCTTAAACCTGCTTCAACGCATCGGCCACAGCAGCTTCTAGTGAGGTAGTCGGTCGACCAATCAATTTAGAAAGAACGTTTGAATCATCAAACAATGCACCTTTTGCAACCTCCACATCAATTGCTGGCAATGCCTCAGGCCAAGGTGCAGGAACACCTGCAGCAGTCAATATTGCAGTGTATTCGCTCGGTGCTAAATCTTTATAAGGAATATCTTTGCCGCTTTGGTGTGATATTTCCGCTGCAAGTTCCTCTAAGGTATAGGCTGAATCACCGGCTAATTCATAGGTTTTGCCTTCATGACCATCCGAGGTCAGTACTACTGCAGCTGCAGCAGCGTAATCTGCACGGGTAGCTGAGGAGATCTTGCCCTGCCCTGCCCTGCACTGCCAAGCAATGCACCATTAATTAGTGCCGACGCTACCGACCCTGTGTAATTTTCGGTATACCAACCATTACGCAATAAGGTAATACTTAACCCTGAAGCTTTCAAAAACGACTCAGTTTCAACGTGTTCAGGTGCCAAGCTGAGTGGCGAGCTATCAGCGTGCAACAAACTAGTGTAAACAATACGCTTGACCCCTGATTTTTTAGCCGCATCAATAATGTTGCGATGCTGTGGTATGCGTCGCCCAACTTCACTACCGGAAATCAACATCAAGGTATCGATCCCTCTTAAAGCTGCTTCAAGTGTATCTGGCTGCTAATAATCTGCCACTCGTACTTCTACTCCCAGATCTGCTGCCTTAGAGGGACTACGCACAAGTACAACAACATTTTCCGCCGCGACGTTGTGGCTGAGTAACTGTTCAATAATAAGACGGCCATGCTGATCACTAGCGCCTGTAATAGCTATTTTCATGATTAGATTCTCCTATAGTTTGACGAATTCATGAAAGCAGTCTATCATCTAAGCTAACTAATAGTAAGTACTAACATAAAAGTAAGTATGAAATTAACTGAACAATTCTCTACAGAAGAATCCAAATTATTAAGCAAAGAATATCGCGGTGAAGTTCTGGCACAGAAATGTCCCTCACGCGAAGTACTCAAACACATGACTAGTCAATGGGGCATCCTGGTGCTACTAGTACTGCGTATTCGCATGCATCGTTTCAGCGAATTGCGCCGTGCAATAGAGGGCGTCAGTGAACGGATGCTCGCACAAACCCTGCAATTGCTCGAAGTCGACGGCCTAGTGGAGCGAGTGGCTTATGACGTAGTACCGCCACATGTGGAATATAGCCTAACGCCTCTTGGTCAAGAAGCAGCAGAAAAGGTTAAAGACCTCACGGACTGGATTGAAATCAATCTTCCTGAGATTATGGAAAATCAAGAAAATCGTAGTGATAATCGCCCCAAAAATAGGGCTAAATAACAGATAAAACCACTTGCAGCAATCGGTGTGAGGCCCCATTAAGCCTGGCTACAATTATTAATCAAGACGTTAAATAAACTCTTTAACAATTAAAAACTTATAGAAATCAAATTGATCGGATAATAAAAAAAGCCTTATAAGCTATACAAGGAGGAACTTGCTATGAAAGTGTATATAAAAGACCAAGAACAATACCAAACTTTAGCCATTGCAGATTCAGATAAAGGTGATAACCTGGCGCTCGATTATATTACCCAAGCTGAGGCCATCAACAAAGGCCAATTCACATGGGATGAAGAACATCAAGCATATCTTTGCGAAGCGGCTGCCTTTGACTGGTGGGAAGAGCATTTTGAAGAAGTGAAAAATGCTTGGGAAAGAATAGCACAACTTAAAAAATCTTACCCTGGACTTGTTGATAAAATTGATACAGCCATCGATACTGTTAGTAACGGTGAGTACGAGTTTTACCCTAAAAGACTTAATCAAAGCTTAGATGATTTTGAGAGGGAGTATATTCAATAACGGTTTAGTACCCCTACCTACCATCTCGGGAAATACACGCATAAGAAGTAGATGGTCCCCCCAGCCGGACTTGAACCGGCGACCAAAGGATTATGAGTCCTCTGCTCTAACCAACTGAGCTACAGGGGGTTTTTGACAATTACCGCATTAACAGATAATCCGAGCGGACTATCAAGAAGTAAAAGCTAAGCTGATAATAATAGCCTAAATTTTCTATAAAATCAATTTAATTTGCAAGCTCTCTCAATTGCTATCTTAGGGTAAACAAGATAGTATGGATCATCACCTTAGATATCCTTTAATCTTCTTCTAATTTCCGAGCTAGTATGAGTTCAACTTTGCGTCAGTACCCTATGTGGGTCGGTGTGGTGACGTTAATTCTGTCTATTATTTCTTTGTGTACGGGCACTTCTTTTGCCAAAACTTTATTTACTGAAGTTGGTGCAATAGGTACGACCACATTTAGGATCTTTTTCTCGGCGTGTATTTTATGGTTAATTTGGCGACCGTGGCGCATCCCCGTAACTCGCTCAGATCTGGCGACTATTGTGCCTTATGGTATTTGTATCGTAGGTATGAACTTACCCTTTTACCTATCTCTCCAGACCTTACCCGTTGGTATTGCCCTGGCCATTGAGTTTACCGGCCCTCTCGGCCTGGCTATTTATAAATCGAGAACTCGTTTTGATTTTTTATGGATTGCCTTTGCTGTCCTTGGACTTTATTTATTACTATGGCCCGGAGCCGACTCCAGCGAACTAATCGCTTTGGACCCTGCTGGTGTCATTTATGCATTAATTGCCGGTGTATTTTGGGCTGGTTATATTATCGTTGGGCAAAAAACGCGTCGTATACATCCGGCCCATGTCACCGCTTATGGCCTAACAATTGCCGCTCTGATCATTTTGCCTATGGGTTTAATCTCTAGCGGCATGGCTATGTTTGATCCGAACCTTCTACTATTTGGTTTGGGTATCGCTATTTTATCAAGTGCTCTACCCTACAGTTTAGAAATATTTTCTTTGCGTATTTTACCAGTAAAAACGTTTAGCATCATGCTCAGCTTAGAACCTGCTGTGGGTGCCTTAGCAGGTATTATTATCTTGGGCGAAGTCATTGAATCTAAGCAGTGGATAGCGATTCTACTTGTTGTGTGCGCTTCGGCTGGGTGTACTGCCACAGCGATGCGTGATCATCGTAAAAACAATACTAATAAATCGGCTTCACAGGCTCAATAATTTTAGCGATTAACTAAATCTTTAGTTTCTATTTTTTCAATTGAAAAAATCAGTAATTCAGGATAATCTTAATGCATAGACTTGCTCGTTCTGAGCAAGTCTCTTCCCAACTACTTTTATTTTGTGCTGTTATGGGCTCTACAGAGCGTCAATACCCTATGTCGCTAGGTGCCTTAGCGCTTATTTTGTCGATTATTTCTCTTTGCACTGGCACTTCTTTTGCAAAGGGATTATTTGAGTCGTTGGGTCCGATCGGCACAACGACACTGCGACTAGTGTTTTCCACCTGTTTTATGTGGTTACTCTGGCGGCCGTGGCGACTCGCCTTGACTCGTTCCGACTTGGCCAGCATTGTCCCCTACGGCATTTGTATGGTGGGCATGGGTAGCTTCTTCTATATGGCAATAGACAAACTACCGCTCGGCATTGCCATTGCTATACAATTCTCAGGACCGCTAACTGTCGCTGTACTTTCTTCTCGCTCGCGCTATGACTTTTTATGGGTACTCTTTGCTTTAGGCGGTTTATATTTACTACTGTGGCCTAGCGCGGATGGCGATGAACTATTTAACCTGGATTTAGCAGGTATCGTTTTTGCACTCATTGGTGGTGCCTTTTGGGCGGGTTATATTCTGGTCGG
>JAAZFX010000154.1 GCA_012511555.1 Alcaligenaceae bacterium | reverse complement strand
GTGCCCTTTATTGCCCGTTACCGCAAAGAAGTAACCGGTGGTTTAGATGATACGGTATTACGCCAACTAGAGGTTCGCCTACTCTACGTGCGTGAGCTGGAAGAGCGCCGTCTGGCTATTCTGGAGTCTATTAACTCTCAAGAAAAGCTGAGTGCTGAGCTGTACACTTCAATCATGGCAGCTGACACTAAGCAACGTTTAGAGGACTTATACGCACCGTATAAACCTAAACGCCGTACCCGCGCCCAAATCGCGATTGAAGCAGGTCTAGAGCCATTAGCAAATGCAATTTTAGCAAATAAAAATGCCATCCCTGAAGAGCTTGCCGCTAACTATCTTAACGAAGAGCACAAAATCACAGATACCAAGGCAGCGCTTGATGGTGCCCGTGATATCTTGGCCGAACGCTTTGCTGAAGACGCCGATCTCTTGGCGCAAATGCGTGAATTTCTCTCTAAGCAAGGTCTTTTATACTCTAAAGTGGTTGAAGGCAAAGAAGAGGAAGGTGACAAGTTCCGTGACTGGTACGAGTTTAGTGAACGTCTAGCCACCCTGCCTTCACACCGAGTTTTAGCCATGCTACGTGGCCGCCAACAAGGATTTTTAGATCTGCGTATCGGCCTCCAGGCAGAAGAGGAAGAACTAACACCACATCCATGTGTAGAACGCATTGCAGATTACCTGGATATCGGAGCTGAGTTTGAAGCTAATGCCACTCCTCGCGGCAAGTGGCTTGCCGATGTCACTCGTTGGACTTGGCGTGTGAAGTTGCTGACTGCTTTTGAAAGCGAGTTCATCACCCAACTACGTGAGCGCGCCGAAGAAGAAGCAATTAAAGTATTTGCCGACAACCTGAAAGATTTATTATTGGCAGCTCCTGCCGGTCCTAAATCCGTACTCGGTCTCGACCCGGGCATTCGCACGGGCGTTAAGGTAGCGGCTATTGATGCCACCGGCAAGTTACTCGATACAGCAACCATTTTCCCATTTGAGCCACGCAAGGATCGCCAAGGCAGTCTTAAAACACTTGCCGCTTTAGTTGCCAAACATGATATCGATTTAATTGCTATCGGTAACGGCACCGCTTCACGCGAAACTGAGCGCTTAGTCAGTGAATTAATTAAAGATCTTAAACTTGATAAAGTTAAAAAGATCGTCGTCTCTGAAGCCGGCGCTTCAGTTTACTCCGCGTCTGAATTAGCCGCCGCAGAATTTCCTGATTTAGATGTCAGCTTGCGCGGCGCAGTCTCGATCGCTCGTCGCTTACAAGACCCCTTGGCAGAGCTCGTCAAAATTGAGCCTAAAGCCATCGGCGTCGGCCAATACCAGCACGATGTCAATCAACGCGAACTGGCACGCTCACTCGACGCTGTCGTTGAAGATTGTGTTAACGCCGTCGGTGTTGATGTTAATACCGCCTCTGCCGCTTTATTGGCTCGTGTGTCCGGCCTTAATAGCACCCTGGCTAAAAACATAGTCGAATGGCGTGATACTAATGGCGCATTTAGTAACCGTAAAAAGCTGTTGGATGTCGCTCGCTTTGGTCCTAAAACCTTTGAGCAGGCAGCCGGTTTCTTACGTATTCAAAATGGCGATAACCCCCTGGATGCTTCGGCGGTTCACCCGGAAGCCTATCCTGTGGTTGAGCGCATCTTAGAAAAAGTCCAACGTGATATTAAAGACATCACGGGTCAAACTGATGCACTTAAAGGCATCTCACCGACTGATTTTACCGATGAACAATTAGGATTGCCAACCGTTAAAGATATTTTTGGTGAATTAGAAAAACCGGGCCGTGACCCTCGCCCTGAATTCAAGACTGCCAGCTTCCAGGAAGGTATTGAATCGCTTAATGATCTAATTCCCGGCATGGTCCTGGAAGGCGTAGTAAGTAACGTCGCTGCCTTCGGTGCCTTTGTCGATATTGGTGTTGGTCAAGATGGCTTAGTGCATATTTCCGCCCTATCTGACAAGTTTGTTAAAGACCCTCGTGAAGTGGTACGTGTCGGTCAAACGGTTAAAGTCAAAGTATTAGAGGTTGAGGTCGACAGAAAGCGTATCAACCTCAGCATGCGCTTAGATGACGAATTAGGTGCAGGTGGTAGCAATCGCCCTGCTCGTGTCGATAATAAGCGTACTGGCGGTGGTCGGGATGCTAATAGAGACGGATCGCGTGGTGGCAACCAAGGCGGTCAAGGCCAAAGACGTCGTGAAGCTGAACCTATGGGCGCGATGGCTGCGGCTTTTGCTAAACTGAAAAAGTAGTTTATTAATAGTTTTTTAATATAAGAAAAGCAGGCAAAGAGCCTGCTTTTTAGATCTTAAGAACCAAAGGTATTGCCAACAAAAACTCTCAACACATAAGCTATCAGCAGGATCAAAATCCCGGTTGCGATGATATACATAAAAGCCTGCTTGGCATTTTTCTTGCCTTGTGCAATTTGCTCGGATGTTAATAATTCAAGCTGCTCTTTATTTCTACCACTCGGCTTAGCGTGTAGAGTAACCATACAAAACACGCCAAAAAAAGCGATAATCACGCCAAAAACAACTAAACCATTTGAAATGTAAGTTAACGCCACTTCCATCAAAATGTCCTTAATATTCTTTAAATGAAGGGTCTATGATACAACGATGTGACTTATCTGCGCCTTCTAAAAAACTAAAGCGCACGATTGTTTAAACGCAACTGGCGTTCACGCCAATCCGGTAAAAACTTACCCATCAAGGCTTTGAAGCGATGATTATGACTGGGTTCAAATAAATGCACCATCTCATGAACCAGCACATACTCTAAACTTTCCACTGGTTTTTTAGCCAACTCCGTATTTAGCCAAATCCTCTTGCCATCCACTCTACAACTACCCCAACGGGTTTTCATGGTACGTAGACGAATTTCCGGTGTGGATATAGACATTTTCTCTTCCCAAATAGGGACTAAAGTTTGCAGTTGCTCAGCAATCTGCTCTTTATAAAAAGACTCTACAACCGATGCTCTATTTTCTGTCGTGGTGCCGGAACGCACGTACAAATGCAATTCATCGTGAGTCTTGAGAAGCTCATGTTTGGCGTGACTTTCAATCACTTTTAGCGGCAAAGCTTCACCCCATAAACAATGCATTTCACCATCAATATAACTAGGATCAAGCGGCACCTGATAATCGGCAAATTTTTGCTGCTGCTCCCTAATCCACGGCAAGCGCTCAGTGATAAACTGCATCAACGCCTTATCATTCAGACGTTTGGGAATAGATACCGTCACCTGTCCCACCGGCGGCTTAATCCGAATATACAGGTTCTTAATCGCCTTGCGTTGCAGATGAATATTAATAGAGTCTACTTGAATAATTTCCATGTGGAGAATTATAACGCCCTAACGTTTGAACAACAAAGGTTTAATCCCTGCCCGTAATTTAGGGTTAAAGAGCAAGGCCGCTGCCATGCCAATAACAATTCCCCAAAAAGCCGATGCCAATCCCAAAAAGCTCATGCCCGAAGCAGTCGCAATAAACGTCAACAAGGCTGCTTCACGATTTTCTTTATCCTCAACCGCCAACACGATATTGGCATTGATCGAGTTCATCAACGCCAAACCTGCCAGAATAGCTACCAACTCGGCAGGGAATACCGCAAATAACGTGACGATCGCACTGGTACAAAAAGCGCCAATGATATAGAACACACCGTTACTGATACCGGCGATATAACGCTTATCTGGATTAGGATGACTATCTGTACCGGTCGCAATGGCCGCACTAATAGCTCCTAAAACTACGCTAGGTGCACCGGTTAAAGCATTCAGAATAGAAGTACCACCAGTCACAACCATAATAGGCCTAGACTTCACATTACGATAACCATCCACCCGCAAAATTGCCATGCCGGGTAAGTATTGACCACTTAAACTCACCAAAACCAAAGGCAAGCTTAAACTCAATAAACTAAAAATACTAAATTCCGGCACAATCAGCTTGGGTGTCACCCACTGCAAATTAAACGCATCAGTATGCAATTGCCCCGTCACAATAACAAACAACAAACCAGTAACAAAAACCGCCACAATGCTATAACGAGAAAAATAACGTTTACCTAGCAAATAGACTGTCAGCATCACCACTAACAACAATGGCGAACTACCAATGGTATTAAAGGCCGCTGCACCGAACTGGAACAACAAACCTGCCAACATACCACCGGCAACACCTTGGGGTATCCAGCTCATTAACTTATCGAAGCTTCCAGAGACACCGATTAAGACAATTATCAGTCCGGCCACCATATGGGCACCGACCATTTCGGCCACAGAAAGGGTCGGGAAAAGTGAGAGCAACAATACCGTACCCGGCACTGACCAACCGGTCATGATGGGCATTTTGGAAAGATAGCTTAGAATAATTCCACTAATACCCACGCCAAACGAGATACCCCAAACCCAACTCATCATCATGTCAGTAGAAACTCCTGCCAAGGTAGCGACTTGAAAGACAATAATCAAGGGACCGGAGTAAGCAATAATCACGGCCAATAAACCGGCGACAACTGCTGAGAGGGAAATATCTTTAAGCATCAAAGGTCTCGTTTTGTTTTTAGTCAGACTTAAAAACTCAAATTGTACCTAGTAAAACTGCTGAGAGCTATACGGCTTTATACCTGTTATTCTAAGTCACTTTAATTAGCGCTTGAACTAAAGTTTAGGTTATGATTTGATATCAATTTAATAATACAAAGTACCTTATGGGAATATTCAGCTTCTTATCTAAAAACGACGCCAAAATCGTCGCTAAAAACATTAGCG
>JAAZFX010000153.1 GCA_012511555.1 Alcaligenaceae bacterium | reverse complement strand
GCAAATTCATCGACAGGGCAGCCTAGATCTAATGAGCAAGTGGCTTCCAGTGTCGGCATTAAAACACGTTTCTCCGGACTTAGGATACTGACTGTTTCACCCATAAAGCGAACACCCGCAACCACAACTGTTGATGCCGGATGCTCACGACCAAAGCGCGCCATTTCTAAGGAGTCGCCGACACAGCCGCCAGTTTCCAGGGCCAGATCCTGTATTTCAGGATCAACATAGTAGTGGGCAACTAAAACGGCATCTTCACGCGCTAGCAAACTTTTGATTTGTGCGATCAGTTCGGCTCGTGTTTTTGAGGCGTTTTGTTGACTAGACATAGCAAAAGTCTCCTTGTAAAAATATATTGCTTAATCTGAGTATATATTATGATATATTTGAGCATATATTATGCTACAACTGAGCATAAGTAAAGTAACATTAAATTTATATTTATAAATGACTACCAACATGAAGCAAAAAACACATACTATTTCTCCTTTGCCTGAGATATTAATTGAGCCATTGGTGCGTGCTACCTTGGCTGAGGACTTGGGTCGTGCCGGTGACATTACAAGCGACGCCATTATTCCGCTGACAGTGCAGTCAGAGCTTTATTTAGTGGCACGCAAGCCAGGCGTATTAGCTGGTTTAGATCTTGCGCGCCTGGCTTTTCAATTGATTGATAAGGAAGTGATCTTTGAGGCCTTGTTAGAAGACGGTGCGCGTTTACAACAGGGCAGTCGTATTGCTCGTATCAGGGGAACTGCGCGTGCGCTTTTAACGGCGGAGCGTACTGCACTGAATTTCCTTTGTCACCTCAGTGGTATAGCAACTGTCACTGCTCAAATCGCTGACAGCATTGCTGAGTATAATTGTCATGTGACGTGTACCCGCAAGACGACGCCAATGTTAAGGGCACTCGAGAAATATGCGGTACGCGTTGGCGGAGGACGCAATCACCGTTTTGGCCTGGATGATGCAGTTTTGATTAAAGATAATCACATTGCTGTTGCCGGTAGTCTGACGACCGCAGTTGAACGGGCGCGTGCGGCGGTGGGTCATCTAGTAAAAATTGAGGTCGAGGTTGATACCTTAGAACAGCTTGATGAGGCCTTGTCAATTGGTGTTGACGTGGTGTTATTGGACAATATGTCTTTAGAGCAACTGGCTGAAGCAGTTCGCCGGATTGATGGTCGCGCGATTAGTGAGGCGAGTGGTGGAGTAACCCCCGAAACTGCAGTAAAAATAGCGCAACAAGGGGTTAATCAAATAGCCATCGGTTGGATTACACATAGTGCACCGATACTAGATATTGGCTTAGATGTGATTTGAGCTTTGCAGAGGTGGTGTGTTTAATGCTTGGTCGTCTCTTCCGGCTCTTCAGGTTCTTGTGAAGCTTGGAATGTATCATTGTTTTCAGCGTCTTCCAGCTCCTTTGCAACTGCTTCTTCAAGATGCTGCATACGCTCCCAGAACTCACCACTCATATCAAAGTGCTCTTGTAGCGGGAAGAGAGCGATATTGTCCAGTTCTGCCTCACCACCTAGGGCAAAGGGTGTCAGGTAGTTAAAAACCATGCCCTTCGGCATTTCTTGACCATCAAGAATTTCGTCTTTGTGTAATAGCCATGGGGCGATACTAAAATAGTCTTTGATGAAGTCGATATTGCCTTCCAACAGCTCTGTAAATTCCTCTAAATTATCGGCGATAGGCTCTAGATCACCATCGACTGTATCCAAGAAATAGACTGCTGACGACTCGGGGTTAATAAAAAAAGCGTCCCCAAAAATCGTCACCAAAATAGGTTCTAACTCTTCAGGTAATAACCAGGGCCAGGCTTTAAATAATTCGGTTTTACTAATGG
>JAAZFX010000152.1 GCA_012511555.1 Alcaligenaceae bacterium | reverse complement strand
CTAAACGATTTTCCTGCTCAAGTGCTAGCAGCTCTTGATGTAAATAATAACTAACCAAAGAGCCTGGTAACTCATCACCATGCAAACTCGCTTGAATATAGACTTTCTTACCGCCCAAGGGTCCAAAATGAAGTGCCCTGAGTTGATAAATAGTGCCTGGCGTCGTGCCAGCTAAGCTTAGCGTTTCTATCTGCATAAAAGCCTCAAATAATGACAACGGTAACTATTCAGTTTAACTGAACAACTAAGTAAAGTGTTTATTTTGAATTGTGCTTAAAAACCTTATAAAAATCAAAAATACTCTCAGTTTTTATTCCAAAAAAACAAAATTTAAGTACAAAATCAATTAACTTCCCTTAACTTCTCTCATTTCAACAAAACAACCATTTGCAGAACAGATTAATAAGCACTACGATCATTGACAACAAAATGGAGACTTAGATGGAAACAATATCTTTATCACGTACCAGCACTTTTGACAACATTGATACTAGTCAGTGGACGATTACTGAAGTGACTCAACTTTTTGAGTTACCTTTTATGGAACTTATGTTTCAAGCCCAAAGCATTCATCGTCAGTTTCATAAAGTAGGTGAAGTTCAGCTCTCAACACTTTTATCAATCAAAACTGGTGGCTGCCCAGAAGATTGCAGCTATTGCCCACAATCCTCACGCTACACCACCGACGTAGAAAAAGAAAAACTTATGGCTGTTGAAGAAGTTGTTAAAGCCGCTCAAGCTGCCAAAGAGCAAGGTGCTTCACGTTTCTGTATGGGTGCAGCCTGGCGCGGTCCAAAGCAGCATCAAGTCGAAGTGGTTAGCGAGATGGTGCGTCAAGTGAAGGCCCTAGGGATGGAAACTTGCGTCACTCTCGGTATGCTAAAAGACGGTCAAGCCGAGCAATTAAAAGATGCCGGTCTTGATTACTATAATCACAACATCGATACAGCGCCTGAGTTTTATGGCACTATTATTACAACTCGCACCTACCAAGATCGTCTGGACACCCTTGAGCGTGTGCGCAATGCAGGTATTAACGTATGTTGTGGAGGTATTGTCGGCCTCGGCGAATCGCGTCGGGAACGCGCAGGATTACTTGTGGAGTTGGCCAATATGAATCCCCCCCCACAATCAGTACCTATTAATCATCTGGTGAAAGTAGCAGGTACACCACTTGCCGATGAAGAGGATTTAGACCCCTTTGAATTTATCCGTACCATAGCTGTCGCCAGAATCCTGATGCCGAACTCCAAGGTTCGCTTATCCGCGGGACGAGAGCAGATGGATGATGGTATACAAGCACTCTGCTTTATGGCTGGAGCCAATTCTATCTTTTATGGTGATTGCTTATTAACCACCTCCAATCCACAAAGAGGAAAGGATCAGGAGCTCTTTAAGCGCTTAGATTTATATGCTCCAACCGCCTAACGTAAGATATTAAAAACAAATAGCCCATGAAAAACTCATGGGCTATTTACTTGGCAGATACTCAGACTAAAAAACTAGTCTTTATCGCTATCTAAACGGTACACAAGCACTGAAACAGGTGCTAACTGGATTACCTTGCTAGTGACACTACCTAGAAGCAAACGGGACAAACCGCTACGACCGTGAGTTGCGATGTAAATCAAATCACAACCATGCTCTTTAGCCGCTTCAACAACACCATCAGCAACGTTGTAATTAGAAACGATAGCAGAACTTGCTTTAACGCCTGCAGTTTCCGCACGATCCATCACTGGCTTCAAGTACTCTTGAGCTTCTCTGCGAGCAGCTTCCTCATAATCCGTATCAGAGATAGCATAAGATGCAGCCACACCATCAAAACCTACCAAAGTAGAGAAAGGCTGGGTCACATTTAAAACGACGATCTCTGCACCAATTTGACGAGCAAATGAAATACCTGAATTTGCAGTTTGTGCTGAAATATCAGAGCCGTCGATCGGTAGTAAAATTTTCTTGTACATAATTATCTCCTTGTTAAGATTCTCTCGCTGCCGCTAAGGCATAAACAGTTGCACTACGGTTACCACTACGACAGTAGGCTATTACTGGCTTAGGTAAGTCCTCGATTAGAACTGAAAACTCCTCAACCTCGGCTTCCGTAGGGCCACCGCTAATAATAGGTAAATAAACAGCTCTAAGTCCTAAACTCTCGGCCGCCTCAATCATCTCTGCTGATGTCGGCTGCTGAGGCCCACCCTCACCATCAGGACGATTAATCAGCAAGGTACGGAAACCTGCTTGACTAACCGCCTCTAGATGCTCAAGTCCGAGTTGAGAAGCAACTGCGTACTCATCATTAAGCTGTGTATATGATGCATCACTCATAATCTAATAAAACCTATAAAAACTTAGTCTGTACCCCTATTATAAACATCTGAACAATTAAATAAACAGCTAATTAACTATTTTTATGCTTATTTGCTTTATTCTTAAATTAAATCATCTTTAAATAAGAAAAAGTACAAAAACACTCGACAAATCTGATTGGAGCATTAAGCTCTACGACTTAAAACGATGCCAAAGTGACTCGCCACCAATGGCTTTGTCGAGCACTTCAACATAGGCTTGATGCTCACTTAGCTCATCCGCATCAGCTTTGATGACAGTTAAATTTAAGGTATTAATAAAACCGACTGCAGCATCATTTGACTGCGCTTCAGATTCCAGCTCCTCTTCTTGAAACGCATCTAACAAGCCGAACTGCTCGCGAGTCATCGCTATCCAGACATCAGCAAGGAGCTCTGCATCCAGCAAAGCACCATGCAGTACACGATGCTCATTAGAGATTTGCAGACGATCACACAGCGCATCCAGGTTATTACGCTGACCAGGGAACTTTGAGCGAGCCAAGGCTAAGGTATCGGTTACTTTAGCAACGATATCCTTGATCTGAGGTATTTTACAGCGGGCAAACTCCGCATTTAAAAAGCCTACGTCAAAGGCTGCGTTATGAATTAGTAACTCAGTACCCGCCAAGTAATCAGCGATTTCTTGAGCATGCTTATCGAAAGTATTGAACTGACTTAAATACTCTGTTGTTAAGCCATGAACCGCCAAGGCTCCCGGATCGGAATCTCTCTGAGGATTGAAGTAAATATGTAAGTTATTGCCGGTAGGCTCACGATTTACTAATTCAATACAACCAATTTCCACAATCCGATCACCATTATTGGCTTCGATACCTGTGGTTTCCGTATCTAAAACAATTTGACGCATCTTTAAAACGCTATACCCATAAAACAAAAAAGCCTAAGTGACATTATCAACCTAGGCTTTTTCAATTAAAACTTAATTATAGACCTGACACTACGGCGTTAAAACCTGCATCAACGTGCAGAATCTCGCCAGTAATACCTGATGCCAAATCAGACATGAGGAAAGCCGCTGATTTACCTACATCGTCAATATCCACACCACGCTTAAGGGGTGCATGCTCAGCAACGAAATTAAAAATATAGTTGAAGTCCTTGATGCCAGCAGCAGCAAGTGTCTTGATAGGACCGGCTGAAATACCATTAACACGGATACTCTTGTCACCAACTGCTTTTGCTAAGTAACGCACGCTGGCTTCAAGTGAGGCTTTGGCCAAACCCATCATATTGTAGTGGGTAATTGCTCTCTCAGCACCCAAGTAAGTCAGGGTTAAGAAGTTACCTTGGCGCTTTTCTACTAAAGGCAAAAACTCTTTGGCTAAGGCAGTAAAGCTATAAGCTGAGATATCGTGTGCCTGACGGAAGTTCTCTCGATTATAACCGTCGAGGAAGTTACCGGCAATTGACTCGCGTGGCGCAAAGCCAATTGAGTGCACTACGGCATCAACACCGTCGCCCCAGTGCTCAGCAATTTGCTTGACACAATTTTCGATGCTCTCATCAGAAGAAACATCACAGGGAACAACAATATTAGTACCAAACTCTTCAGCGAATTCCTTGACACGCTCTTCAAAACGTTCGCCAGCGTAAGTAAATGCTAGTTCAGCGCCTTGCTCATGACAAGCTTTGGCGATCCCGTAGGCAATCGAACGGTTTGAAATCAAACCGGTCAAAACAATTCGTTTATTCGCTAAAATACCCATGAATTTTTCCGTAACAACTTAATTTAAAATGATTAATTATAACTTCTTTTTATAAATAAGGAATGCCTAAACCAATTTAATGGCTTAGGCAAACAAAAATCTGTAAAAATGCTTTTATCCCTCAGCACCTGAGTATGGCAATCTTAACACCATTCCGGCTTGTAAACCATCTACTGCAATATGATTTAATGCAGCAAGATCATTAACATTAGTATTATAAAGTCGCGCTAATGTATATAGGGTTTCGCCCTTAGCTACTCGATGAGTTGCTGGATTGCGATGAGCGCTTGATGGTGCATTAACTACTGCAGCCTGAGGTTGATAACTGGCAGGACGCACAGCTACGCTACTACGGCTGCCATTATCGTCCCAACTGACGCGCTGCACCACTGCACCACTAGTTTGCGTGTTAGCTCTGTTCGTTGCTAATGACTGAGGTGCGCTATTGGATGCCAGTGCAGGAACCGCAGTATCAGCTGAGCCATCTGCACGGATCAAATCCGCCAAAGGATCTATGCTACTAGCTGTCGCTCTTGGCGTATTTGTCGCACTAGCACTAGCCAAAGCAGGTGCTCTAGGTGTCGGCACAGGAGCAGATCTTATTGCACTACTTTGCGCCACCACAGGTGCTACGACTTGATTCGCTTGAGTGCGCTCAATTAAAGCTAACATTGCATCTGGGCCAGGCGCGGCTGCAGGCACTACTTGTGGTCGGATCGGTGCAGGTGGAGTGGCTCTGATACCGCTAGGCGAAGCGCTTGGGGATATACCATTGCCACGGGGCAACATCAAGGTTCTGCCACTAATCGCTACGTTTTGCTTACCACTATAGCCATTAAGCTGCTTAAGTAAGACCAAGTCAACGCCGTGGCGCTGGGCAATACTAGCTAAAGATTCACCTGAGTTAGGCGTATAGCCCGAATAAGATGATAAGTTACCCTTGTAATTGGCAAGATTTCTCTTATATGCAGCGGCATTGGCCTTGGGAATAAGAATTTTTTGTTGATGCTCGGCCAAAATCACCGGACGATGAAACTGCGGATTCATCTCTTTGAATTCAGTTAAAGACATACCGGCTAATTTGGCGGCTACGTCCAGATCAATATCGACAGTTTTAGCAACTTCTTCAAAATAGGGCTGATCTGGGACATTTGGTAAAGTAATACCATACTTGGCCGGATTACTGATAATACGCTTAAAGGCTAAAAGCTTTGGTACATAATCGCGCGTTTCTTGAGGCATCTTCAGGGATAAGTAATCAGTACCCAGCCCCTGCCCAGCGTTGCGTTCACGGGCTCGTTTAACTGAACCTTGGCCCCAGTTATAAGAAGCCAAGGCCAAATGCCAATCATTACCCTGGAAATTATATAAATATGCCAAGTAATTGATAGCGGCTTGGGTAGAACTTACCGGGTCACGACGCTCATCACGCCACCAGTTTTGGGCCAATTTGAAATCAGTCCCGGTCGCCGGCATAAATTGCCAAAGCCCCGAGGCCTTAACACGTGATAAAGCGGTTGTATTGTAAGCGCTCTCGACAAATGGCAATAAAGCCAACTCGGTCGGCATACCGCGTTTTTGTAATTCGGTAGTCACATAATATATGTACTTACTGGAGCGATTGGCCATTGTCTGTACTGAGCCTGGGCGCTTGGCATAGTAATCAACCCAGTAGTCAACACGACTATCTCTTAAATCAGGCATCGCATAGCCGGCACGAATACGATCCCAGACATTATCATAATGTTTAGACACCGAAGCGCTACTATTTTTAAGGTTGCCACCCGTAGAAGAGCAGCCGCTGACAATGGCGGTAGTCGCTAACAAAGCGCAAACAAAAAATCTCGTAATCATAAGACCTTGCTATTAAATTGATTCAAGAGATGAAGGAAAAATTGTTAAGCATTATAAGGCAAAAAACAACTACATATTGCCTTGGTTACACTATTTAAACTAAGCGTTATTTTTCCATTCCCTTAAAGCGGCAAAAACCGCTTCTGCTCCACTTAGCTCAGTCCCTATATAAGCCTGAGCTGCTTCTATTACTGACTGCTCTCGCACACGCAAAAAAGGGTTAGTTGCTTGCTCCTGTGCAATCGTAGTCGGCAATGTCGGTAAATTTTGTGCCCTAAGTTCTTGTGCCCGGAGTGACCACTCACCTAAGGTCTCGTTATCAGGTTCCACTGTTAAGGCCCAATTAATATTACTTAAGGTATATTCATGAGCACAATAGACAAGAGTATTTTGCGACAACTTTCCAAATTTATCAATACTTTGCAGCATTAATCTAGAATTTCCTTCAAATATACGACCACAACCACAAGAAAATAAAGTATCACCGCAAAACAAAGCCGGTTGATTGTTATTAAAAACAGTGGTGTAAGCAATGTGCCCCATCGTGTGCCCCGGCACTTCCAGCACCTCAAACTTTGCATCAATACCATCAATATGTACCGTATCGCCTTCGGCCAAACCCTCATCCAAACAGGGAATGGGTCTAGTTTCAAACGCGGGACCATAAACAGGCGCACCATATCTCTCAACCAAATCCCGCACACCACCAGTATGGTCATCATGATGATGTGTAATTAAAATGCCTTTTAAGGATAAGTCTTTAGATTCTAAATCACTAATTACCGGTGCTGCTTGACCCGGATCAACTACAACAGCATTGTCCCCCTGACGAATAATCCATATATAATTGTCATTGAACGCGGATATTGGATAAATTTCGGTATTCATAAATCCCTCCTAAGAATTTGAATTTGATGACGAGCAAGCAAATACACACACAACGCCAAATCTCTCTGGACGAGTGGTTAACTACCCCGATGGGTGAGTTGGCCGGCAACTGGGTGCAAGAAAAAGCTGATGACTTATTGGTCAATGTGTTTGGCTATAAGGCTCTGCAACTTGGCTTGCAGTCATGCGATTTACTACAAAACAACCGGATTCGGACCAAAGTTATTCTAACTCAAGATGACTTAATACATATTGGCGCCAAGGATCTTGTCACAGATGTGGACACTGAAACCAAGAAAAGGGAGGTTCTCCCTTATCAAAAGGAGTTAGAACAGCTTTATCACAATAACAAAGATATTCCCCAACCTTTTGCCAAAGAGCAGCAGTTCACTTCTCAATACCTTAACTATGACAGCGAATCGGTTGATTTAGTGGTTTTACCTTTTACCCTTGATTGGCATGATAATCCTCATCATATTTTGCGCGAAGTTGATCGTATTTTGGTACATGAAGGTCGCCTACTTGTTTTCGGCTTTAATCCTTATAGCCTTTGGGGATTGCGCAATAAATTTTCACGCTTCCCCTATCTCCCTATTCCTAACAAAAAGCAAATTTCACTACAAAAAACCAAGGATTGGCTACAATTACTGTCCTTTGAAATTGACCGAGGTCAGCTTTCTTGCTATGAACCTGCCTTGATGAATAAAAAGAGATTAGATAAATTTTCTTTTATGAATAAAGCGGGTAATCGTTGGTGGCCTTTTGCCGGTGCAATATTTTATCTATCTGCTACCAAACGCCACATTAACCCTAGCCTAGTTGGATCAGTGCCTATCAAAAAGAAAAAAAATTCTTTAAGACCAGCTACAGTTGCCACAAAAAACAAAATTTAACTTGAGGATTCGATGTCAAATAAAACCATAGTACAAATTTGGACTGATGGTGCCTGTAAAGGCAATCCCGGGCCTGGTGGCTGGGGTGTCTATATGAAGTACAAAGACGTAAAACTTAAAGGCCGGGAACATGAACTATTCGGAGGTGAACTTGAAACTACCAACAATCGCATGGAGATGATGGCGGTTATCAAGGCCCTGGAATTCTTTAAAGAAGCCTGGATCATCGAACTTTATGTCGATTCACAATATGTAAAAAAAGGCCTCACTGAATGGATGCCCGGCTGGCTTAAAAAAAATTGGAAAAATTCGGCTAATCAGCCGGTCAAAAACAAAGATCTTTGGCTACAGTTACTTGAACAAACAAAACGCCACGAGATCAGCTGGTTTTGGGTTAAGGGTCATAGTGGTGACGCTGGCAATGAACGTGCCGACGAACTTGCCAACAAAGGCGTTGAGCAAGTTCTCGCCAACAAAAAGCAATAGAATTAGTACTGACCGCAACCAAGGCGACGGGCGCGTTCGCGCTCCTCGTCTGCGTTTCTATCCAGACGATTACGATTCAAGAAATTGCCTGAACCAACTCCTACCTGTGCATCGCTCTGAATAATACGCTGATTAAAAACCGCACAACCATCGCCATCAATATCATTGCCTGCTTGAGTTGTGCAAGCACCTAAGGTAAATACTGTTAAAAAAACAGCAAGTAATTTTAATTTAAACATTAACTGAACCAAAAAAATTCTTAAAACACGCTAACTAACCATAGGTGCACATATTTTGCACGCTCAACTCGCGCACTTGATTGAGACGAGTTTGCGCTGCCTCTAATACCTCAGCGTCACGACCTGTAGGCACGCTGCCATGAGGGTAATCGGCGCGCGCATTGCCAATAACGCGATTCAGCTTTTCGGACTCCTTCCAAATATCGCGACATGTCATTGAACTCTTCTCTGCTTCGCTCATCGGCGGATAAATCGGCAGTTGCACACATGCACTTAGAGCCAGTGCTGCAAAAGCCGCAAATACAACTTTTTTCATCAAAATCTCCTTTAGCTGCTATTTTATCTGATTATCGGCCAGTGACCTGTTCAAAATCCATCACGCCCGGCTTAAAGCTATAAGCCGCCCCGGCACCCACCACTAAGCTGCCTGCCTGCGGCCTGAGGCAAATCAAATAAAAGTCCCCTAAAGTCCTCAATAATGACACGATTTTGCCTTGTCGTTGCTCTAAATCAATCAGCACCTCGTCAAAAAGCGCAGCTTCACGTTCAATGACTGTACACTCAACCTCATAACGGACACGCCCCCTGACAAAGAGATTAGAGGTAGTTGACTCATCTGCCGTCAGCATGACTGAGGCTTGCGGACGTTCAATAAGGTTTGGTGTATGCTCTGCCAAATAGCTGATGAAAATAAAAAAAGCTCCATCCTTTTCAACAAAAGGTGCATAGCTAATCAAAGGCGAACCATCTGCATTGAGACTTGCTATCATCACCGTCTTCTGCTGATGTAGTACGGACAGCTTCTCCGCTAACTCAGTATTTTTAACAATACGCTCGTCACTTGATTTGGTCATTTTCAACGCTCCAATGAATTATTAAGATGCAATTTGCTAAATAATAACCGTTTAATTCACAACTTACATCGTTTGTTTTAATATTAATCGGATCAATAACCAGCTTAAGCCTCAATATACTTTTAACATGCGCATTTTACACACTTCTGACTGGCACCTGGGTCGTTCCTTGTTGGGAAAAAGACGGTATCCGGAGTTTTCTCAACTACTCGACTGGATGTTGCAATGCATTGATGATCAAGCGATCGAAGTACTAATTATCGCCGGTGATATTTTTGACACAACCACACCGAGTGTGATGGCACAGGACCAGTATTATAATTTCTTAGCAAAAGCGGCAACTAAATCATCGTGTCAGCATATTGTCGTAATTGGTGGCAATCACGATTCGGCCAGCTTTTTAAATGCCCCTGGCGCCATTTTAAAAAACCTTAATGTGCATGTCGTTGGCCAAGCCTGTGAAGATATCAAGGATGAAGTCCTCGTACTCAAGAACAGTCAAGGTGAGGTTGGCTTAATCGTTTGTGCCGTGCCCTTTTTAAGCGACAGAGATATACGCCGCTATGTCCCTCTTGAGAGTTTAGAAGACAAAGACCAACGTATCATTGATGCTCATCATCAGCACTATCAAGCAGTAGCAGAATATGCTAAACAATTGGCAACACAACACAATGTCCCAATGATTGCAACCGGTCACTTATTTATGACGGGTGGTCTAACCAACGAGGGCGACGGTGTGCGCGATTTATACGTAGGCACCTTGGGGCAATTAAAAACAGATTTATTTAGTCCTGACTTTAATTATGTGGCTTTAGGACATATTCACCAACACCAAAGAGTCGGTGGACTTAATCATATCCGCTATAGTGGCAGCCCCTTAGCCATGTGCTTTGATGAAATAGCACAGTCCAAAAAAGTACTAATCGTTGATTTTAATGACCATCACGAGGCTGAGGTCAGTGAACTCGAGATTCCCGGTTTTCAGCGCCTCGCTAAAATCTCCGGCAATTTGCGATCTTTACTTTCTCAACTAGAGGCACTAAAAGCCCTGAAAGAGCCCATTTGGTTAGAAGTCACCTATGACAGTGACGAGCTGCAAGCAAACTTACGAGCTAAATTGATGGAGTGCATTAAAGACTCTGAGGTGGAAATTTTAAAATTAATTAACCGACAACGCCGTAGTCAGCACCTTCAAAGTGAAACTTCACTTGAAAATTTACAAGAGCTCAGTGTCGAAGAGGTATTTAAACGTCTACTTGAACGCCAAAACATTCCTCAAGAACAACAAAATGAATTAATAAAAACGTATCAAGAAGCCCTTTTTAGATTACATCAAGAACAAGAAAACACCACAGAAACAGCATGAAATTACTAACGCTACGCTTTAAAAACCTTAACTCTCTTGAAGGAGAATGGTTAATTGATTTTACTCACCCTGAGTATGAGCAAAATGGTATTTTTGCCATCTCCGGGCCAACCGGTGCCGGTAAAACCACGCTGTTAGATGCCATTTGTTTAGCACTCTTTGGCTGTACGCCAAGACTGGAGACAATTTCTCAATCACAAAATGAAATTATGTCCAGACAACATGCTGAGTGTTTTGCTGAGCTTAAATTTCAAACCGCAAGCGGAATCTTTAGCGCTCATTGGAGTCAGCGCAAAGCACATAATCGGCCTGACGGTAAGTTACAACAGGTTAAACGTGAGTTATTTGATGTCAATTCGGGAAAGTTGCTCTCTAGCCGTATTAATGAAGTTTCTCAATTAATCACGCAAATCAGCGGCTTGGACTTTCAGCGTTTTACGCGCACAGTGCTACTCGCTCAAGGTCGTTTTGCAGACTTCCTCAATGCTAAAGAAGAAGAGCGCTCACCTATACTTGAGCAAATCACGGGTACTGAAATTTATAGTGATATTTCCATTAAAGTACATCAAATCAAAAGTGAAGAAGAGAAGAAACTCACTGAGTTAGCGATTGCCGTCAATGGCATTAACTTATTAAAAGCAGAGGAAGTTGATAGCTTACAGAGTTCACTCGCAAGTATTGAGCAACAACTCAGCAGTATTAATGAGCAACAAAAACAAACAACTACGCTCATCAAATGGTGGGAAAACTCGCTGCAAGGCCAAAAGTCCCAGCAACAACTCAAGGAACAGTTGGCACAATGCCTACAGGCAGAAAAAGACTTTGCCCCGCAAGCGCAAATGTTGACCTTAGCTAATAAAACGCTGCCCTTGATTAAGGTTCATACCGAAATTAACGCTTTACGCACCAACCTTAAAAACAGTCAGCAATCACTGACTGAACTAACTCCTCAATTAGCTACAGTGACGCAAACTCGCAAGCTCAGAGAAAAGCAAGTAATTGAAGTAGGAAGTCACAGAAGTAGAGCCAGTCAATTATTAGAGGAACAAAGAAAAACCTTTAATAAAGTACGCGAGCTGGATGCGAGTATAGCCCAAGAAAATAAGCTTCTTAAACAGGAAACAGAGCGTTTAGAGAACATCACTCAACGCCTAGAGAAAAGCAAAAGTGAACTGGAAAGCCACCACACTCGTCATGAGGAAATCACGGCACTTATTAAGCAACTTTGTCAGCGTATTCTCGCTCAAGGATATCGCTTTGGGGATTTAACCGAGCCTTCTCTTGCACAATATTCAACGGCAGAGGAAATTGAAAAACTCCTCATTATGCTGAAAGAAACAAATGAAATCAGTACGCTCTACCAGCTTATTGATGACTCTAAAGATGACTTACGCAATCTGGAAGCGATTCGTGACGAGACTCAACGCTATTATGAAAAAGGCTCAAAGCTGGGCAAGCACCAAAGCTCTATTAAACGATTTTATGATGAAATAAATCAACTCATTACTCAACGCTCCAGACTAGAGCAAGAGCATAGGGTTCATGAGGCCAAAGTAGCACAGCATGAAGCTGAATACAAACTGGCAATGACGATCAAGTCGCTTGAGGAGCACCGTCACGACTTGGTTGATGGTAAGCCATGTCCGCTTTGCGGTGCTTTGGATCATCCACTTGTAAAGGGTGAGTTAAGCGCACCAAAAATCTCCGAGCATGACTTGGAAGAAAGCAGAAAAACAGAAAGAGCTGTGTTAACTATGCTCAGTGACAATGCGCGACAAGTTGCGCATCTAGATGCCAGTGTCAAGGGAGTGGAACAACAGTTTAGTGAAGATGCGGCTGAGCTCGCTAGCCTATTAAATAAAATTGAATCCAAACATGAGCTATTAGTTAATACCTTTGGCTCAAATTTAGAGATTCAAAGCACCGCAGATTTAAAAAATGCGCTCGATCAGCAGCAAATTTCACCTGTTGCTTTCAAAACTCAGGCACAAGGTCTACAAGAACAAATTAAACGCCTCGAAAAAGAATTAACGGTCAGGGAAAAGGCTCAACAATGGAGCAATAAAATGAGTGTTGACTTTGAAGGTTTAAAAACAAATATCGCTAATCTTGAAAAGCAAATCAAAGCCTATCAAGAAGATTTTAAAGAGCTGCAAGCAGGTACTCACGACAAACAACATAGATTGACAATATCAGTTGACACGCGCCAAGCTCTTTTTAGTGATAAGGACCCAAATAAAGAAGAAGAGCAACTAAGCCTGGAGCTTAAACGTATTGAAATACTATTGGAAGAAAAAAGCAAAGAACGACAAGAAGTCGATAACATCTTTATTAGCCTAAGCCAAAAAATTAAAAGCCTTGAAGAAAGCATTGACACAACTAATATCCAATTACACTCACTGGAACCTCAATTTAAATATCAATTAGAGAAGCAACAATTTACCAGTGAAGAAAGCTTTTTAGCCGCTTGTCTTGAAGAAGATGAACGAATTCATTTGGACCAACAGCAACGTGTACTGGCCGAGCGTAAAAGCACACTCACAGAGCAGCTACAGCAAGTCGAAAGCAATTTACAGAATTTAACTCAGCAGCAGCCTGAAGAGCCTAAAGCCTTAAACACTTGTCGCTTAGAATACGAGTCTCTGGAAGTGCAAAAAGCACAACTTAATGCAGTCAAAGGTCGAGACCAAGAAAGACTAGATACCCACATGGCTGCAGCCACCCGAGTAGCCGAACAAAACAAACTCATCGACGCACAAGAAAAAGAGACTAACCGCTGGCGCATGCTGCATGAACTAATTGGCTCAGCTGATGGTAAAAAATATCGTAACTTCGCTCAAAACCTGACCTTTGAGTTAGTTCTACACTATGCCAACTTACAGTTAAAGCAAATGAGTGACCGCTATTCACTGCGCATTGATAACAGTATTAACAGTAAGTTAGAACTAACGGTGGAAGATCATTATCAAGGTGGTGAGATTCGTTCAATTAAAAACCTCTCTGGTGGAGAAAGCTTCATCGTCAGCTTAGCCTTAGCCCTGGGTCTATCGCAGATGGTATCCGGCAATATGCAGCTGCAGTCACTATTTTTGGATGAGGGCTTTGGCACCCTGGATGAGGACAGCCTGGATGTGGCCTTAAGCTCTTTATCTAATTTACAACAAAGCGGTAAAACCATCGGCATCATTTCTCATGTGGTAGCCTTAAAGGAAAGGATCAGCACACAAATTCAGGTTATTCCGATAAGTGGTGGTCGCAGCCGTTTAGAAGGCCCTGGCATACAGGCAATCTAATAAGAAACAAGCGCTTTAGGGAGGCTTAGTGATGAAGAATTATGAAATAAGTGACAACTTACTTGAAGAATGGCTGGCACATTGTCATCAGAACTTCCCCGGCCTCTTGCTAGAGCGCGCCTTAGACAGCCATAAAGGCAGTTTTGGTACGGTTGGTATTATTGGCAGTAGCAATGGCATGAGTGGCGCCATTGTTCTAGCCGGTACTGCTGCCCTGCTCAATGGCTGCGGTAAGTTGTGGCTCGGTTTTTGCCAAGACAAGCTGCCACTCCCCTACATCATTGACCGACCTGAACTGATGCTGTCAACAGCCGACGAGCTACTTGAGCGTAAAGACATTACCCACTGGGCCGCGGGCTGCGGCATGGGCACATCAGAATCCGCCTATCACATCTTACAGTCACTCCTACAACAAACGGCGCAAAAGCCCTTATTGCTTGATGCAGACGCACTAAATTTACTAGCTATCTACCCGGAGCTCGCTGAACTCCTGACCGCGAGACTGATCCCCGCTATTTTGACTCCCCACCCCGCAGAAGCTGCTCGTTTATTAGAATGCAGTGCGACTGAAATACAAGCTAATAGAAAAGATGCCGCCCTTGAACTCTCGGAAAAATACTTTAGTCGCATCGTACTAAAAGGCTATCAAAGCATCATCACCGCCCCCGATGAGGAACTAATTATCAATCAAAGCGGCAATCCCGGCCTTGCTACTGCCGGCAGCGGCGATGTGTTAAGTGGCATGATTATCAGCCTGTTAGCCCAAGGCCTAGCGGCAGACGAAGCAGTCGCCGGCGGTGTTTGGCTACATGGCGCAGCAGCTGACCTACTGACTCTTAATCAAATCGGCCCCGTTGGTCTTTGTAGTGGCGAATTGGCAGACGCAGCGAGATTCTTGCGTAATGTGTTGGTGGCGGCTTAATTTTTTAACTCAAAAACTCTTCATTAAAATAAGTGTTGATCACAAGCGACATTTATTACAAAAACTTCTCTTTTTGTAATAAATTTCACTGTTTTTTACAAAAATTTAGTTGTGTAAAAAAAACAAATATGGACAAGAATTTTGAATTACATTTGTAACTATGATATATATAAATGCGAATCATTATTACTTAGGTTCATACCGTAACAATTTAGAGGAGATTTTTGTGCAATCAAAATCCACTTATCGTCTATCCATGCTATCTCTAGTACTGGCTAGCACTTTTCCCTTAAACATTGCTATCGCACAACAAACTGAGGGACCGTCCGTTGACCTGGGAACCATGGTAGTTACCGCATCCGGCTTTGAGCAAAGTATTAAACAAGCACCTGCCAGTATTTCTGTGATTACGCGTGAAGAGCTAGAGACAAAATCTATTTCCAGTATTGCCGATGCCTTAATTGATGTGCCAGGCGTAGACGTTGAAGCGGCTGCCGGAAAAACCGGTGGAGTCAACATCAGTATTCGCGGCATGCCTAGTGACTACACCCTTATTCTAGTTGATGGTCGTCGCCAGAACCCAGCAGGTAACGTCACACCTAACGGCTTTGGTGAAACATCCACCAGCTTCCTACCTCCCGTAAACTCTATCGACAGAATTGAAGTAATCCGCGGTCCTATGTCTACCCTCTACGGTTCTGATGCTATGGGCGGGGTTGTTAACATTATTACTCGTAAAGTTTCTGACCAGTGGCACGGCTCTGTAACTGCTGACACCACATTCCAAACAAATAATGGCGGTGACAGTCGCAAATTAGATCTTTATCTAAGCGGCCCCATTATCAAAGATAGACTAGGCCTAACATTGAGAGGTAGTAAATTCAGACGTGACGAATCTGACAGAACACCTAGCGGTGATTATGTGCCAAATGCTGAAATCAGCAAAAGAGGTGACGACCCTGTTAGAAGCGACATTTACACGATTGGTACACGAT
>JAAZFX010000151.1 GCA_012511555.1 Alcaligenaceae bacterium | reverse complement strand
GCAATTTAGAAACAAGTATTCAGAGTTTCCACGAAGAGACACGCAGCCGCTATGATTTTCTGAAATATGATAGTGAACGACCTATTTTGGCACCCGAGAACTTATACCTAAGTGCCGAGCAGTTTTTCATGGCCTTGGCAACGATGCCAAGAATCCATTGGATGGAAGATGAAGAGCACCCTCAAATTAAGCCAAGTCCTGATGTCGCGGTTCAATCCAGAGCCCAGCACCCTTTTCAACGCCTGGAGCATTTACTTCTTAAAGCTGAAAATCGCACCGTTTTATGTGCCGATAGTGCCGGTCGTCGTGAGACCTTAATGCAGATCTTAAGTGAGCACGCATTAAAGCCTGATGCCAATATTCAGTCACTAGAGCAAGTTCGTGCACATAAAAAAGAACTGCCAAACTTTTCCTTGATTGTGGCGAATCTCTACAAGGGCTTTAGCCTACCGGATGAGGATATCGTTGTTCTGACCGAGGGTGACCTCTATCCGGAAACTGCTGCTTCACGCTTACAGCGTCGCAAAAAAGAGCAGCAGAGCAATGTCGACTCCATGGTTCGTGATTTATCAGAACTGGCGCCGGGTGATCCGGTGGTGCACGTCAATTACGGTGTCGGCCGCTACCTCGGCTTAGTCAATATGGACTTGGGTGAGGAAGGTCCGGTTGAGATGTTGAAGATGGAGTATGCTGACAACACGGAACTCTTTGTGCCAGTATCACAACTTCATGTGATTTCTCGCTATGGTGGTTCTGACCCGGAAACTGCGCCTTTGCATAGTTTAGGTTCCGGTCAATGGGACAAGGCCAGAAAAAAAGCGGCCATCAAAATTCGCGATACCGCTGCCGAGTTGCTCAACCTATATGCCCATCGAGCTTCACGACAAGGCGTTGAATTTACTTTGCCGCTTAGTGACTATCAAGCCTTTGTTGAGGGTTTCGGCTTTGAAGAAACCCCTGACCAAGCCGCCGCCATTGAGGCAGTCATTGAGGACATGACCTCAGGTAAACCGATGGATCGGTTAGTTTGCGGTGATGTCGGTTTCGGTAAAACCGAAGTTGCCTTACGAGCTGCGTTTATTGCAGTCGCCAACGGCAAACAAGTCGCCCTACTTTGTCCCACCACCTTATTAGCTGAACAACATGCTCAAACTTTTGCCAATCGCTTTGCCGACTGGCCAGTGAGCGTAGCTGAGCTATCGCGTTTTAGAACTGGTAAGCAAACACAGCAGGTCCTGGAAAGCCTCGAAAAAGGCACTACGGATATTGTCGTCGGTACGCACAAAATTATCGCTAAAGACACTAAATTTAAAAACTTGGGCCTAGTGATTATTGATGAGGAACACCGCTTTGGTGTGCGTCAAAAGGAGGCACTTAAAGCCTTACGCGCCGAGGTGGACATTCTCACCCTCACCGCCACGCCTATCCCCCGTACTCTAGGCATGTCTTTAGAAGGCGTGCGTGATTTTTCAGTGATCGCAACCGCTCCCGAAAAGCGTTTAGCCATTAAAACTTTTGTTCGTCGAGAGGATAATTCAACTATCCGTGAGGCCTGCCTGCGGGAATTAAAGCGTGGTGGTCAAGTCTACTTCTTGCACAATGAAGTGTCGACGATACACAACCGTGCTGCCCGTCTACAAGAACTGCTTCCTGAAGCTCGCATCGGCGTGGCCCACGGTCAAATGTCTGAACGTGAATTAGAGCAAGTGATGAAGGGCTTCTATCAGCAACGTTACAATGTACTGCTCTGTACCACCATTATTGAAACCGGTATTGATGTGCCTAGTGCCAATACGATTATTATTCATCGAGCCGATAAATTAGGGTTAGCTCAGTTACACCAATTACGCGGTAGTGTTGGGCGCTCTCACCATCAAGCCTACGCTTATTTACTGACGCCAGGTGAAGATGCCATTACCCCTAACGCTCGCAAACGCCTGGAAGCGATTCAGTCAATGGAGGAGCTGGGTTCTGGTTTCTATCTTGCCATGCATGATATGGAAATTCGCGGCAGTGGTGAGATTTTAGGTGATTCACAATCGGGTAATATCCACGAAATCGGCTTTTCTCTCTATACCGAGATGTTGAACAAAGCGATAAAAGCCTTGCGTGATGGCAAAGAGCCTGACTATGAGTCGCCCTTTGACCAAAGCTGCGAGGTGCGCTTGCACGCCTCTGCACTACTGCCTAATGACTATTGTCCGGATGTAAGTGCGCGGCTCTCGATTTATAAGCGTTTATCACACGCCGCTAGTTTAGATGAATTGCGAAATATTCAAGAAGAGCTAATTGACCGCTTTGGTAGCTTGGTCGATGAAGCTAAAAACTTACTCTCAACCCATCGCCTACGTTTATTAGCCGAGCCATTTACGATTACGGTGGTGGACATTGGCGATGATAAGGCAATTATTACCTTTGACAAGTCATCTAAAGTCGACCCACTCAGTCTGATTGATTTGGTCCAAAGAAATAAGCACATTCACTTCAAAGGGCCTGAGCGAATTTTAATTGATCTCAAGGATGGTCTAAAGTTAGAACAGCGTATTCAAGAGATCGCTTCAATATTGGGCAGACTTCGACACGCTCCTGAAGAGGTCGCTGTTAACTAATTAGCTAGTGATTAAATAAGACTTAATCACTAGATTACCCAGAGCAGGCGCAATTAAAGCTACTTTCATGTGCCTGCGATAGAATATGCTATTAACAAATTTAACGTTTAATCACCGAGGAAAAGCGTAGATGAAATATCTTGTTTTACAGTCACCTATTTTAGATGCTCAATTACGCGAGCAAATAGCCGCCATCGCCGAAGCCGATCAGGTTATTCAGGTGCGTAATCATGTTATTCGTTTAAACGGTTTTAATGAATCACAATTAGAAGAAATCCAGCGTTGGTGTCAACAGCACAAAGTCGATATGGCAATTTTGGATGAATTGCGTTCTTTGAAAGACATCAAAATCTTGGCCATGGATATGGATTCCACCCTGATTAATATCGAATGCGTCGATGAAATCGCCGGCTGTGCAGGACGTAAAGATCAGGTCGCAGAGATTACAGAAGCCACCATGCGCGGTGAGATTAAAAACTTTAAAGAGAGCTTGATTAAACGCGTTGCCCTACTCGAAGGTACCTCAGCTCAATGCTTACAAACAATTTATGATGATATTTTGCGCCTCAATCCCGGTGCTGAAACCCTAATCGAAACGGCTCACAAACACGGGGTTACTACGCTCCTAGTTTCAGGTGGCTTTACCTTCTTTACCTCACGCTTAAAAGAGCGTTTAGATTTGGACTACGCTTATGCCAATCAGTTAGAAATTCTTGATGGCAAATTAAGTGGTCGTGTATTGGGTGATATTCTGGATGGTGATGCCAAGGCCAATTATCTCAGTACGCTCATGGAGCAACTCGGTGCAACGCCTGAGCAATGTATTGCTATTGGCGATGGTTCTAATGACCTACCGATGATGTCCAAGGTTGATTACTCAGTGGCTTATATGGCTAAGCCCAAGGTACAAGAACAAGCGCGCTTCAGCATCAACCACAATGGTCTAGATGCGGTGTTGAATTTTTTTGATAATTAAATAAAAAATAATAAAAAATCCGGAGCTTCTGATTAGAAACTCCGGATTTTTACTACACTAAACTCTGTTAAAAATAGAGCAAATAAAACAGCTCAACAGTATGATAGACTAATCGTTTTAAAGCATACACTTCTAATAAGTTAAGTTTAAGGGGATTGCTGTAAATATTAACGCAAGCATTGTTGATCAAAGAATCATTGGTATCGCAGAAGAGTTTTCAAGCGAGCTGGAAGAGATTATCGGCAATGATGATGTTGTGCGTAAAAAGTCTCTAGCCTTTGTTCTACTGT
>JAAZFX010000150.1 GCA_012511555.1 Alcaligenaceae bacterium | reverse complement strand
GGTAATTTAGCACAGCGTGTTAGTGACTATATGGATGTAGGTGATAAGCTGTGGTTGAGGGGGCGTATTAAAAATCGCCAATACACAGATGATGACGGGGTAGTCCGTAGTATCAGTGAAGTTCATGGGCGTGAACTGAAAATGATTTGGACAAAGAACAAGTCTAAGTCTTTAGGAAGTGAGTCTGCAGACTTTGAAGAGCTTGATTCCGAGTTTTTTGAATCCCCGGGAGAGAACGTTTCCGGGGTAGTTGAGGAGAGATTGAGCTAGTTGTCTGAGAGACTGATGACATACTCATGCTTTGCAAAAATTATGTTGTCAGTCTAAAAAGAGCCCTATGCCATTGATATCCATGATCTAAGTGAGGATACGTCTAATGGTTTATGACAATACTGCTATATTAGTTTTGGGTGATATGCTGTTTGCCTAGGCAGATGAAATGTGTTGCCTATTTGCAGTTTACCAATGTCAATAAGTTAACCTTAGGAGGTTAGTAATGAGCATGACTGATTTGAAGCGCTTTGGAATTGATTTAGATTTTCCCTTTAAAAAACGCTACGACAATTATATTGGAGGTAAATGGGTTCCTCCGGTTGCGGGCAATTATTTTGAAAATGTGAGTCCTATTACCGGTAAGGTATTTTGTGAGGTAGCTCGTTCTGATGCAGATGATGTGAACTTAGCATTAGATGCCGCGCACGCTGCCTTCAAAGCTTGGGCTGAGACGTCGGTGCAAGAGCGTTCGGCAGTTTTATTGCGAATTGCTGACCGTATGGAGCAAAACCTTGAACGCCTGGCCGTTGCGGAAACAGTTGATAATGGTAAGGCTTTACGTGAAACTATGGGTGCTGATTTGCCCTTGGCTGTTGATCATTTTCGCTATTTTGCGGGGTGCTTAAGAGCAGAGGAGGGGGCGATATCTGATATTGAACCAAATACTGTCGCCTATCATTTTCAAGAACCTATTGGTGTCGTTGGCCAGATTATTCCGTGGAATTTCCCGTTGTTGATGGCGAGTTGGAAACTAGCCCCAGCATTGGCGGCGGGTTGTACCGTAGTGATGAAACCCGCAGAGCAGACACCATCATCTATCATGTTATTAATGGAAGTTATTGGTGATCTATTGCCGCCTGGGGTGGTTAATATTGTCAATGGTTTTGGTAAAGAAGCGGGTGATGCTCTAGCCACTAGCAATCGTATTGCGAAGATCGCCTTTACCGGTTCAACTCCAGTAGGTCAGCAGATCTTGCGTAATGCGGCAACTACCTTGATTCCGGCCACTGTTGAGTTAGGCGGTAAAAGCCCAAATATCTTCTTTGAAAATGTCATGCAGTCTGATGATGCTTTCTTAAATAAAGCCCTTGAAGGGGCGGCGATGTTTGCTTTAAACCAAGGTGAGGTGTGTACAGCACCTTCTAGAATCCTAATTCAAGAGTCTATCTATGAACGTTTTATTGAAAAAGTAGTAGAACGAGTAGAGAGTATTAAAGAAGGGCACCCTCTGGATAAGTCCACCATGATTGGCGCACAGGTTTCTCAAGCTCAGCTGGACCGAATTTTAGGCTATATCGATCTTGGCCGAGAGGAGGGGGCTACTTGCTTAACCGGTGGTGGCAGAAACCTACAGGGTGGTGAGTTGGATGAGGGCTATTTTGTAAAACCTACCATGCTCTTAGGTGATAATAAGATGCGTGTATTCCAAGAGGAAATTTTCGGTCCTGTCGCGGCGGTTACTACCTTTAAGGACGAGGAAGATGCGCTGGCGATTGCTAATGACAGTATCTTCGGTTTAGGTGCCGGCGTCTGGAGTAGAGATGGTTCCCAAGCCTATCGCATGGGTCGCGGTATTCAAGCGGGTCGTGTATGGACTAACTGCTATCACATGTATCCCGCTCACGCTGCCTTTGGGGGGTATAAGCAATCTGGTATTGGTCGTGAGACCCACAAGATGGCTTTAGCAAATTATCAACAGACTAAGTGTTTGTTAGTGAGCTATAGCGATCAGGCTTTAGGATTCTTCTAAGGCTTTTTGAGCACTTAAGCATTAAAAAAACCAGCATGTACTATTTATTACATGCTGGTTTTTTTAAAAATTTACTTTAACGCATCTCAAACAGCTCTTGGTGAAAGTGTTGTGATGCTAAGCCTTGTGCTTTAAAGTCCTCTCTTAGGGATTGCCCAAATCCTGCTGGTCCACAGAACCAAATGCTGGCAGAGCGCCATTCTGGTACGAGCTCACAAATTCTCTCACGTGTTAGTAGTGGATCTCGATCATTAAGTACTAAATGTAGTGTGACTCCGGCTGCTGCTGCGTGAGCATTTAATTTACTAATAGCTTCTTCATCGTAACCGACCGTTGGGTGGAAGAGGGTAATTTCTTTACCATCTGGGGTGGTGGCAAGGGATTGTAGTCTGGCAATAAAAGGCGTAATGCCAATGCCTGCACCGATCCAAATTTGTCGAGGCTGTGTGTCTTCAAAAGTAAAGCAACCATAAGGACCTTCTACTGAGACCGGTGTACCGACGGTTAGTTGCTTGGGAAGGCGACTGGTGTGATCCCCTAATTCTTTGATGATCATATTGATTTGAGGTTTAGAGGGGGTCCAGCCTGACGAAATGGTATAGGGGTGAGCACGTTCCTGTTTGCTCGATCGAACAAAGGCAAACTGTCCCGCCTTATGTCCTGGCCAGCCATCAGTTAGTTCAATCGATATCTCCAACATTTGTAGGGATGGAAAGTAATCGATCTCTGTTATATGTCCGGGCACTTTACGGTTTGCACCGATTTTTTTAAATAAGGTGACCACTGCAGCATAGGAACCAAGCAGCATTAAGAACAGCACGAACCAAGATATCACGTCACTCCAGTAGAAAAAGTGCATAAGAATCAAGCTATGGTAGACAAATAGCAAATAGGTGATCGCTAAGATCTTGTGGGTGCTGATAAAGAGATGGTATGGAAAGCGCTTAATTAGTGCTAATGCAATCAATATAACGGCCACATAAAAGCCCCATTCACCGACTGTCTCCGCTAGAGCTCGCTGTGACATTACCCAATCTTGTAGCACAGGGAATAGTTGACCGCTACCGTCACCAGGACCCATACCGCCAACGCTACTTGGTTTAGTTAAGCAGCCCCAACCTACCATCCACTTTGTGAATTTACCCCACCACCAGTGCATCACTCCTATGATTAAAGCGGAGATTCCTAACCACTTATGAAGGCGATACATCTTATCTAAGCCATCTAAGTACCGCTCTAACCATTTTATTCGTAGTGCCAGTATCATTGCAACGCTCATGACGGCAATGAGCACGACGCCACTGTATTGCATGAAGCTACGACGAAAGGTGAAGTAAGTAAAAGGTTCAGGCCATAATGTGTCAGCAAAAGCCCACAGCAATGTAGGTATTAGTAAACAGGCTGCTAATGCTATTTTAATAGGTCTCACGAATCACTCCGAGTGGAAGTTAAGAAATAGTAGTGCAACCGCTATGATTGTGGAGTCATATTTGATGCGGGTGAACCCTTGTGTGAGATTTGATTTTAGAAGGCTGCTAAAGAGGTTGTCAAAGGGGCTGAAGCTTGATTTCTAGTTGAGTTGCGGCAGGTCAAGGAAAGACATTATGGTAAAACAGAACTTCTATAGGATTGATTCTTGATACTAATTAAGAGCGATGTTT
>JAAZFX010000149.1 GCA_012511555.1 Alcaligenaceae bacterium | reverse complement strand
GGCTCACATTTTCAAGCGATTATTGTCAGCCCGGAATTTGCCGGCAAGCGCTTAATTCAACGTCATCAGTTGGTTTATGCTGCACTTGGAGATCGTATGAAGGCTGAAATTCATGCCTTGTCTATGAAAACGCTAACCCCGGAAGAGTTTGCACAAAATGCCTAAACTAAAAATCATCGGTGGCAAACCACTGCGCGGTGAGATCGTTATTTCCGGTGCCAAAAACGCAGCTTTGCCAATCTTATGCACGACTTTGCTGACTGATGAGGCGGTTGTTTTGCGTAATGTCCCCCGTCTAAAGGACGTGGAAACGATGGTTGCTGTGCTCCAGCAGCTTGGCGTAGAGGCTGAGTGGTTAGAGGCGGATGTACTGCGTTTGCAGACTAAAGAGGTGAGCTCCTACGAGGCACCTTATGAGTTAGTTAGCACGATGCGTGCTTCTATTCTGGTTTTGGGTCCTTTATTGGCCCGTGTAGGTCAAGCCAAAGTCAGCTTGCCGGGTGGATGTGCCATTGGTTCGCGACCGGTGGATCAGCATCTTAAGGGCTTAAAGGTGCTTGGTGCGCAGTTAGAGGTTGAGCATGGTTATGTGGTTGGTGCTGTCGCCGCAGGTGGCTTGGTCGGTGGTTCAATACGTACCGATATGGTTACTGTAGGTGGAACAGAGCAGTTCTTGATGACAGCAGCTTTAGCCAAGGGCAAGACGGTATTGGAAAATGCAGCGCGCGAGCCTGAGGTCGTCGACTTGGCCAATATTCTTATTTCTATGGGTGCGAAAATAACTGGCCATGGTACAGATAGAATTGAGATTGAGGGTGTTGAGCGCTTACACGGTACCGATTACTCCATCGTTCCTGACCGTATTGAGGCGGGTACCTTCTTGTGTGCAGTAGCCGCTACGGGTGGTGAGTTGCTTCTGCGCAATGCTGCTCCAGAGACCATGGGTGCCACCCTGGACAAGTTAGAAGAGGCAGGACTGCAAATTGAGCTCGGTGAAGACTGGATTCGCGCTAAAATGGTTACAAGACCTAAAGCGGTCAGTTTTCGTACGGCTGAGCACCCGGGTTTTCCTACCGATATGCAGGCTCAGATGATGGCGATGAATATCGTCGCCGAAGGTACCGGAGTCATTGTAGAAAATATCTTCGAGAATCGGTTTATGCATGTTTCGGAGCTATTGCGCTTAAATGCAGATATATTGCTCGACGGGCCTACTGCGGTGATTAATGGTGTAGATAAACTCTCGGGAGCGATAGTGATGGCAACGGATCTTCGTGCCTCTGCCAGTTTAGTTATTGCCGGGTTGGTGGCTGAGGGTGAGACGATTATTGACAGGATTTATCACCTTGACCGTGGTTATGTCAATATGGAAGAAAAGCTCAGAGCTGTGGGCGCAGATATTGAAAGGATAAATTAAGCATGGATAAGCTGACGCTTGCCCTCTCCAAAGGACGTATTTTTGATGATACCTTACCGCTTTTGGCGGCGGTCGGTATTGAGGTTACTGAGAACCCTAGCAAGTCGCGTAAATTGATTTTACCGACGAGCGACCCTAATTTGCAGATTTTAATTGTGCGCGCTTCTGATGTGCCAACCTATGTGCAGTATGGTGCCGCTGATTTTGGTGTAGCGGGTTTGGATATTCTATATGAATATAGCCAGGATCATGCTGGTGGTTTGTACCAGCCGATTGATTTGAATATTGCCAAATGCCGTTTGGCAGTGGCTGTACGCCAAGGCTTTGATTACGAAAAGGCAGTACGCCAAGGTAGTCGTCTAAAGGTCGCGACCAAGTACGTCAATATCACCCGTGAGCATTTTGCCAAAAAGGGTGTGCATGTGGATATTATTAAGTTATATGGCTCCATGGAGTTGGCTCCTCTCACCGGTTTGGCAGATGCTATTGTTGACGTGGTTTCTACCGGTGGTACGTTGCGTGCCAATAATCTAATTGATGTTGAGGATGTGATGCCGGTTTCTTCACGTTTAATCGTGAACCAGGCAGCCTTAAAAACCCGTGGTAAAAGTTTGCAGCCATTTCTTGACGCCTTTGAGAAGGCTGCGTTGGAATAGTTATGTCAGTAATTAATCGTTTAAATTCTAGTGAACAAGGCTTTGCTGAGCAATTAGCTCAGTTGTTAGCCTATGATGAAACGCAAGACTCACAAATTGAGTCTGCTGTAAGTGAGATTTTGACCAATGTGCGCCAGCATGGTGATGCGGCGGTGGTTGAATATAGCCGCAAGTTTGATGGCGTCAGCGCAGAGAGCATGGCGCAGTTGGAAGTTTCTAAAGAGGCCTGTGAAGCTGCTCTTGCCTCGTTACCTGCTGAGCAGCGTGATGCACTCACCAAAGCTGCAGAGCGTATTCGTGCCTATCATGAGCGTCAAAAAAGCGCTGGTTGGACTTATGAAGAAGAAGACGGTACGGTGTTGGGCGTTAAAGTAACGCCAATGGATCGAGTTGGTCTTTATGTACCGGGTGGTAAGGCTGCTTATCCTTCATCCGTGTTGATGAATGCCATTCCAGCTAAAGTCGCCGGTGTCAAAGAAATCGTCATGGTGACGCCTACACCGGGTGGCGAACAAAACCCTATTGTTTTGGCAGCTGCTGCAGTAGCTGGTGTTGATCGCGTATTAACTATCGGTGGTGCCCAAGCCGTGGCTGCATTAGCCTACGGTACAGAGAGCATCGCTCAGGTCGACAAAATTGTCGGTCCCGGCAATGCTTATGTCGCTGAAGCGAAGCGTCGAGTTTTTGGTGTTGTGGGCATTGACATGATTGCCGGACCAAGTGAAATTCTGATTATCTGTGATGGTAAGACGCCAGCAGATTGGATCGCTATGGACCTGTTCTCACAGGCTGAGCATGATGAGTTAGCTCAGGCTATTTTGCTTTGTCCAGATGCTGGCTATTTAGAAGAGGTTGAGGCTTCAATTAAGCGTCAACTACCTGACATGCCACGTAAAGATATTATTTCTACTAGTTTGGCTAACCGTGGTGCTTTGATTCAAGTAAAAGATTTGGACGAAGCATGTGATATCGCTAATCACATCGCAGCCGAGCATTTGGAAATTTCCGTCGAAGACGCACAGCCATTGGTCGACAAGATTCGACATGCGGGTGCTATTTTTATTGGTCCTTATAGTTCGGAGTCTTTGGGCGATTATTGCGCGGGTACTAACCACGTGTTACCTACTTCGCGAACAGCGCGCTTTTCATCACCTTTAGGCGTTTATGACTTTGAAAAACGTTCAAGCTTAATCAAGGTGTCAAAGGACGGAGCGGCTACTTTAGGAAAAGTTGCCAGTACTTTAGCGTATGGTGAGGGTCTGCAGGCTCATGCTAAAAGTGCAGAATATCGTTATAAGAATTAATTTATTATTGAGGAATTACAATGCGTACTGCTGAAGTTAGTCGTGATACCCAGGAGACCAAGATCCGTGTAGCGATCAATTTGGATGGTACTGGTAAACAGGATATTAATACGGGCGTGCCTTTTTTGGATCATATGTTAGATCAAATCGCCCGTCATGGTTTGATTGATTTAGAAGTGCACTGTGATGGCGATACCTACATTGATGATCATCATTCGGTGGAAGATGTGGGTATCACCTTAGGCCAGGCTTTTGCTAAAGCGGTAGGGGACAAAAAAGGTATTGTGCGCTATGGGCACTCTTATGTGCCATTAGATGAGGCATTATCCAGAGTTGTTGTCGATTTTTCCGGTCGTCCGGGTTTGTATTACAACATCCCTTTTACTCGTGAGTTAATCGGTCGTTTTGATGTGGATTTATTTCAGGAGTTTTTCCAGGGCTTTGTGAATCACGCTGCGGTCACTTTACACATTGATAACCTCAAGGGTATTAACTCGCATCACCAAGCCGAGACAGTTTTCAAGGCCTTTGGTCGCGCTTTACGCATGGCCTTGGCTGAGGATCCTCGTATGGCTGGCGTTATTCCTTCTACTAAGGGTGTACTCTAGGTGCCAGTTTAAACAATTATGTAGTATTATGAGGCTTCTTCCGCGAAGCCTCATATTGTCTGCCGTAGGCCTTTCCGTAGCCTTAGAACGACAAATTTACAATGGTTGTTGAGCTTGAGCAATTTAATTGTATTTAAGGCCGTTATTCTTTATGCAAGGCATCAAAAATAGGGTATAAATACTATTTACGGGGTAGTAGATAAGGTATCTATTACTATTTAATTTAAACTTAAAATTTATTCTGTAATATCATGCTGCTGATCCCAGCCATCGACTTAAAAGACGGCCAGTGTGTTCGTCTTAGACAAGGTGATCTTAACGACACCACAATTTTTTCTGATAATCCCGGTACTATGGCCGATAGTTGGCTAAAAAGAGGCGCAGAGCGTTTGCACTTAGTTGATTTAAATGGTGCTTTTGCTGGACGTCCCAAAAATCAAGAAGCGATAGAAGCCATTTTAAAAACGATTGATCGTGAAATACCAGTGCAAATTGGTGGCGGTATTCGTGACATGGAAACTATCGAACGTTATTTAGACATGGGTCTTGATTACGTTATTATCGGTACTGCTGCGGTCAAGGACCCTGGGTTTTTACAAGATGCTTGTAGCGCATTTAGTGGTCACATCATTGTTGGTTTGGATGCCAAGGATGGCAAAGTGGCTACTGATGGCTGGGCCAAGGTAACTAAAAACGATGTTATCGAGATGGCTAAGCGCTTTGAGGATTTTGGTGTGGAGTCTATCATCTACACCGATATTGGTCGTGACGGTATGCTGAGCGGTGTTAATATCGAAGCCACTGTGCGATTAGCACAGGCTACCCGTATTCCGGTTATCGCTTCGGGTGGTGTTACTGATTTGCGTGATATCGAGGCACTTTGTAAGGTTGCCGATCAGGGTATCGAAGGTGCGATTTTAGGACGTAGCATATACGAAGGTACTTTAAATTTTGAAGAGGCCCTGGATTATGTTGACGACTATTTTGATGATGTAGAGGAGCAAAAATAATGCCACACGACCAAAATAACCAGCAGTCCGATTCATATAAGCGAGTCATCCCGTGCTTGGATGTTAATGGTGGTCGTGTTGTCAAGGGTGTAAATTTTGTCGGCTTGCGTGATGCAGGTGATCCGGTTGAGATTGCTAAGCGTTATAGTGAGCAGGGCGCTGATGAATTAACTTTTTTAGATATCACAGCAACTAGTGACGAGCGGGATTTGATTTTACCAATTATTCAGCAAACGGCTGCGGTAATTTCCATTCCCTTAATTGTCGGCGGTGGTGTACGTAGTTTAAATGATATTCAACGCCTTTTAGATGTCGGTGCCTCTAAAGTGTCAATTGGTAGTGCCGCAATTGCTAATCCAGAGCTTATTCGTGAGGCTGCTGAGCGCTTCGGTTCAGAGCGTATTATGGTGGCCATTGACGCTCGTCGTGTCAATGCAGAGGGTGAGCCTTTGCGTTGGGAGGTTTATTCCCATGGCGGTCGTACTGGCACCGGATTAGATCCTGTTGAGTGGTCTCGTAAAATGGCCGATTATGGTGTCGGCGAGATTTTAGTGACCAGTATGGATAGAGATGGCACTAAGGATGGCTTTGATTTGGAATTAACGCGCGCAATTAGCGACGCAGTAACGATTCCAGTCATCGCGTCAGGTGGTGTCGGTAATCTTCAGCATATGGCTGATGGCGTTACTGTTGGTGGTGCGAGTGCTGTTTTAGCGGCAAGTATTTTCCACTTTGGTGACTATACCATTGAGGAGTGTAAGAAGTTTATGCGCGATCAAGGTATTTTGGTCAGGGTGGATTAAATGCAGTGGATGACACAGGTTAACTTTAATGATCAAGGCCTAATTCCGGTTATTGCACAGGATTGGCAAACAGATCGTGTGCTCATGGTTGCTTGGATGAATCATGAGGCCTTAGTTGAGACTGTTAATACAAAACGTGGTGTTTATTGGTCTCGCTCTCGTAAGAAGTTATGGCGCAAGGGTGAGAGTTCAGGTCATGCACAGCTAGTGCATGATATTTACTTGGACTGTGATGCCGATGTCATTTTGCTTAAGGTTGAGCAGATAGGTGGCGTCGCTTGTCATACAGGTCGCGAAAGCTGCTTTTATAAGATTTTAACCACTGATGAAAGCGGTGAGTTGGATTGGTTGACTGCTGACCCGGTTTTAGTTGATCCCGCAACCATGTATCAATCAGAGTAGTACACAGGGTATTAAATGTCACAGCAAAAAGAGCTTGATGCAAAGCAGATTTTAGAGCATTTAGGGCGGGTATTAGAGAGTCGTTTGCCGGAAAATGGCGGTGTTCCAAGTGGTTCCTATGTCGCCAAGCTTTATCATAAAGGACCTGAGGCTTTTTTAAAAAAAGTTGCTGAGGAAAGTGCTGAATTGATTATGGCCTGCAAAGACGCAGATCAAGATAAAATAATTTATGAAGCAGCGGACCTATGGTTCCATAGTCTGGTAGCTTTAACTTATTATGGTGTGAATCCTGAGCAGGTATTAAATGAATTAGCTCGGCGTGAGGGCTTGTCCGGTCTGGTAGAAAAAGCCTCACGCAGTGAGTAAGTATTGGTGATTTTTATCACCAGTCAGGGTAAGTTAAAAATATTATTTTTAGTAGTGATTAAAAAACTCTTCAGGAGAATGAAATGGGTTCATTAAGTAT